>CAYWGP010000260.1:0-17416 GCA_964458155.1 uncultured Bacteroides sp.
CAATCCTGAATATTCTCCGGCATATATTCCATCAAGCGTGGCAGGAGCCATAGAAAAATATGATCTGCCCGATCTTATGGCAACGCTCTCGCCCCGAAGATTATTGATCATCAACCCCCGGTCAGGAAACGGGGATCCTGCCGGGGATGATCAGAAATCTTGTGATCTGAGCTATCCCCGCATTGTTTATAATCAGAAAGGCGTGGAAGATCATTTTAAGCATGCTGTGGTGGATGAAGGCCAGCCGGTGTATGAACAAATTATAAAGTGGTTAAGATAAATGATATGAAGATATTCTCTAAGAGTATTCGGACGCTTTTGATTGCGCTGATGGTTCATACGGCAGGATTTGCCCAGGAGCCAACGTCACAAAAACTGGATCCAAATATGACCCTGAAAAAGGCTGACGCTGACGGGATCGTCTGGTTTGATCCCAGGGAAGAACCCTTTGAGCTTTCAGGCTTTGAATGGATCAAAGAGGATAGTGTATACAGGCGTCTGCCCCTCAAGCCCGCCTGGGAAATACGTGAAGCAGTTGACCAACTTGCCAATCATACAGCAGGCGGGCAGGTCAGGTTCAGGACCAATAGTGAAAGAATCCTGGTTAAGGTGGAGCTTAGAGAACGGTCGGGAATGTACCATATGCCGGCTACAGGTCAGAGCGGATGTGATTTGTATATTCAGGACAGAGGGGTACATAGGTATTTGAGTACAACACGCTTCCCTTACGATACCATCCGGTACCAGGTAGAGCTTTTCAATACGAACGATCTGCAAACAGGTGCTTTCATACTTAATCTCCCACTCTATAATGGAGTTAATTCGGTATTGATCGGTCTGGATCAAGGATCCCTTGTAGAAGCACCTCCGCCATTTAAGCGCCCCGGGAAGATTGTGATATACGGAACGTCCATTACCCAGGGAGGTTGTGTGGCAAGACCCGGTATGGTATATTCAAATATTTTGAGTCGAAAGCTGGATGTGCAGTTTGTGAACCTGGGATTTTCCGGAAATGGAAGAGGAGAACCTGCCCTGGCTAATTTGATCAATGAAATACAGGATAAGCGCATGATCGTATTGGATTATGAAGCCAATGCCGGTAAAACAATTGTAAACACCCTGGGACCCTTTGTTGATATTCTGAGGAAGAAGCATCCGGATCTGCCTGTCCTGATCATCTCTAAGATACGCTATGCCAGAGAAATTAATGGCAGTCCAGCCTATAAAATGCTGATGTATAACAGGGACTTTCAACAAAAAATTGTGGAAGAAAGAAGAACTGCGGGCGATACAAACATTTACTTTCTTGATGGTTCTACAATTTTAGGAGATGATTATGATGAATGTACCGTCGACGGGGTGCACCCTACTGATCTGGGTTCCCTTAGAATAGCCCTTGCATTGCAGCCGGTCATTGAAGGAATTCTGACCAGGAAGCAAAATCAGGAACAGATCCAGGAATGAAAATGAAACAGCTGTAAATCTTTCAGATCTTAATCAGCTCATTATGCATTGTATTCCCTCCCATTGTGCATGCCCGGTACCGGGAAACGGTCCATAAGGATATACCAAATGGATGAACGGCTTATTCTCTTGGCCATAGCTGAAGATCATTAAGGATCAATGATTGAATCATAAACACTCTGCAAGATGTTTGTCCGGATATTCATCTCATACAACAACTGATTGGTGCGGGTTGTATAGACCCGGTTGCAGAGAAATACATAGCTTATTTCATTTTCCGGATCCGCCCAGACAATAGTTCCCGTAAAACCCGAGTGTCCGAAACTTGATGGAGAGGCTCCCGGACAGGGGTAATCCTCTGCAGTCCCATCATATTCACCCAGCAGGGGTTTATCGAATCCCAGTCCCCTTCTGATCTCAAGTTCAGGAAACTGGTAGCTGGAATACTCCTTAAGAACTTCAGCCTCTATAATCTGCTCCCCTCCATAAGTCCCCATGCGCCTGTACATTTCGATGAGCTTCAGCAGGTCATTGGAAGAAGCAAAGAGGCCGGCATTCCCTGCATAGGCGCCCATCATGGCGGCTCCCTCATCATGCACATATCCATGGATCAGCTGTTTCCGGAAAACTGAATCAATTTCAGTGGGAACGATCCTGGATCCAGGAAAGGTGCTGCGCGGGTGAAAAAGCAGCTCCCAGGCTCCCAGGCGGCGGTAGATCTGTTCCGAAAGAAATGTTTCATAGGGCTGGCCCGACAGATTCTCTATGACTGTAGGAAAGAGAAAAAAGGACAATCCGCTGTAAAGGTATTTCTGTTCACCCAGATCCGATTTCCGGATCACCTTAAAGATCCTGTCCTTGTATTTATTCGAAAGGTAAACATGGTCTGCTACCTGCAGGGTGTATTTTCCTCCAGCCTCGGTACGGATAAAACGCTTTTTATACTGACCGTCTTTCTTCAAGGTGTTTTCATAATAGGGTATCCAGGGAAAAAGTCCTGCCCGGTGTGCCAGAACATCCTTCAGTTCCAGACCGGCCTTATCGGAACCCTTCATGGCAGAGCAGTAATCCCCCAGCTGATCCAGGTAGGAAAATTTACCCATGCCTTCCAGCTTCATCAATCCCGAAAGGGGTCCTGAGATTTTTGTTACAGATGCCAGGTCATACAGGTCATTCTTTCTGACCTCGATCCTTCTATCATAGGTATGATAGCCGTAGGCCCTGTGAAAGACGACGGTCCCTTTACGGGCAACAATCACCTGGCAGCCCGGATATGCACCCGCTTCCAGTCCCCGTTTCACGATGGAGTCGATGGCAAAGTTCAGATGACTGGAAGAGATTCCGGCAGTTTCCGGAAATCCGTACTGAAGTCTCAGGCCACCGGGCGTAGTGATCCCATGTCCCGCCGGGTATTGTTCTCCAATGGCCATGGGCAAGCTGCCACCTCCGCCGATGCCCCCGAAAATAAGCTGTGCCGCCAGGCTTTCTGTCATAGAATTTTGCTCATAGGCCAGTATAAGACCTTCAGGTCCCGGGCCGGCAGCAGCAGATGTAACGCTCCTGTATCGATCCAGGCTGGCCGGATCTCCAAACCAGGCCATGATCAGCCGGGTCTGTTCCATGAAGGATCTTAGCAAAGCCTCTGTTTCCTCCGGCGACTGGCCTGGATATACAGCTGCTAAAACCAGATCATATGCTGCAAGCTCTTCGCTCAGCTCATCGCTGTTTTCGATCCCTGGATTCCAGAAATAGTTATCGGTTCGCGTATACAGACCTGCCATATACTGAAAATCGGTCAGACTCTGTTTATTTACCGCCAGGCAGGCAATCCTGTTTCTTTCCAGATTCTGTACCGGGATAAGCTGCTCACGGTTATTCAGGACCGTCAGGGAATGCGCATACAGATCCCTCATAAAAGCAGCTTGACCGGGCTTTTCGGGAGACAATGTATCCTGCTGTAAAACCCAGTATTTGAAGGCCAGAACCTGCCTTGTCCGGTAGTCAACAGAATCAGCCAGGCTTATCTCATCCATGATTTGATGGATCTCACCTGTAGCAGCTGCACCGATACTTTTAATAAATTCGCTCACACCAGGAGCATTCTCCCGATTCAGTACGAGTACCTGCCTGTCCCTGAGGCCAGCACCCACAGCTTCATCAATTTTCTCTCTTATGATTAAAGACACTCCTTCCTTCCTCAATTGTGCAGCCAGATCTGTCCCTGCCAGGTAACGCATGGAATCGCTGGCAATTGCAGCAAGGGAACCCATGTCAGGGAATTGCTCATCCCATCTTCCCTCCAGGGCAATGGCCAATGGTATATTACTGTGGGATCGGCAGTAGTCAGCAACTTCGTGCATCCGCTCATTAGGCTTTGCCGTAAAGATCAGACCACCCAGTCCGAATTCCACAATGGACCCGGCACTTTCCATAAGTTCAGAGAAAGCGTCATCCGGACCGGTGAGGACCCAGATTGACTGGGCCATCTTCTCCTCCATGGAAAGAGTGGAGAGTACTGAGTCCACCCATGGATGATCCAGGTACTGCATGTAGGCTGACTCCTTATCACCTGCCTGTCCCAAGGCCATGGAATGGATCAGGAAAATGATTCCTGAAATGATTGATGCTTTCATATTACCTTTTGGTTTTTGCTTCAGCGCCCATAACTAATTCAAGCCTGCCACCTTTTAACAGTTCACTTGCGGGAAATTTGAAGTCGTTCAAGGCTTTGCCATTCAGCCTTGCCGATTGTACATAGAGATTCAGGCGGGATGCATTTCTGGCTTCTATTACAAATGTTTCGCCGCGACCAAATTGCCTGCCCAGATCAATTTCAATTCTTTCAAAAAGAGGACTGCCAATCTCATAAATGGGTTCCACACGGCACCCACCATCTGTTTGGAAAAGTCCCAGGGACGCCATGATAAACCACGCACTCATTTGTCCCTGATCCTCGTCGCCAAGGTAAGCATTGGCAACACCATAACCGTAATAGCGGTCGATAATCGCACGGCTCCACTTTTGTGTCAACCAGGGCTTCCCCACCCAGTTAAAGAGGAAAGCAAAATGCATGGATTGCTGATTTCCCTGAATCACCGGGTAGTTCCAGTACTGGTCATTCATCCCATTAAAACGGGTAAGATCGCTTTCGGAGAAGCCCCAGTCCAGACGTTCAATAAATCGCTCTTTGCCAATGGCTTCAGCCAATGCCGGAACATCCTGTGGTACGAAAAAGGTCAGTTGCCAGGCATTTCCCTCCACATAATGTTTGTTTGCTCCCGATTTATAGGGATCGAACTCTGGCATCCACTCCCCTTTCGAGTCCTTCATCCGGGCATAGCCTGTTTCCTTGTCTATTATATTTCTCCAGTAGTAGCCGCGCTCCAGGAATTCCTGGTAATCTTCCTCCTTCCCCAGCGCCCTGGCGAACTGTGAGACCGTCCAGTCGTCGAAGGAATATTCAAGGGAATTTGAAAAACGGCCTTTGTCGTAGGGAACATATCCATACTGTAGATAAGCACTTAAATCCCGGTTTCCGGCAAAGCCACCTCCAACTTCTCTTCCGGGAGTGCTTTGCATTTTTTTCACTGCTTCAAAAGCCTTTTCCACATCGTAATCGCGAATTCCCATCTGGTATGCCCCAACAATCAGGGGCACTTCATGCTCAGCCACCATGACCGGGATATACTCCATTGCTGCCGGGCCCTTTGCAAGCCATCCATTTGCATCGTACATGGCCAGCTGCGATTTTACCCAGCGATTGCTCCATTCCGGAGTTACCAGGTTCCAGAACTGGTTGAGATTCCAGAAGGTATTCCAGAAGGCATCGCAGCCCAGCGCGGGCGAAGAGGAATCCTCCATTTTACGGACAACTTCATCGGCATCGCGCCACTCACCATTTACATCACTAAAGGTATTACGGCTGCACAGTGAACGATAGAAGTTGGTATAAAAGCGCATTTTTTCGCGCTGGTCATTTGAGGTGATAAGCACGCGTTGCATCAGCTCGTCCCAGGCTTCCACATGTTTCTGGCGAACTGCATCAAAATCCCATCCAAATGGATTTGAGATTTCAGTTTCCAGATTCTCACGGGCATTCTCGATGCTCACATAGGAGATCCCGGTGCGCAGCTGTACCACCTTATTTACCTTTGTATCGAACTCCACGATGGCTCCTGCATCTTCAGGCTTCTTAATTTTAAGCAAATCGGTATCTTCCTGAACGCCCTTTTCTGTCCATAGGGAAAATCCCGAAATGGCCTGGTCGAATTCAGCAACAAAATGCACGATGTATTCCTGGGAAATACCTCCGGACCAGGTATTCGGGCAGAGTTGATGGCTATAACCCTCAAGGATTTTTTCGCCGGTCTTCTTTATATAAACCTCCTGCAGCTTATACGTATATTCCGACGGAATCATCAGATCAAACAAGACACGTGAACCCTCCCGGTCCTCCGGAAAGGTGTAACGCTGAAAGCCACAGCGGGTGGAACTTGTTATTTCCGCCTGAATATCATAATCCCTTAAATGAACCTTATAATAGCCGATTGGTGCTTCTTCGGCAGATTTATCAATGCGCGAGCGGTAACCGCTGTCCACATCTTTCTGGTCACCCACCTGGGTTTGCAGGGGGCCATTTGTGGGCATGCATCCCAGGCCGGCAATGGTCCATTCATGTATGTGTGAAAAACAGCCAATGGATTCGAAGGTAGGTTCATAGCCGGCCTGCCAGCTATCGTTCTGATTGTCGGGGCTCATTTTTACCATGCTGAAAGGCATCCAGGGCCCCGGTGCGATCATCCAGCGTGAGTGGGCCGTCCCCATTTTGGTGTCCACATACCCTGCAGGAGTAATTGGGGCTTTGGGTTCCCGAAGCACCGTCCCTGACTGAATTAATTCATCATCAACTAAAATCTCGTATTTACTTTTTACCGGCGATTCAACGGCAGGCATGGGTGCCTCAAAGGTGTATCTTTTCGCTTCGAGCCTTGCAGAGAAAATATCCTTCCCATCGAGCTTCACAAGCAAAGCAGGCTTTCCGACAAGGTGTTCCACATCCACCAGTAATGCCTGGGCTGAGCCTTTTTCCATCTCAATTTCATAGTTGGCAGCCTCAACTCCGCGGAGGTAAACACTTTTGTTTTCCCTCAGATGCACCTTCCCCGGACCTTCCAGTTTTACCTGGTCGAATTTCAGCCAGGAGCCTTCCAGAGTTGTCAGCCTGATTTCATTTCCTCCAGGGCGCATCAGACCTGTCTCAACGGGTATCTCAATCAGGTATTCCGACAATTCATCATTCTCTCCATCTATGGTGCTCTTTTCGTTTATGGCAGGAATACGATATTTCCATGTATTTCCGTTCACGCTAACTTTAAAAAGAGGCAGATCTTCCGGATTGCAATCCAGAAGATCGATGGTTAATTTCCACGTTCCTTCTTTCGTAAGCTTTTTAATGCCAAACAGGATATTCAGGGTGCTCGAACGCCAGCCCGACGTTCCCCAGGTTCCTCCCCAGGTATCGCTGGTGCCGGGAAGGATGTATGGCCAGTCGGTCTTATCCTCCGATGTGCCAATCAGGAAATACTTGTCTTCCCAACCAAAATCCTTTTCAATAAAGCGGGCATAATCATTTGGTGCCAACGCAAATTCGGCCCCGCTGTTGTTGTTTTCCCCAATTTGCCAGATGATTTTATTCCCGGATAAAAAGTTTTTGTTTGCCCATTGGTAGAACATCTCAACGGATTTCGCCAGAACTCCCGCCGAGCCTTTAAAACTGGCAGAACCAGCCGGTGTCCCATCTATTTCATACCATTCGTAGAAATCATTGTTTGCTACAACCCGCTCCATCATGGGCTCTGCCAGATCATAGGCTTCTTCCACAAAGCCATAGGCTATAAGCTGTTGAATCATCCGGCCCCCAAACCAGGTCCAGTCACCACCGTTCTGGTAGTGGTATGGGGGAGAAACATTCTTCCCCAGTACTATTTCGGGATAGGGAGGATAAAGTGTTAAACCAATGGAAGGTGCTCCGGATAATTCAACATTATTTTTCATGTGAGATAGCACCAGAGCAATCTCTTCTGAATTCAGAACCCCGGCCTCAATGGCAATGGCAGTCCCCCCGTGATAATGGATTTCGTTCTCCTTGAATTCAGCAGGGAAAGGTGATTCATCGATGTATACATGCGGAATAAATTTCCCCTTGCTGCCATCCCATAAATGCTTTCTGATATTTAATAAACTATTTAAATGCAGCATGTTCCACTGTTCTTCCTCTTTGGGATCGTACGCGAAACCTGCCATATGATCAAGGGCAATGGCAAACATGGCATTATCGTAAACATCGATGCTCCAGTGCGTCAGGCTGTCCACATCTACCACGGTGCCTCCTTCTACCTGCACATCTCCCCAATCGAAGGTAGTTGCCCCGATTATCAGGCCGTATTCTTCAGAATATCTTTCAGATAACAGGTATTCCACAGCCAGAGACAGCCTTTCATACACTGTAAGTCCAGCCACTTCTTCTGAAAGAATACTTGTATCCTTTGTCTTAATGATGTATTTATGGATGGCTTGAATCAAAGAAGTTTCCTGGTCGGTTTCAACCGTGTTCTTAAAACCGATATGCCCTGTTGCCGTTGGAGAATCGTAAGTATTTGGGTCGTCCCAGGTAAATCCTTCCCGGGGAACGTAGCCATCGAGCAGCTCTCCGTTTTCCTGTTGAAAGTGAAAAAACATAAGCAGGTTTTCCCGGATAACAGCATTGTCGTATTCCTGGCAGGACAATTCGATAAAGGTATTCAGGTCCCGAGCCCATACCATCTGATATCCCGAGCCTGCATAGAATCCCTTCTTCATCAGCTGCCGGGCCATGCTGTCAACCTTTATGAAGTTTTCGTCTGCCAGAATTCTTGCTGCCAGTTGGCTTTCTGCCTGGTCCTGGCAGGAACTTGTGCAAATGGCAGCAACAAGAAAAGCAAGGAGTATTCGGTACATATAAAGCTATCTTTAGTTAACTTCTTCCAACATCTCAATGGCCTTATACAATACTCCGGCAGAGCCCCGGAAGGTTCCTGAGCCTTCAGGCTTGTTGTCGATTGTGTACCACTCGTAAAACCCGTCGTTATCTTTCACGCGTTTTACCATGGGCTGAACCTGTACGTAAGCTTCCTCAACAAAGCCATATCTTACCAGCTGCTGAATCATACGGCCCCCAAACCAGGTCCAGTCACCTCCGTTCTGGTAGCCGTAAGGGTACATGCCTTTATTTTCGAAGGAACCTTCGGGATAGGGCGGATACATGGTTAAGCCGATGGAACCCGCTCCGGAGGCTTCTACATTCGCAATCATCTTATTGAGTGAAACTTTTATCTGCTCTTTCGAAAGCAATCCGGCTTCAATAGCCACGGCAGTCCCCCCGTGATAATAAATTTCATTTTCGTTAAAATCATCAGGATACGGAGATCCATCGAGATACACATGAGGTATGAATTTTTGATTCTGTGCATCCCACAAATATTTCATTGTATTTTCAGCCATTTGCTTGTGAATGGGCTGCCACGTTTCTAAGGTAGCAGGTACGAGCTCCATCATATTATCCAGTGCAATAAGCATCATGGCATTGTCATAAATATCAAGGCAAAATTTTGTGTCTTCGGTAATAAAGACTCCCCAGGGATGACAGTGCTGCACATCCCCCCAATCGGCAGTGGTTGCTCCGTATATTAAACCATACTCTTCACTCCAGCGATGATTTAATAAGAATTCCATGGACCATTCCATGCGCTCTGCCACTGTTTTACCACCAATATTTTCATCCAGGAATCCTGTGTCACCTGTCTTTTTTACATACTTGTAAACTGCCTGCACCAGGGATGATTCATGATCTGTTTCAACCGTGTTTTTATGACCGGCATAATCGGGCTCCAGTTCAGTAAAGATATACTGATAGCCATCCTCGGTTTGTATGGCTTTTTCCCTGGGAATAAAGCCATCAATGATATTTCCATCCTCCCCCTGAAGCCGAAAGAACACGCGCAGGTTTTCTTTCAGGCTTTCCCGGGGAAAGACTTCGGCCGAAAGTTCAATGAAGGTGTTGTAATCGCGGATCCAGACCTCTCCGTAGCCATCGCCGGCATTAAACCCGGTTTTTACAATTTCCAGTGCTTTGTCCTTTGTGAAAGCAAAGTATTCGTTGGTTCTGATCTGTTCTTGTAATCCGATTTCAGGCTTCTTTGCATTGAATGAAACTAAAATTGCAAGCACAAATAATAGACTTACTTTCTTCATAGGGTGTAGTTTTTATAATCCGACTGTTACCGTTTCCCCGGTCCATGGACTTAGCTCCAGTTGAAGTGATGAATTTCTGTCTTTTTCACTCAAATGAGACAGATCGATTCCAATCTGTCGCTTTTCGCCCGGAAACAGAGTGATATAATTATCCTCCATAAACACCGGAAGCACGAGCTCCCCGTTCTTTGTACCGCTAACTTTCATGCGCATAAAGAATGCCGTTTCTACGCCTGTATTTTCAATTTCTGCAATGATCAAATCTTCAATATCCTGCTTAACATCCACTTTTATATTCGCAGGCTTTAATCCTTCCAGCTCCAGCCAGTCAGAATCACTGCCTGTAAGCCAGTACAGGTTTTCATCAAGCAGCTCACCATCGCCATTCTTAAGTTCCAGCCGGGCAAAATAAAATCCCTGCGGCTTTTTATCCTTGAACAGCTTCTGGATTACCTGGTATGAATTTGCTTTTACCCTTGCCCTGGTGCTGCTCTTTTCCATGGAACTTCCATGGATATCGAAGAGCTCCGATTCAATGATCAAATCCCTGGCATCGAAATAGCTTTGGTTCTGGATACAAATGCTGGAATCGTTCAGATTTAACTGTACATGTAAGGGTACGGCCCCATGCCTGAAACCGTAAAAAGCTCCATTCTGATCCAGGAACACATCATAAAATTGGCCACGCAGGGAGGTCCATGGATTCTGATTCTTCCATACCAGCATGCCGGTATACTTGTCCCACATGCCGGCACTGAAGCCTTCCTGCAGGGCCCGGTATTGTTCATAATTCACCAGCTGGGCCTTTTTACAGAAGTCTTCTATGCCTTTAATCTCGCCAAGCTGCTCAATATACTTTCCGTATCCAATGTATTTGTGATAGCGCCAGACTGGATTTGCCCTGTCGCTTTGCGGAGGCTGGAGATCTTTTTCGTCCATCATCTTTCTCATGCTTTCCACATTGGGCATGCCCACCGATCCCAGCTCAGGGTTGAAAGGGTAGGATTGTGTTACAAAAAAGCGTTTAGGATCCTGTATGCCATAGGGGCCGTCTCCATTTCCTCCAATGGTATTTCTGAGAATACTGTCGGAAGTAGATTCATTAACATAATAGCGTGTTTCATCGTATTCCGGGAAGATCTCTTTTTCAAGCATCTCGTTGATATCCGGCGGTGGAGGAAATTCATTTCCTCCGCACCACATGTACAGGCTGGGATGATTGCGCAGCATTTTTATCTGGTCAATAGCCGTGCTTATGAAAAGCGAGTGATCGTCGGGGTAGGCCTGCCTGCGTGCCTGTGATTCCTTTTTACGGGGATCCAGCCAGCGTCCGTTGCAATCGCCCGAAACCCAGAAATCCTGCCAGACCAGAAGCCCGTATTTATCACAGGCCTCATAAAACTCGGGGCGTTCAGGCATGGCCCCTCCCCAAATGCGGATCATGTTCATATTCATTTCAGCGTGCATGCGGACTTCCGCTTCATACCTTTCAGGACTCAGACGAAGCATTGCATCGGATGAAATATAGTTTCCGCCCTTAATAAAAATCTTCTGTCCGTTAATAAGGAATACCCTTCCGCCAACCTCCTTATCGAAATAATTGGAAGTTTCACGCAGGCCAAAGTTGAACGATTCTGAGTCCGATTCTATATCCTGTTGCTGGAAACTCAGTTCCAGTTTATAAAGGTTGGCTTCGCCGAGCTCCGCTTCGCTTCGGTTGGCTTCCCCCATGCCATTGGGCCACCAGAGTTTCGGATTCTTAATTTCTATTTCATCAAATTCAAGCTTAACTGTTTCACCGGCCTTAATGCTTGCCGGCAAGGACCAGCTGCTCCCATCCAATGTGGCAATCAGCGTGCCATCCTGCCTTTTACCGGAGGCATTAAATAACTCTGCAGAAATAGTGATGAATGCAGGCTTCTGCTTTTCACCAGGCACTCTTTTACCCGGGACATCAGGTTTAACGAAAGGATCACGGATGTCCACCGGCCCGGTAAGCTCCAGGGATACCTGGTCCCAGATCCCGGTATTCCTGTCGCGAATGGGACAAACCCAATCCCAGCCGGCTGTATACTGCATGGTGACCGACCGTGCAATGGTTCCATCGCCCCCCTGTCCCCCGTTGGCATTACCAACTGGATCCGGTGGCTCCACCAGCACGGCCAGCTTATTTGTGCCATTCTCAATAAGCATTGGAGTAATCAGGTACTTTTCTCTCAGAAACATACCTCTATGTGTATCGGAATTCACACGTTTGCCATTTAAGAACATGTTTGCCGAATAATTGATTCCCCTGAATTTTAACCACACCTGCTGCCCTTCCTCCAATACTGGTACTGAAAACCGGTTCAGAAACCAGAATGTATAATACTCTGGTCCTGTTTCATATATATCAGGGATCAATTCGTTATTCAATCCAAAAAAAGGATCGGGTACCTTCTTATTGTGTAAGAGGGTGCCTAACACTGTTCCGGGAACCACAGCCTCCATCCAATCATATAGTTCAAAATCAGGTGAAGATACCACGGTCCCGTCAACAGGCACTTCCAATGCCCGTTTAGCCTTCCAGCCTTCGTCCAGAAGGATCTCCCGTGTTTGTCCGTGGGAAGCAAGTACCGTTGTTAGAATAAGTAGAAAGCTTAAAAGTTTAGGCATGGCGGTGGGTTTGTGCTATTGGTTCAAATAAACAAGGCTGGAATAATTTAGGTGAAATTAGTACATATCTTCAGAAAGTGCATTTTTTTTAGTACTTTTCATGGCCTCCTTCAAAAGCTTATTTGTACTTCTAAACTTTCTTATTTATGAAACGCAGGAAATTCATAAAGTATGGAGCAGGTTCACTCCTGGCAGCACCCTTTATGCATTACGGCTGCGGCAGAGGTGGTAGAATTTATGAAGACCTGTATGCATCACCCGTAGTCAGTGTCCGGGACCAGCTTGCCTCCAGCATGCAATTCACGCCAGGGCAGGTGATAGATTCTTTCGGGATCCGGGTAGATAAAATATTATCCTGGGATATCCAGAGCATGCGCATAGCCAGTATGGTGGACACGGCAGTGACGAAATTAACCGGGCAGACAAGTGTTGGAAAAGCCTGGGAATCGCTTTTCCCGGCCGGTCATCCCAATGCAGATACGAAGATCGGAATCAAGCTCAATTTTTCCTACTCACCGGACAGAGACAATGATTGGTCCTCCTACACCTGCCCCTTTGGACCGAAATCTGCAATTACCAATGCCATTGTCACCGGTCTTACTCAAATGATGGACGGAAGTTTTCCTCCGGAAAATATTACCTTTTTCGAAAGAATATATGCCCGGGGAAGCCGTAAGAATTTTCCGATCGTTCAGGGCTACCGGCCTGTATTTCCTGACCGGGCAGGTATTTACAAAGATTCCAGGCCCGGGGCCCCCGGGATTCACTGGATCGCTTCAACAGGACCCCTGGAAATTCCGGATGATGCACCGGGTTTTATCGCAGCTCCTGACTATCCGAGGAAGTACCGGGCACCTCAACGTATTTTCGCCGGCGTGTACCAGCATGATTTCCTGATCAATTATATTATAGCCAAAGACCACAGGGAGGCAGGGATCACTGGAGCCATGAAAAACAACTATGGCTGCACAGACAATCCCGTGGGTACTCACGGGACAGACTGGACCGACAAGGACAGCCCATTTGCAGGAACCCGCCTTTGCGCACCAGTCTTTTACAAGAACATCAACCAGCAGGCTCCCTATATTCTTAATTTCCTGGATGCGCTTGCGGGCATCTATCAGGGGGGCCCCCTGTCGGGGAATGCATATCATGCGAATATGATTGCGGTCAGCAAAGATCCTGTGGCCCTGGATACATACAACCTGGGCCTGATCAACCGGTTCAGGGAAGCCAATAATATGAACCTGATCAGCACAGACGACGGATGGACTCCCTGTGATCATCCCAACGCTTCTCATATCAGGATTGCTTCTGAGAGGCATGGTCTGGGAAGCATGTCCCTTGATCATCACGAGACCTTTGACCTCTCGGATTCATCTGATACAGTGGAAATCCCCCGCCTGGATAAGTGTCAGTCCAGAATTGGCGACATCCGAAAAGTGAATAAAGAATTCAGGGTCCCCCTCTTTCTGGACCAATCGGGAAGAAATCATACCGTTGAATCCCACATTGAAGATACAGATGGCAATGTGATCCGGACTTTCGAGTCTTTACAGACCGTTTCCGGTGTAGCCGAGCTTCATTGGGACCACAAAGACAACAAAAATCGCCAGGTGAAAGAAGGAATCTATACCTGGTTTATAAAAGCAGATGAAATGCTTCATTCGGGTACCATTAATGACAATCTAATTTGATATGACAAAATCTAATTTTAAGGCCCTTTGGATTGTTGCTTTTCTGGCAGCCAGTCTTTCGGTCGGGGCACAGGAATACGACCTGCTGATTAAGAACGGACACCTGATCGATGCTAAAAATGACCTGGATCAGGTCATGGATGTGGCCTTACTTGATGGGAAAGTAGCCGAAGTATCTACCTCCATTCCCGGCGAAAAAGCAAAAAAAGTGATCGATGCCACCGGGCTTTATGTGGTTCCAGGACTGATCGATATGCATGTACATGTTTTCCATGGTACCAACCAGGATCAATACATCAGCAACTCGTATACCAGTCTGCCCCCGGACGGATTCACATTCCGCCATGGTGTAACCACCGTAGTGGATGCGGGAAGTGCCGGCTGGAGGAATTTCAAGACCTTCAGGGAACAGACCATTGATAATTCAAAAACCAGGGTACTGGCCTTTATCAATATTGTGGGCTGGGGTATGGAAGGAGGTGCCGTGGAGCAGAACCTGGGGGATATGGACCCCAAGCTTACCGCCATTGTGGCCAGGCAAAATAAGGATGTTATCGTGGGAACCAAGCTGGCCCACTACAGCGGTCATGATTGGACCCCCCTGGAGCGCACCGTGGAAGCCGGAGAACTTGCAGGCGGCATTCCGGCCATGATAGATTTTGGTGGAAGTACCCCCGAATTATCCATAGAAACCCTGCTGCTGGAAAAACTGAGACCGGGGGACATCTATGCTCACTGTTATGCCCATGTAGGGGGAAGGATGCCCGTGGTGGATGAAAACGGAAAAGTCAGGCCCTGTGTACATCAGGCCCAGGAGAAAGGGATTTTATTTGAAGTGGGACATGGCGGAGGAAGTTTTGTCTTTGAACAGGCCCTGCCTGCACTGGATCAGGGATTTTTGCCCGATATGATCAGTACGGATCTTCATACCGGAAGTATGAATGCAGGCATGAAGGACATGCTCAATGTGATGTCCAAGTTCCTGAACATGGGCATGCCTTTAGAAGATGTTATTGCCAAGTCCAGCTGGGCACCTGCAGTCCATCTGCACAGAGAGGAACTGGGGCATATGAGTGTGGGGGCACATGCCGATATCGCAGTACTCAACCTGAAGGAGGGAGATTTTGGATTCACCGACGTTAGAGGATGGAAGATCCAGGGGGGTAAAAAACTGGAATGCGAATTAACCCTCAGGGAGGGCAAGGTGGTATGGGATTTGAATGGAATCTCCATGCAGGAATGGGAAACAAATAAATAATAGTTATTGCACACCAATATTTAAAAGTCGACTTATGAAAAAGAATGAACCGAATTCCAGAAGGAAAGCCTTAAAAGGCGTAGTTGCAGCCACGGCTGTTGGACTGGGAGCAGCAACGGTAAAAGCTGCAACTCCAAAAGAGGATAAACCGGAAAAAATCGCTGGCAACATTACCATGCAGGACGATGTGCCCCTCTTTTCAGGACACACGATCCAGGGAAATCTGGTCTTCATTGCGGGTAAAGGGGCCCACTTTGACGGAGACATTGCTGACCACACCGATCACGTTCTCAATGAACTTGAGAAAGAGCTTGTGAAGGCTGGCTCCTCCATGGACAAGGTGCTGAAGGTAAATGTGTACCTTCATGATCTCAACGATTATCATGGCATGAACAAGGTCTACAAGGGACGCTTCGGAAAGAATCCACCCGTAAGAACCACTGTGGCTACTTATGGTGGTGTACCGGGAGATTCGCTGGTTGAAATTGATTGTATCGCAGCCCTGGACTGATATGGTAAGCAGGAGAAATTTACTTAAAAATCTGGCCAGTCTTCCACTGGTGGGAGGTCTGTTCGGAACAGGCCTCATGGCCAGAAGTCCGGCTCCCATACAGGTAGTCCGGAGAGACTATTTCAAGGAACTGGGTGTAAGAACCTTTATCAATGCAGCCGGGACCTATACTTTCATGACCGGATCGCTGATGCATCCGGAAGTAATTGAAGCCTATAACTATGCCACCAATGAATATGTATTCCTGGACGACCTCCAGGATAAAGTTGGGGCACGCATAGCCGAGCTTCTGCACTGCGAGGCAGCCACCATTACTTCAGGGGCCGCTTCGGCCATTACCCTGGGCACTGCCGGGGTACTTGCAGGAATGGATCCCGAAAAAGTGATTCAGATCCCTGATCTCAAGGGGATGAAGAGTGAGGTAATCCTCCAGAAATCCCATGTCATTGGTTACGCCCATGCCATCCGGAATTGCGGGGTCAAGATTGTGGAGGTGGAATCACGAAAGGAACTGGAAAAAGCCATCAATGAGAAAACGGCCATGATGTGGTTCTTCAATGGGAACAATTTTGTTGGGGAGGTTCAGGATCAGGAATTCGTTGAGATTGCCCAAAAGTATGGGATCCCTACTTTTAACGATTGTGCGGCAGATGTGCCCCCGGTGGAAAACCTCTGGAAATACAACGAAATGGGATTTGACATGGTGGCTTTCTCAGGAGGCAAGGGACTCAGAGGACCCCAGAGCGGAGGACTGCTGATGGGTAAGAAGAAATACATCGATGCAGCCCGGCTTCATGCCCCACCAAGGGGAAACACCATCGGAAGGGGGATGAAAGTGAATAAGGAAGAGGTACTGGGCATGCTGGTCACCGTAGAATCCTATCTGTCGCGTGATCATGAGGCAGACTGGGCTTTATGGGAGATGCAAATCCGGATCATCCATGATGCTGTGGCTGACATTGAGGGTGTAGAACCCGAAATACATGTGCCACTGGTAGCCAATCATGTGCCTTCACTGAATATCTCTTTGGACGCTGATAAGACCGGATTGACACCTGACCAGGTAAGGCAAAAGCTCAGAGAGGGACATCCTTCCATTGAAACAGTTGGTGGATCAAAATCAATCGGGATTACCACCTGGATGATGCAGGCCGGACAGGAAAGGATTGTTGCAAGCAGGCTCAGGGAGATCCTGATGTCTGAGGCTTAATCAATGTCTCGAAGGAGATTCATCAAACAATGCAGCATTCTAAGCGCCGGAGCTTTTGGCTCCGGCAGCTGGAATGCTAGCCTGGCCTCTGTCCTCAGCAGGCCTTTGGGCGATGAATTGAAGAGTGACATTGTCATTATTGGAGGAGGATTAGGCGCCTGTGCTGCAGCCCTGGCAGCCTGCAGGAACGGATCTTCGGTGATCATGACAGAGCCGACAGACTGGATCGGGGGACAGGTAAGCCAGCAGGCAGTTCCTCCCGACGAGCACCAGTGGATTGAGTCACATGGACGAACGGAAAGCTATGCCAGCTACCGTTCGCTGGTCCGGGA
>CAYWGP010000261.1:0-7784 GCA_964458155.1 uncultured Bacteroides sp.
ATTCAAAACTTATAAATGGTTTAACCAGGCATATTTTTTGAATCCTCTTATCAAAGACGGCGGCATGCAGCAGCTCACTGCCACTTGCCCCTGAGGCTATAGCAGCTATAATCTCAAATTCTTCAAGCCGGGTTTCAATAAAGTCTACGATCATCAGGATATCTTCAGCCCTCATTCCAACAGTTGATTTATTTGTCAGAATTCCCGCAAACCACTGATTGTATGAGATATTATCAATATAGGCATCCCCTTTCAAATACCCTGGTCCCAGGCTGCCAATGCCCCGGACATCAAAGAGTAACAGCGAATAGCCCTGCTTCAACATGGAATGAATCATCAGGCTATCCTTTCCTGCAGTGTGTTCCATCCCCTGCTCATCCAATAGAAGAAGCACTTCATTGTTCCTTTTTTCAACAGGCATAATCAGGGCCGCAGGAAGCATATAGCTGCCACTACCCGGGATCAGGTATTTTTCCAGCACATAGTCTTCTCCCACATATCGACCGGAAAACTGCGCCTCACCGGAATATTCTGGAGCTTCGAACCCTGACAATCGTTTTGCTTCCTCGCCTGTCTTCTTCATATGTTCATCAAAATCCTCACTGGCTCTGAATAGCTTCAGCTTTGCGATTTGATTCTTTGCAATTTTCCTGTTCAATGAGTAAAGTGTCTCACTTTTCATCGAAGTTGACAGCTGACCGCTTTCTGTGACCCATAAGTCCTTCTCATTAAAAACTTCCACATCCTGATCAGCCGGACTGCCGGGATTGTCCAGGTACTTCTGAAAGAAAGCGTACATGGCTTCACGGTTCTTTTTTGTGGACACATGCACATCATCATCTTCAACCATTGCTATTTGTCCCCCGGCTTCCAGAGCATGATAAAACTGTTTTACTTCACCGAAGGTCTCCCTGGCGCCCTGAATGCTGAAAAAGTCTCTGGTGGTAGTTATCATTAAGGAGGGCTTTGGAGCCCTCACCTCCAGCAGGTCTGCATGATCCAGCCCTTCACTTATCATATGGATCAGGTTCTGCTCTGCATCCTGGGGCCCGATTGATTTCAGTATATATTCCATGCTGGTAATAAAACATTCAGGTGCTGCGGCCAGTATTCTGTTATCTAAGGCTGCTGTATATGCTGTTTGTGTGCCGCCACCCGATCTTCCGGTCATGCCGATCCTTTCGGGATCCACCTCTTTCCGGGTAAGCAGGTAGTCAAGGCTTCTGATCCCATCCCAGATGAAATACAAGGTTGGGGAGTATCCGGAAATATAGCATTGTGCTCCCGGATAAGAGTGTTCGCTGGTTGGTCCAAAGGGGGATTTACCCGTCTTTTCATCATAATACTGCAGACGTTCTCCCTGCCCGACGGGATCAAATGCCAGGACAACGAATCCCTTTTTCACCAGATTGATAATGATGTGCTGATAGGTTTCGCTCCGGAAGCCATTTGCAGTATGCCCGCTTGCATAAATTACTGCAGGGGCCTTTCCCTTCAGCTTAGCCGGTATAAACAAGGCAGCCGTCACATAATAGCCGGGAAGAGATTCATATATAAGCTTTTCAACGGTGTAATCTTCTTTCTGGATCACTCCGGTCACACGGGCATTTAAAGGAGTTTTTTCCGGTAAGGGACCCACAAGCTGCAATAGCTTTTTTCTGACAGCTTCCTGCCTAAGCAGATGGTCATCTTTTGTTTGTAGTTGACTAATGTCAGCTTTACGTTCCTGAAGCTGCTGAAAGGCAGAATGGCATGAACTTTTATACATGGCATTCTCCGAATCGGTATAAAACTTCCAGAAGTCAAACAGATTTACATCGTACTGGGAGTGAATCGAAATAATTACAGCAAAAAGAAAAGCTAGGGAAAGATAGACTCTTTTCATCTTTTATTTGAAATGTGCGAAAAGCAAGTTAAAAATTAATAGTGAATGACGGATTCCAATTTGAATTGATAAAACTCTCACTTATCTTTATAGACACCTGCAAACAAATAATAAGCACCGAAAAGATATGAAATCCATCCGAACTAAAATGATCATTACCGCTTTGTCTTTCGCGACAATATTTTTTGCTTTTCAACCCAGTGTAAATGCTCAAAAACCGGGGACCGGTAAACATGACGGAGTAATTTGCAATGTAACATCCTATTCCATGAACAAGATCTGCAAGGAGTGGGACGGACAGTGGCAGGGCATCGGAGTGGCCTCCGACGGGAATTGTTATTTCGCTACTTCCACACACTCAAGCGGACACGGAGCCGGCTTGCATGTCTACGATCCGGTAAAAAAAGAACATCGTATGATCGCAGAGGACATGACAATTCTCTGCGGCGAGGAGTTCACCGGATCCCAGCAGGGCAAGATACATAGTCCTATTGTGGAACTGGATGGCTGGCTCTACTTTACCACCCACCTTTCCAACTACTGGCCCGAAGGGATCGATATCTATCCTGGTGCCCATGTTCTGGGATATGAAATTGCCACCGGCAAGTTCCGTGATTTTGGCATTGTAAAAGCACGCTACTCCATCTATTCAGCCATCCAGGTGGATCCGGAACGCAAGGTCCTTTATGTGATGCTATCGCCCTTCCAACCCGACCTGATCAAGGAAGACGGGGTGCACCTCTACCGTGTGGATATTGAGTCGGGCGAGAAAAAGGATCTGGGCCAGCTGACCTTCGGAGAAACCGGAGGGACTCCCTGGTTTTATGTGGATCATCAGGGGAACTGCTGGTTCACCCTGTGGAAAAGGGAGTGGCAGTATGCTTACGACCGGGGCAACCTCTATTGCTACAGTCCGGAGGCAGGCAAGATTATTACCTACAAGGATGCCCTTCCCAAAGAAGCCAGGCTGATCGACGGAACACCTGTTGAGGGAACTTACTGGTACAATACCCGCTGCTGGAATTATACGGAGGCACTCCCCGGAAGGGAGCGCTGTCTCTTTGCCATGGGCGCCTGGGGAGGTGGTGATGAACGGCTCTGGATCTTTGACCCTTCGAAGGACATTGCCAGCGGTGAGGCCTTTGAGCCCATCGCCAGTATAGGCTCTACTTTCCATGAGACTGCAAGGGGAGGTGATAGGCTCTATTTTGTCCAGTATGAGGATTTGCAAATGCAGCGGACCATAAGCCCCGAGCTGGCCAGGGATGAAGATCCCGATATAGTTGGTTACAACTCCAATCTGCATTTGAGAAGCATATCTCTTAAGAAGGGAGACGATCCCAACCTCATCACCGACCATGGTAAGATTGTGGACCAGGATGGAAGGGCTGCCCGCATGATCAATGCACTTGCAGCCGATGAACATGGCAGGGTTTACATGACAGGAGACTGGTACATTAAATCGGACCGGGAAGCCAGCATGTATAATCTGCTCTGGGATCATCCCGGTGAACGCCTCTATTCGCTCATGAAACGGGGAATGTTCTTTGCCGTTGCAGAGACAGGGGAGGAGTGAGTATCGCATATCACATTTTATCCTGAATCCATAAAAACCTATTCATATGAAAGCTTCATTCCATCACCTGATTCTATTGCTTGCCATTCCTTTTTTACTGGGTTCCTGCAAGCCAGAGAGTCAAATTTCCGAATACTCTGAGACCATCCTTACCTATCCTTTTTCCGATACCTCTTACCTGCCCATAATTGCCAAGAGGAGCGATATCTACCCTTACTCCCGTATCGATGGTTTCAGCCACGAAGGGGAGGAGCAGGAGTGGAAGATGGTGAAACTGGAGAACGACTACGTGGAAGTCTACATTGCCCCGGAGATTGGGGGTAAGGTATGGGGTGCCATCGACAAGGCCACGGGAAAGGAATTTATCTATAAAAATGATGTGGTAAAATTCAGGGATGTGGCCATGAGAGGACCCTGGACCTCCGGGGGTATAGAATGGAACTCAGGGGTGATCGGGCATCATCCGGGTGGTGCTGCTCCTGTGAATTATAAGGTATTTGTGGATGAGGACGGCACCGCTCACTGTGTGGTGGGAGGATTGGATCTTCCATCTCATTTGCAGTGGCGGGTGGATATTTCGCTGCCGCCTAACAGCTCGTATTTTGAGACCACCACCTTCTGGTATAACGACTCTCCTTTTATGCAATCCTACTATCAGTGGAACAATGCAGCGGTGAAGAGCGCGGAGGACCTTCATTTCTATTTTCCCGGTAACTACAGGCTGGGGCACGGCGGTGAGGCCGATCCATGGCCTGTGGATGAGGACGGGGTCGATCGTTCCTGGTACAGGAACAATGTTCCTTTCGGTCATTCTTCCTACCACATAAGCGGGAGCATGGATAACTACTTTGTCTCCTATTATCATGACGAGGACTTTGGATCAGGTCACTGGTCTCCGGTGGATGGTGCTTTCGGCAAGAAAATCTGGTTGTGGTCGCTGGCCAGGAACGGGGGCATCTGGGAGGATCTGCTTACCGATACCCACGGGCAGTACGTGGAAGTGCAGTCGGGAAGAATGCTAAACCAGAACAGTCTCAGCAGCGGAAGGACGCCCTTTAAACAGTCCGGTTTTATTCCCTATAATTCAGATTCCTGGGTAGAACGCTGGTTCCCGGTACGGGGAACCGGAGGAGTTACACGCGTGGCTGAATCAGGGGCCATACATGTAAAGTATTTACCGGAAGGGATGCAATTACTATTCTCTCCCATCCTTGAAATAGAGGGAACACTGGTAGTCAGATCAGGGGAAGAGGAGCTTTTGAATGAGAAGGTGAAGCTATTGCCCTCTGATTTGCTTGACAGAACAGTTGATGGCATTAAGGAAGGGACGGCCATTGAAATATTACTGAATGATGAACTGATCTACTCCTCGGAGAAGGACTATGTTATTGACAGACCCCACCATTCACCGGGAGATGCCCTGAATGATCCTCTTGTTCTGGCCCGGGAACTGGAGAACCGCAGATCCTACGAGGAAGCGCTTAATATCTACCTGGATCTTCTGGAAGCGGATACCATGAGGCTGGATGCAGCTGAACGTGTAGCTGAGCTTTATTTCAGGAAGGGCGACCTGGAACAGGCCGGGGACTATGCAATGGGGATCCTGGAGATTGATACCTACCTGCCAGGAGCCAACTTCATTTATGCATGTGTAAAGAAGGCTGAAGGGGACTTTACCAATGCCCGGGATGGTTTCCGATGGGCCATGCGTTCCCTGAAGTATCGCAGCGCAGCCTACCAGCAGCTGGCCGAGATGGACCTGATGGAGTGGGACCTGAAGGGAGCCCTTGGGAATGCCATACAATCCCTGACCTTCAACGAACTGAACCTGAACAGCTATAAGATCATGGCTATTGCCCATCGACAGCTGGGAGACCGGCTCAAGGCAGATAAGGTACTGGAAGAACTGCTGAATCTGGATCCGCTGAATCATTTTGCACTTTTTGAAAAGTACCTTCTCAGGCCCGGATCAGGGACTCTGGAAGCCTTCAATCACTCCTTCGAAAATGAGATGGCCAGGGAGGAATACCTGGAAACAGCTTTGTTTTATGAAGGACTGGATTTGTTTGATGAGGCTGCAAAGGTGCTTGAAGAGGCTCCGGCCTATCCAGTGATCGATTACTGGCTGGCCTGGCTATATAAGGAAAACAAAGAGAAAGCAGACAACTTCCTGGAGAGGGCTCTGAATGCAAGCCCTGAGTATGTTTTTCCTTACAGAACTCAAACATTACCTGTTCTTCAGTGGGCATCTCTACAGAAACCCTCGTGGATCACCGACTATTATGCAGCACTTATTCTCTGGAAGAAAGGGAAGGAACAGGAGGCTTTAGAATTGCTTCAGCTTTGGGAGGATACACCTGATTTTCTGCCTTTCTATTATTCAAGGGCCTACCTGTCGGGCATTGATTCCGAGCAGGCACTTAAAGATATGCAGCGTGCCCTGGAGGTGGATCCCGGGCAGTGGAGAATATTCAGGGATCTGGCAGAGATCTATTACAGACGCGGGGACAACGAGGCCGCCCTGCAACTGGCTGGGACCGGCTATAAGCTGTTTCCCGGAAATTATATCCTGGACCTGGCCTATAGCAAGTATCTGACGGTATCAGGATGGTATCAAGAGTCACTGGATGTCCTGGAAAAGACAAATGTCCTGCCTTTCGAGGGAGAGAATACTGGTCAGAGGCTCCATATCTACAACCATCTTCTGCTGGCTTACGAGCTGTATAAAAGCGGGGAATACCAGCTGGCGCTCAGCCACATCGATCAATCGGAAACTTATCCTGAGAACCTGGGCTCAGGCGCTCCATATGCTCCCGATTACCGGGACCAGAACATGCTTAGAAAGATGATCTACGATAAAACCGGACAAAGGGAACTATCCCGGGAGGCGGAAGAGGCAATCCTGGATTATAACATGAAATTTGGAGAAAGGAGAGGAAGGAGCCTGTTTGACCGGCAGTTTTCGACCATGGTCATTCAACCCTTCTAGACGAGTATATGAAACCAATCACCATAGCCTTTGTATTTCTGTTTATTGGCTTAAGCAGCATGCACGTGAAAGCCCAGGAGCTTGAAGAGTTCAGGTTTCATGGAGTGGATGTAGCACCTCTGAATAATGCAGTGCTGACTGAATTCCAGTTTAACGGATTTACCAATTACTGGCACGATACCTATACAAACTGGTACAGCTATGGAAATCTGTTCAAAATGGCAATCCCGGATGTGGAGAAAAATATTCTTCAAAGCAAGGTGGATATTGCAGAAGACCTGGGAATTCCAGGATTGCTGATGCAGGAGGGCTTCATTACAAACCTGATTTCAAGCACTTATAAAGTTTTAGATCAACCCGACAGAACTTCTCTGGAACAGGCGCTTGGTTCAGGGAATATTCTGGTAATGGTAGATCCGCGAAGCTCTCCTGGGAAAGAGTTGACGGAGAATATTTCTGAATTTGCAGGATGGCCTGAAGAATTGCAAAGCCATCAATACGGTGCAGTTGATCTTCTCAGGCTTGATGCTTTTATGCTTCAGGCGGGAGACAGAAAGCTATTTGTGGTGAGTTCATCAGACCGGAATACGCGGGATCAATTTTTAGTCCTGTTAAATAAGACCCGGGATCTTATTCAGAATTATGATTTCCACAAAGGATGGTTTGGGGTTGAAACATTGCTGAAGAGCGTAACATGTACAAAAGGACACCCTCTGGATGTAATCGGAACAGGAATGAGTGAAGGAAATAACTGGTTTGTTTTCAGCGGCTTAATGGATTACATGGCCAGGGATGAACTGGACCGTTGGATAGAGCAGGCGAAGCTGCCAGTTGTCAGCGATGTGGGCTATGGAACTATTTTCGGATTAAAGGATTGGGACGGCTATCAGTTCCAGCGCCTGGACAGGCGCGACCCGAAAGTCTGGGTTGACTATGCAGAGGAGAAAGGGGGATATGTATTCCGGAATGTGATGGACACCCTTGCCGACCCATACCAGTTCGATGGATATTTTGCTACGGAAGGGAACAAGGTACAGATTGATAATGAGGACCTGCCTTTTGTACTCAGAACCGGCTATCTGGATGGAAATGCCACCTCAAGTATGGTTCTGTTCCTCAATAAGGGAGAAGAGCTAAGCCGCGAATCCATGTGGCAGGCCATCCTCGACCGGCGTGCTGTGGGTGTTCTGGAAAAAGGTAAGATGCTGGGACCGGCCATTTACAGGAATGCACTGCAGATGCTGCTGCTCGACAGGGTCTTCCTTGAAAACTATTATAACGACCGTATACGCCTTGTGGCCCGTTGCGAGGGCTACGAATTAGAGGTGACCGTA
>CAYWGP010000262.1:0-7337 GCA_964458155.1 uncultured Bacteroides sp.
CGGCTGTTTTTGAGGTGACAAATGTGAAGATATCCTGGTACTCTTCTTTTTTAATGCGGAAGATGTCTGCGACCGTTTCCACAATCCCGAGCCGCTGTCCGGTCAGCATGTATTCAGTATTGACCAGTTCCAGGATGCGTACCAGGACCACTACTTTCTGACGCTGGTTGATGGTTTTGCTGATCTGCCGGCAAAGTTTCAGCACCCGAACCGAATCCAGCACTGAGGTGAGTTTCTTTTTGGGGGGTGTTTCTGAGGTGGGCTCAGCTTCCTCAGCCGTTTCCTTATATAGCTGGATGTATTCCCGGGCCGAGTCGACACCGATCTGTTGTACCAGGAATTTGTTTACGTAATCGATCTCCTGCTGACTGATGCCCCCGTCCTGTTTGGTGATCAGGGCGAAGAGCTGCATCAGGGCCTTCAGGATCTCTTCACTCATGGTTGGAAGGGAATAGGGTCAGGGGGGCTGCTTCGATCGGATTAATTCTCATAGGTGAGGTGTTCAAAGGGAACCGCAACCATCTCTTCGAACTCTTTGCCGGCTTCCTGCATATCCTCATCTATAAGGTGGGAATGCCACCTGATGACTACCTCCTGTCCGTCTTCCACCATTTCTTCAAGTACGAGCATAATGTCCATGAGCATTTTTGAGGAGGCGGTATTGAAGTAAATCAGTTTGATGTCCAACGCGGTAAGGGACCGGGGCTCCTCTTTATAGGTGTTGAGCCAGTCCAGGACCGGCTCGTAAAATTCTAACACATCTTCGGGCAGGGATTTGCCCGCAATCTCAAACTGATTGTCCACTGGATCGAGTATCACCAGGGGACAGTCGTCGGTCTGTTCAATTCTTAAAATTTCCATGGGCCTATCTTGTAATTGTTGAAGTGAATATAAAGAAGGTAGTCTCTTTGTCAATCTTCACAAAACTGTAGTCAAGGAGGTTTCCGGTTTTACGGCGGATATCAATAAAGCCCAGGCCGGCACCACCCTTGGGGGAGGAAATCCCTTCGCGCAACTGTTTTTTATAGAGGTCGTCCAGGTCATCCTGGCTCATGGTGTTCAGCTTACCCAGGAAAAGGGCGATCTCCTCTGCATGCCCGTTTTCAACAATATTCCCTGTGGTTACCTGGAAGCGTTCTTTGTTCTTGGCCACCAGCACCAGCCCCACTCCCGGATAGGGATGCCCACGGTATTCATAGGATTCTGCATGCCGGTTGATGTTCTGAAGGGATTCAACCATTACATGATAAACCCTTCGAAGGACTTTATCATCTTCCACCTCATCCAGTTGTTCTTCTGCCAGGCCGGTAAGAGCCTTCATTACCTGGTGGGTGATCTGCCCTTCAAAAATAAGAGTTATGTCTCTGATCTGCAGGTTCTTATACCGATCATAAATGTAGTTAATAAATCCTTTGGATTCGCCAGTAAAACTCATAATGCCATAAATATAGGAAAATCATACTTCGATACCAATCATAAGGAGGTCGTCCAGCTGTCTTTCCCTGCCCATCCATGCAGCAAAGTCTTTTTTAAAATGCGCGTTAAACTGGGCGAGGGTATAACCTGCATTCTCGAGCAGCTCCATCCTTACCCTCCGGGAACCATAGCTCAGTCCATCCGGTCCCCCTGTCTGGTCGGTGAGGCCGTCGGTGAAAAAGAAAAACTTGTCGCCCGGCCTGCAGGCTACTTCCACATTGGTAAAGGGTTTCTCCGGATTTTTTCGATGTTTCAGTCCGCCAATGGCCTTGCGGTCGCCTTTATAAATACTGACTTCTCCCTCAGAAAGCACATACAGGGGCCTGTGTGCTCCTGCAAACTCCATCTTTGGTTCCTTTTTGAAGAACCGGCAGAGGGCCATATCCATCCCGTCGCGGGTTTCTGATTTTGCACGATCCTGTTTCAGTGCTTTACGGACTTCCTGGTGCAACGATTCACACAGATCTCCTGCTGAAATTCCAGGATTCAAGCCCGCAATATTGTTCATCAGGAAGAGACCCACCAGCGACAGCAGGGCTCCTGGCACCCCGTGACCGGTGCAGTCCACGGCAGCGATATACCACGAATCGTCGGTCTCGAAGAACCAGGGGAAATCGCCCGAAATCACATCCCTGGGCTCATAGTAAATATAACTCTTTGGAAAGGCTTTCCGGATGCGCGCGATATCGGGGAGGATAGACGACTGAATGCGCTCGGCATAATTAATGCTGTCCTGCACCTTGCGATTCTGCACCTTGATTTCTTTCTCGGTTTGTTTGGCTTCTGTGATATCGTGACCCACCACCAGGATGGTCTCCAGCTCACTCCCCTCAAACTCGGGGATGGCATCCACATTCAGAATCCGGGAAGTTTTGTATTCCCCTATCTCCATGGGGAGGGTCAGCTGAATATTCATTTTCACCGCCGATTGGGCCATGGAGCCAAGTATATCATCCAGCAGGCCTGAGAAAGACTTCTTAAAGGGGACCTCCCTCATATTCCGGTTTACCATGGAGGAGGGGGCAATATGGGTATAATCCTCCACCATGGGATTGGCATAATAGATATTACCGGAGGCAGAGATACGCAGGATCAGGTCCAGTGAGTTTTCTGAAAGGGCCTGCATCCGGGTTTTCAACCGCTGCTCGCGCTCCACACGGATCGATTCGGTGATATCTGTTGTATTTAGCAGAAAGCCCCTTATGGCACTATCCTCCAGCATGCTGCGGCAATAACTTCGCAAATATATGCGCTCACCATTTTTCTTTATAAATGCGTATTCCAGGCTCTCGGTGGCTCCAGGGTTTTCCTGGAGATGATCAAATATTCTGCGCAGCTTAGTTACGTCATCTTTGCTGATTCGTTCCAGGTCCTTGCCGGCCATCATCTCTTCCACCGAGTAGCCGAAGATGTTGATCACGGACGGACTTATATAGGTCAGGTTGCCGTCGTGATCATAGATGGAAATGATTTCAGAAGCATGCTCCAGCATCAGGTGGAGCCTTTCATTGGCCTGCCGGGCTTCATCAATTTTACCCTCAAGCTGGATATTGGCATCTTCCAGGCTTTGCCGGGCTATGGTCATCTGCTTTGCATTCTCCTGCAACTGGGCTTCGTTGGCCTTCAGTTCCCCGGTCATGGTCCGGGATTCTTCCAGCCACTTTCGGGTGGTCAGGTTCATTTTCAGATTCAGGATGGTACGGGCAATGATCTCCCCCAGTTCCAGCAGGAACTGGATGGTCAGTTTGGGAATGCGCTCCTTAACAAATGCAAATTCCAGCACCCCCTGGAGCACTTCGTTGGATATAAGCGGAACCAGCAGGATGCTTTCGGGCTTATGATCGCCCAGGATACCCGAGCTGATGGAAGTGTAATCTTCAGGTATTTCGGTGCGGTAGATATAGTCCATTTCATAGGCACACTGTCCCACCAGTCCTTCCCCTATTTTAAATTCCTGGTTCAGGTATTTCTTCCGATTGTAGGCATAGGTCGCCGTATTTACCAGGATCCTGGATTCTTCATTGTACAAGTAGAAAGCAGCCTGGGTGGACTTAATATACGTATTGAGAATCCTCAGGATCTGGTAGGAAAGCTCCTCCATATTCAGTTGTTCGCGGAGAACCCTGGCCACCATATCCTTTCCTTCAGTGATCCAGCTTTGTTCCCGTTCCTGTCTCCTGTCGGCCTTAATATTCAGGTGAATCATCCTGAGCGCCTTGCCCAGCTCGGTTTCCAGCATCTCATCGTAGGGTTCTGGGTTTTCTCCTTCGGAGAGCAGCTGGGCAAATTCAGTATTTCGTTTCAGAAGTTGCTGCGATTCCAGGACACGCTCCTCATACTCCCTGATGGCCCTGTTCATAATATGATGCATAGGAAGCAGCAGGGCCGAGATAAACACCGGGATCAGATCGATCAGGAAAAGTGAAGGGTGCTCCCTGTGGATCTGGGCCATGCTACGCAGTGTAACTGGCAGGCCACTTTCCATGATAAAAGCAAAGAGGATCAGTATCACCACCAGGATGCTGATGGCTGTTATCACAAGAACCCGGCGGAAGTTAATTCGTTTGATGATATATGGATCTCTTCCTGACATATGCTCAGCCCGGGTTGATTGATAGTTTGTCCATCAGGTCTCTCGCGAAGATCCTGAGCATATTTTCAATTGCACCGGGTTCATACCTGTACCCGGTAAATTCCAGGACGGCTATTGTGTGGCCTTTGTGGACCAGGGGAACGATGGCCAGGTAGGCCGGAGCAGCCATTCCCAGTCCGGAAAATACTTCCGTGTACCCTTCGGGCAGGCGGTTTAAAACCAGGATCTGCTGGTTCCGGGCTGCCTGTCCCGTAAGGCCCTCACCGCTTTTAAAGGTATAGGATTCTGTAGAGGAGGTCATTGCATAGGAGGCTTCCGCAGTGAAGACCCCTTTCTTCTCCGTGTAAAAGATGCCCGACATAATCTCCAGTTCCCGGGCCAGGTTCTTCAGAAGCAGCTTCCCCAGCTGGTCCATGACAATATTTTCAGGAATACGCCGGACAATCTTCCTGGCCGAAGCGGCAAAATCAAGTTCCTTGTTCTTCCGCGAGGATCCGCCTGCGCCGGAGGGTTTTTGCTTTCCCTCTGCTTCTTCTTTTTCCTGTTCACGTTTTTCAGTCATCCATTGCCGGTGTGCCATCTTCACCGCGAGCATAAAAAGGAATATCCCCGAAAAGCAGATCAATATCCACAGGAGAATTACCAGGAATGGAGAAAAATCCCCGGTGACCTGACTGTTCCATGCGGCAGCCACAAGCAGGGTACTGCAAAGCAGGAACAGGACCAGTGATATCCAGGTGAGTATGTATTTATATTTGTTGCTTAGCATATCTTTCTCCTATACGTCAAAGTCTGACAGCAGGTTCTTCAGGCGCTCTATTTCGTGGTTGGCATCCTCAAGTAACTGGTATTTTAATCTCTTCTCGGTAATATCCAGTCCCATAAAATAGATTTTATATATCACTCCAGCTTCATCTTTTACCGGGGAGAAGGTGGATACCAGCCACACCTCTTCGCCGGTTGGCCTGGAACGCCGAATGGATCCTTCGTATACCTTCTCCTTGATCACCTCCTTCCATATTTTTTCGAACTGGTCTTTTTCAGTGTCCTTCAGGAACAGGCGGTAGTTTCTTCCCAGCAACTCTTTTCTCCCGTAGCCTGTCACCTCGCAATATTTGTCGTTCACATCCATGATGAATCCTTCGGCATCCAGCTCGCACTTTATCAGCGAGGTGTTAACAGCCTGCATGAGGGTTTGCATATCCAGACCCTTGCGGGTAATTTCCAGCTCACGGGTAAGAAGCTGCTCCTGCAGCGTTCGTTCTCCCGTAATATTTACAGCAATATTCAAAATGCGGCTCACCCTGCCCTCATTGTTGATGATGGGAGTAAAAGTCTGTTGCAGCCATACCTCTTCTCCCGAAAAGAGCTTGTACTTCTCGGTGTTGGATATGCTTTTACCCTCCTTCAGGGTGGCCCAGAACTTTTTATATATGTCCGACACCCGGTCCACCATGGCAAAATCGCTGTGTAGCTTACCCAGCACCTGGTCCTCCTGGGACTCCAGTATTATAAGGAACTGTTCGTTGATACTGGTAAAGCGGCCATTCAGACCAAATTCTGCAACCAGGGTCGACTGGTTAATGGCCGTGAGAATTCCGCTGATTTCAGACTCTTTTGCGATGGAATCCTGCTGTGCCTGCTCCAGTTTTTCCATGCTTTCCCGCATGGCCGCTTCCTGCTTTCTCAGAGCTTCGGCCTGTTCCTGGGACTGTTTCAATAAGCGGGAGGTGTGTTCACTGTTTCGCACGGCCATCAGCGAAGAGGCTATTCTTTCAGAAAGCGATTCCACAAAGTCTATCTCGAAGGGCCTGAGTAACCTGATGGTAGCCAGTTCGATCACTCCGACCACCCTGTCGGCAATTTTCAGGGGAACCAGCAGAAGGCAGTTGGGTATGGAGCTTCCCAGGCCCGAAGCCACATTAAAATAGTCGGGTGGTACGTCTGTAATAAAGATGCGCTCCTTCTCCTGTGCACAGCTTCCGGGTAATCCCTCGCCCCACTCCAGGCGCAATGTAAGGAACTTGCGCCGGTCGTAGGCATAGGAAGCACTCAGGTCAAGGCTAAGCTTTTCCGGATCGGAATCGTTCGTTATAAAGAGCGATCCCATCTCCATATTCAAATAGCTCACCAGCTTCTGAATGATCAGGAAGGAGAGCTCTACAACATCGTCGCGTTCCGAGCGGAGTACCTCACCCAGCTGGGCCTGTCCTTCGGAAATCCAGTTCTCTTTTTTGTCCTCGCGGTTCCTGGTTACTTCATTCAGCTCTTTCCTGGTGAGGAAATCTGAAAGAAGCAATAAGGCTTTTCCCAGTTCATCCTCGGCTTCCGGCGTAAATAGCTCACCCGGACCATCCTTCGACATGGTGGAGATTAACTGGATCTTTTTTTCTAATTCACTGGTATGAAGATTGAGGACAGCGGCAATCTTTCCAAATTCATTGTCCTGGGAATCATCGAGGGGCGGAGGAACCGCTCCCCTGCTAAGCTTCCGCGTTTGGTCATATAAGTGCCGGAAGGCTCGACTTAAATTCACGGTAAAAATAATCAGGGCAGTGGTCAGAATGAGGATTGCCAGCGCCAGGCTTATTCCCAGTTGCATATTCCTTCGTTTCCACATATCTTCCTCGGCTTCTGTCAGCGCAAGGTTCATCTCCTCCATAAAGGCACCCAGTAATTCCATATCGGTCCGGGCCCGGATCCAGGAAGCCTGGTTCTGATCCGTATAGAACCTCAGGTTTTCTTCCAATCGATCCAGCTGGGAAAGAATCTGATCTGCCTTGGGTCGCAGGGCTTCTTCATATGCGGGGATCTCATATGCGTTCAACACGCCGATCTGTTCCTCCACACCATGGATCTGCTGAAGCAGCTCTGCAAGTTCAGCAGGTACCCTCCCGGGAGATAAGGCAAGAAAACCGTTCTGAAGAGAGAGGAATCTTCTGTTGAGTTCACTTCTTTCTTTCAGCAGCTCAGACTGATCTGACAATTGTCTGCTGGCATCCATATAGATCAGGGCCAGCAGAGATAACAGTACCACCAGGATCAGGGAGGTCCCAATCAGCTTTGACCTGAGGGATATGTTTCTGATGATCATGTTTATGTCTTATAATAAAAGGAGTCCTTCTTGATAAATTTCCTGGAGCTGACTCCCATGATTGATTCATGTACACCAAGAAGCAAACAGCCTTTCTTATTCAGGTTTTGATGAAACAGATCAAAGACCCTGTTCTGCAGTTCAGCATTAAAATAAATGATAACATTCCTGCAT
>CAYWGP010000263.1:0-28206 GCA_964458155.1 uncultured Bacteroides sp.
TGTAGCACTGATCAGGGAGGTGGGAGGAGTCAATGTGTATTCACTATAGCGGGGACCGGTCAGTTCACGGAACTTCCCTTCTTTATCGATGGCAACTCCAGGGGACCATCCCTTTCCGGTATACCCTATCATATAACCATGATGTTCCAGAACCTCCATGAAGGAAGAAAACATGGTGGGGAAAAAGGGAACATGGTTGGCTGCTGCCCTTAACTGCCAGCTGTTCCGGCCGGTGAGGATGCAGGACCTGGACGGGGCACACTTGGCATTGGGAGTATAGGCCCGAGTGAACAGGATTCCTTCACCGGCAATTTTATCCAGGGCCGGGGTCTTCACCCAGTCGCAGCCATAGGCGCCGAAGTGCTGCCAGGAGGCATCATCGGCAATGGCAAAAAGGATATTGGGAGGACTTGATTCGGATTCAGTCCGATCGGGAGCCTGACAGGAAAAGAAGATCAATGGAATAAAAACAAACAATAACAATCTGAAGAAGCGAATCAGTCCGGGCCTTTTCATGGCAGTAAAGTTTTGATGTTTAAAAGTAGCTAAATGATAAAAGAAACATCAAACTATTTTCTGCTAGGTTGTGTGAAATTCAAACTTCCATGGATGAAGAATAAGAGTTTACGGAATTCTACCGTCAAATTTCAACAATGGTTGTAATGCTCTCCATTTCTTCGTAAATTTCTTTGTTACTCCCGAAACTGGAAATAATCCTTTCTGGGAATGACGAGGCGAAGCCATGGAAAGCCTGGAGTAAAACTCTAATTTTTATCTACCCAACAACCCGTCCTGAAAACCATTCCATACATCAAGACAAACACCTTTGAATGGCGCAAAGTCCACTCAAACAAGCTTATTCTGCCGCAATTTGCGGCAGAATATATGTACTACGATTAAGACAATGACAAGACACAAACAATCACATTCACCAAAGCCCAAGGAATTGTCGGATCATTACGCTTTGGGATATGAAGCGAATCGCCTAAACCTTGGACAGGGATTTATTGACCGGGAGCGTTCGCGTGAGCTTCTAAGGCGTTTCTTACCGCCAGTTCCTGCTGTTGTTCTTGACATTGGGGGAGGTACGGGTGCTCATGCTTGCTGGCTTTCAAAATTCGGTTATGAGGTACATTTGATCGACATAGTACCAATGCATGTCGAGTTGGCAAAGAAAGCTTCAGCTAGGCAACCTAATGCCCAGCTGGCCAGTGCCGAAGTGGGCGACGCATGTTCGCTAGCATGGACTGATAGCAGCATTGACGCAGCCATGATGTTCGGCCCCCTATATCATCTCACGGATAAACGGGATCGGCTGACTGCTCTTACTGAAGCCTATCGCGTGCTGAAACCTGGAGGTATAATTCTAGCTGTTGGGATATCCCGCTTTGCATCTACCCTTGACGGTTTAAGCTCCGGATTTCTCAAGGATCCTCTGTTTGCTAAGATAGTATTTGAGGACCTGGAGAGTGGACATCATAAAAACCCGACAGACAATCCAGAATATTTCATGGATTCGTTCTTTCACCATCCAGATGAACTTCGGGGGGAACTCTCTGAGGCTGGGTTCGAAGTTAATGGTGTTTATGGAGTTGAGGGGCCCTCGTGGTTAGTACTGAACCTGAACAAATGGTTGGAAGACCAGGACCTCCGTGAAGCACTTCTGACTATTGCACGTAAATTAGAAACCGAGAAAAGCCTGCTCGGCATAAGCGCACACCTAATTGCAGTTGGTAATAAGAAGTAAGTAACGCATAACAATTCACTAAAGCCGACCATGACGCGTGTCACGCCCTTTGCGGAAAAGGCAAATCCCGCGCCACGCTACGGCGGTTTAGTTCCACCGTTATGTAAAAAGTACGAATAACTACATTACAGGGGTATCTATGAATAAAGATGAAATCTCTTGCCAGATAAATGACTTAACTGAAATACTTAATCCATCTTTATTTGCATTTGCCAATGTGGAAACAGCTAAAAATGTAGGTAAATTTCACAACAGCCTCCCAAACTATACCCCTACACCGCTAGTCAAACTATCGAGGCTTGCAAGCCGGTTAGGAATAAAAGAACTTCTTATAAAAGATGAAAGCCATCGTTTCGATTTAAAAGCATTTAAGGTGCTGGGTGCCAGCTATGCTATCGCAAAATACTTAGGTGAAATACTAGAGCTGAAAGATGATGAATTAACCTTTGGTAAAATCCTCGCTAAACAATCTAGATATAAGAACATCACCTTTGTCGCAGCAACAGACGGCAATCATGGCAGAGCTGTCGCTTGGTCGGCAAAATTATTTGGATGTAAATCCGTAGTGTATATGCCAAAAGGATCTTCTCCAACAAGATTAAAAGCCATAAAAAACTATGGATCTGAAGCTTTGATTACAAATCTGAACTACGATGACACTGTGATTCATGCAAAACAAAAGGCACAAGAAGAAGGTTGGATACTTCTACAGGACACATCATGGGAAGGATACGAAAAAGTACCACTATATATTATGCAAGGTTATTCTACTCTGATAACAGAATATCTTATCCAAGAGCAGGAGATCTATCCCACGCATGTATTTATACAAGCCGGTGTAGGCTCATTAGCTGCAGCTATTCTTGCTTATCTTCGCAATTTATCTGACCGCCCCACACCCAAATTTATTGTAGTAGAGCCTCAAGGTGCCCCATGCCTTTACGAGTCCATAAGACTGAACGAAGATAAACCCTTTAGAGTGAGAGGTGATTTACCCACTATTATGGCTGGCCTTGCTTGTGGGGAACCTAGCCATATTGGATGGGGCATATTAAAGTCAGCTACAAATGCATTTCTAATGTGTTCTGATGATGTCACTCGCAGAGGGATGAAAGTACTGGGGAATCCGCTAGGAGGAGATCAACGCATAATATCTGGAGAATCAGGTGCAGTAACACTTGGCGCATTATTTGAGATAATGTCGAATGAACAGTTTTACAGAATTAAAGATGTATTAAATCTAACCAGCAATTCAAGAGTATTGTTATTTTCTACTGAGGGAGATACCGATCCTGAGGTGTATCGCAACATTGTTTGGTAATAAAATACATAACAAAGCACTAAAGCCGACCGAGACGCATGTCACACATTTTGCAGAATTCTCCATGTCCGCGCCACACTACGGCGGCTTAGCTCCACTGTATTGCGACCAATAATAAGGGATATAAATGTTTTAAAGGTACTTTTGTTTAGAAGTTTTGTACAAGCAGGGGTTAACCAGTAGATATAGATTGAAACGAAGAAATTTGAATATCACTTAATGATAAAATAAAAAGATTTATGAGAAAAGTAATTCTAATTGGATTGGTATTAATGTCCGTACAATTGATAAATGCTCAGATTAATGCAATAACTGAAACTGGAGATGAAGTGGTTCTATATGAAGACGGTACATGGAAATACCTTAATGATAGCATTATGGAAGATTCGGAAATTTCAGAAAACGACATGGAATTTTCAAAAGATATAAAATCCACTTTTCTAGTTAAGAGTAATAATCTAAATGTCGGAATTTGGATTAATCCTAAAAAGTGGAGTTTTATTAAGGGAGAAGAAAACGATGCTTTTGAATATCAATTTCAGAAGAAAGGAGATGATTTGTACGCAATATTGATTTCTGAAAAAATGCAGATACCAATAGAGACCTTAAAAGAGATTGCAGTTGAAAATGCAAAAAGTGTAGCATCAGATATTAAAATTATAAAAGAAGAGTATAGAAACGTTAATGGTATACAAGTCCTTATGATGCAAATGTCAGGAACAATACAAGGCGTGAGATTCACATATTATGGATATTATTATTCAAATTCTAACGGGACAATTCAATTACTGACCTATACAGGTGAGAATTTAATTGATGATTACCTAAATGATATTGAATTATATCTAAACGGACTAGTCGAGCTATAATAATGCCATCATTGGGAGCTGGAGACATTATTCATTGTGCAGGGAAGAAATATCGTCATGGTTTGCGCAAAGGCATAATGGGCAAAAATGTTTGAGAACCATGTTCTTTGATATATTGACCTGAGCTCTCCTAAAATAGCTTGACAGATTTATACTTCTTTTTGTGGTTTGAGGAATTTGTTCGAAAGGTGAATAGAGATTTCTAAAAAATCACTAAACTAGTATCATGAAAAAAGTGATCACATTTGGAGAGGTGATGCTGCGCCTGGCGGCTCCCGGTATGGAACGTTTTATGCAAAGCCCCGCACTCAGTGCCACCTTTGGCGGAGGCGAGGCCAATGTGGCCGTATCACTGGCCAACTATGGTATCCCTGTAAGTTTCGTTAGCAGATTGCCGAAAAATGATCTGGGGAAGGCCTGCGTTAAAGAGTTACGGGGACTGGGAGTTGGCACCGAACATATGGTCTGGGGAGGTGAACGGATGGGAATTTATTTCCTTGAGATGGGCGCTGTAAACAGGGCCAGCAAGGTAATTTATGACCGGGCCCATTCTGCACTCTCCGAACTTGCTCCGGGAACCATAGACTGGGAGAAGGTTTTTAAAGATGCCTCCTGGTTCCACTGGACCGGCATTACCCCTGCCGTCTCAGAATCTGCCGCCCAGGTCTGCCAGGAAGCGATCGATGCTGCAAGAAAAATGGAGCTTACGGTCTCCACCGACCTGAACTACCGGAAGAACCTGTGGCGCTGGGGAAAATCTGCCAGGGAAGTGATGCCTGCTCTGGTTCAGGGATGTGATATCATCCTGGGAAACGAAGAAGATGCTGCCATGGCCCTGGATATCCACCCCGATGGCGTGGATGTTACCAGTGGAGAAGTGGAGGCAGAAGCCTACCTTTCCGCTTCAAAAAAGATTATGGAGCATGTGCCCCGCTGCAAGATGGTGATCACCACCCTTCGAGGTTCCATCAGTGCCAGTCACAACACCTGGTCGGGCGTTCTTTACGACGGATCGAAACTCTACATTGCGCCTGAATATAATATCACCCATATAGTTGACCGGGTGGGAGGTGGTGACTCCTTTATGGGTGGATTGATTTACGGACTGCTCACCTACGAGAAGGACCTGCAGACTGCATTAAATTTCGCCGTGGCGGCCTCATGCCTGAAACATACCATCTATGGTGACTACAACAGGGTAACTGCAGCAGAAGTAGAGAAACTGATGGGTGGAGATGCATCGGGCAGGGTAAGCCGCTAGAGCTCTGCTCCATCTATGGCTTCCATACGAAAGCGCTCCAGATCAGCTGTTCTGTGTTCCTTCTTCATAATAAGCTCCATCTCTCTGGTGATTTCCGGATAATCGGCAGCCACATTAGCCTGCTCCCGGATATCTTCTTCCAGGTTGAATAACTCAATTTCAAGATTCCCCTGAAGTATATTTTTACGGATGGCCTTCCAGTTATTCATCCTCACAGCCTGCTGTCCCCCGGACGAAGGAAACTCCCAGTAGAGATGGGGATGTATATCCTGATCTTCCTTCCCCAGCAGTTCCGGCAGGTAGCTGATTCCATCCACATCCTCCGGAACACTGAGCCCTGCTACTTCACAGAGAGTAGGAAGCAGATCCCAGAATGCTGAGATATGATCCGATTCACTTCCTGGTTCTATCTTCCCTGGCCAGCTTGCGATCATGGGTACACGGATTCCTCCTTCATGCAGAAAGGCTTTTCCCCATCCCCTTTCTGATTTGAATGGTCCTGCTGAATTAAACCAGGGTGAATCGGTCCCCCCGTTAAAAGTCGGACCGTTATCTGAAGAGAAAATAATCAGTGTGTTTTCGTAGAGGCCCCTCTCCTTGAGGGTCCGGACCAGTTCGCCAATACGCTCATCCAGGAAGGAGATCATGGCTGCATAGGTGGCGTGTGGATAGCGGCTGGGAAAATAGCCCGCACCGCCTGTATATGGCTCCTCATCTCCAAACTTATCCACATAGTAGTCCACCAAGCGCTGTGGAGCCTGGAGGGGAACATGGGGAATGGGGGAGGCCCAGTAAAAAAAGAAGGGTTTGTCCCCCTTCTGTTCAATGAACTGAATCATCTCATTAAACATAATATCCGGGGCATAGCTTGAGAGTGTAAAGGGTGCATAGCCTGACAGTTCAAGAGGATCAGCACCATCCTCAAGCTTTGCATGGGGAGCCACTGTATCATTCCCCAGGTAGAGACGCTCTTCATTAAGCCAGAGGTGAACCGGGTAATAGGTATGTGCCTGCCGCTGGCAATTATAGCCACAGAAAAAATCAAAGCCCTGCCTGTTGGGTATCCCGTCTGTATGGGGAGCGCCCAATCCCCACTTGCCCGTCATCCCGGTGGCATAGCCGGCTGATTGAAGCAGTGAAGCAATATTTCTTGTTCGGGCAGGCAGTGGCCTCTGTCCCTCCAGGGTGGAATCGGCAATCATTGCACGGTAATCCCATACTTCTCCACGATCACCCCATTCATCATTGCCCCTGATATAGGCATGTCCGCTGTGCATCCCCGTGAGAAGAACACAACGGGAAGGAGCACATACAGGTGATCCTGAATAATGCTGACTAAACTTCATTCCGTTTGAAGCCAGTGCATCGATATGTGGTGTTTCAATTAACTCCTGACCATAGCACCCCAGGTCTCCATAGCCCAGGTCGTCGGCCAGAATGAAGATGATATTGGGCCGGACAGCATCCTTTGTCTCTTGCTTATTGCCGCAGGATAATAGCAGGATGAGGGCCAATCCAAAACTCAAAACTTGATATATTTTCATAGATCTTAATTTTCTTCAATGATAATAAGTTTTTATACTAGTCTATAAGTTTAAACCAGGTATTCATTTTGCCTACTTCCCTGTTTGCCCAGGCGTAATAGGGAACCAGGGTGATCTCCTCCCCCTTCAGCACATTAAGCCCACCCAGGAGTTCAGGAACAAACTGAGCATCAAACTCGGATTCTTTCCCGATCCTGGCCTCCAGAACATCCGCCTCATTGTCGATCTCCTCGGCACAGTACAGCAGTGGACCGTATTGAACTGCCAGGAGTCCTGCTTTGGCATCTACCCTTTCATGGGCCATAATTACCCGGCCCTCCATGGGGAGTTCCAGGCGAATCTGATCCCCATTCTTCCACTTACCATAAACCACGGCATAGCCCTGCTCCAGGACAATCTCCTTCTCCTTTCCATTTACCAGCAATTGAGGGTGCAGTACCTGCCTGTCAGCAAAATAAAACAGGTCCGATGGGACCGTTTTATTTAAGGCCCAGCCCGGAATACGGATATGCAGGTGGGCCTCTACCTCCTTTTCGTTCAAAAATTCAAGTTCAACCCTGCCTTCCCAGGGATAAGATGAGTGCTGGGAAATGATCAGCTCCCCACCTTTTGTATCGACTGAAAGCTCACTGTTCATAAACAGGTTCACATAAAGGTCCGATCCCCTTCTGGCATAGGCATAAGCGGCCACCGAAGGAATAAACCTGGACAGGTTGGATGGGCAGCAGGAGCAGGAGAACCAGGGAGAGCGTCCATTCACCCCCTGGTTAAAAGTGGCCTCCCCATCGTGTTGCAGGGTGTTGGGATAAAAGAAAAGCTTTCCATCCAGGGAAAGGCCTGAAATCACTCCATTATAAAGTGCGCGTTCCAGTACATCCATATACTTTGAATCGCCGTAGAGCAGGAACATCCGGTGGTTCCAGTAGACATTGGCAATGGCCGCACAGGTCTCATTATAGGGCTGGTTTGGAAGTTCATAGTTTCCACCGTAGGCCTCCCCATGGCGACTGGCCCCCACTCCCCCGGTAATGGATAGTTTCTTTTCCACCACATTGTTCCAGAGATAAGCGATGGCTTCCAGGTAGGTACTGTCGCCGGTAAGTGCAGCCACATCGGCCATGGCACTGTACATGTAATTGGCCCTGACCGCATGTCCCACTGCTTCTGTTTGTTCGGTGACCGGCATATGGGCCTGGCTGTACTCTACATCCAGCACCTCGGCCCGGATATCCAGCAGGTGTTTGGCCAGTTGCAGGTAGCGTCCATCACCGGTGACCCGGTATAACTTTGCAAGTCCGATCTCTATTTCCTGGTGGCCGGGCACATAATCGTTTCCCTGTGTAATGCAAACATCATAGATCAGATCTGCATTCTTCAGAGCCACGTCCAGAAAATCCCTGCTGCCTGTGGCCAGGTAGTGGGCCACAGCTGCTTCATACATATGTCCCACATTGTAAAACTCGTGACTGCTGTTGGCTGTCTCGATCCACCTCCCTTCATCGCTGTAAGTGCAACAGTGAAAATCAATATACTCGTTTGCTTCCAGGGTCCAGGCCGTATAGAGGTAACCATCCTCCTCCTGGGCCTCAGAAACATAATAAACCAGGCTATCCAGGTAGGCTGCCAGTTCCGGATCGTCCTCAATCATCAGGGCATAGGCTGCCCCCTCCATGATCTTGTAGAGATCCGAATCATTGAATCCGTAATTGCCCTGGAACTTCCCCTCCTTCAATCCAGCGGCAAAAATAAAATTATCAATCCTTCCGGTCTCCTCACACTTTTGAAAGGCAAAGGGGATGGTGGCATCATGAACCGTTTCCACCCAGTCCTTCCAGAATCCGTCCTGAAGCTTCACCTCGGTAAAATCCACGGGCGTAATGGGATAGTCCTTGCTGCCCTCCTCCTGGTTCCGGGTACATTCCTGGCCAAACAGTACCGTGACGATGACCAGTAGAATCCATTGGTAGTTTGATTTCATAATACAGTTAGTTATTCCAGTTATGATCGATGATTCGTAGTATTTCAGGGTATTGATTGTCTATCTCTTTCAATTCCTGTCTAAGCTCTTTCAATTGAACTTTCAGCTCAGCCACAATGCTGTCATAGGCAGGATCGCCATACCTGTTATCCATCTCAAAAGGATCCTTCTTCAGGTCATAAAACTCCCATCCGGGGGGTGTTCTGAAGGTATATCGGTTTCCCCACCCCTTAAAGTTAGCTTCCACTCCATGATCCCTGTAGTAGATTCCGTAAAAAAATATCAGTTTGTAATCCATGGTCCGGATTCCAAAGTGGGCAGGATTTGCATGCTGGTGGGCCATATGCATCCAGTAGCGGTAATAGGTCGCCTGTTTCCACCCTCCAGGTTCAATTCCGGTCTCCAGAATATATCTGAAGCTCTCTCCCTGCATGTACGCAGGTACCGTGCCTCCTGCCAGATCAAGGATGGTAGGGGCAAAATCCACATTGTTTACAATGGCATCGCTACGGGTTCCTGCTTTAATCCCGGGGGGATACCTAACCAGGAGAGGCATGCGTAGCGACTCTTCATACATCCAGCGCTTATCGATATAATCGTGTTCACCCAGCATGAATCCCTGATCTCCAGTATAGATGATAATGGTATTGTCCATTAGCCCGTTCTCCTCCAGGTAAGCAAAGAGGCGCCCCACATTGTCATCCACCCCCTTCACGCAGCGAAGGTAGCGCTTCAGGTACTCCTGGTAGGCCAGGTGGGTATATTCCGGATCAGGAATGGTGGAGTCAATATCCATGTGCATCCCCATGTTACGAATGTAGTTCCGGTGACCGATGGACGAACCGATGTCATGGATCAGGGCTTCATTATAACCGCGGGTGGCCACCGATCCGTTATTTGCATTGTAGTACATACTGGCCGGTTCGGGAATTTCCACATCTTCCAGGTAATCTGCATAGCGATGTGCAAACTCAAACATATCATGGGGAGCCTTGAAGTGATGCATCAGGAAGAATGGCTTGCTCTTGTCCCTCCTGTTTTCAAGCCATTCAAGGCTGATATCCGTAATCATGTCCGACGAATGCCCTTTGGAACTCTTAATATTTCCGGGCCATTCCCTTTCTCCCCTTACCAAAAAATCGGGATCGTGGTAATCGCCCTGTCCCGGAAGTACACAATAGTAGTCGAAGGCCGCCGGTTCTGACTTCAGGTGCCATTTCCCCACCATGGCAGTTTCATAACCCAGTGCTTTCATCTCAATGGCCAGATAGTGCTTTTCCGGCGCAAGTGTTCCATCCAGATCCAGTATTCCATTAACATGAGAATACTGTCCGGTCATTATGCTAGCCCTGGATGGCGTACATATGGAGTTGGTGCAGAAGGCATTTTCAAAGAGGATCCCTTCGTGGGCCAGCCTGTCAATTCGGGGAGTAGGATTCAGGTCTGAAAGACGGCTGCCATACACTCCAAAAGCCTGAGATGTATGATCATCTGCCATTATGAAGATGATGTTGGGCCTGGGAGCCTCCTGTTTCACACATGAGCTGAAGTTAAATAATCCAAGGAGTATACAAGGAAAAAACAGTCTTCTCATATATAAGGTCCCCAGGCTTTTGTCAGAAATCATAGCCTCAGTCAGTAGGATTAACTAATTTGAAAAAACGAATCGGACATAATTTACCAATAATATCAGTTAATCAAAAAACATGAGGGAATTCTGGTGTTAACAGCTCATGTTGTAAATGCCTGTTCACCGGAAGGAAAACCAATGGTATTTGTAAAGCTGAAATGAAGTGAAAAGAGCTTTGCAGACAACTAGACGTTGAAAACGCCTTCTATCTCCACCAGCAGATTTTCCCGGCAGACATCCGATTCCAGGAAGAGGGAGGACTTACAGTTCAGCTCCGCATCACAGACCTTTTGAACAGCCGGAATATCCTTCTTGTATTTCACATAGACCCTCAGGTGTGAAAACTGAATCTTTTCCACATCAAAATCCAGTCCCAGACTATCCTGATTCTCTTTGGAGAAGAGTCTTTTGATATTCTCAATGGTGGTCCTGGTCTGCTCTTCTACATCACCCTCATGAACGGTCTTCTCGCCAAGGATGGAAGCTGTACCGGAAACATAAATGTAATTCCTTGATCCAATGCTAACCAGCTTTGCCCGCTCAAATTTCGGGGTGCATTTCTGGTTGGAACTCCCTTCCAGGACCAATTCGGAATACTTATGAGCATCTATCTGTCCCGGGTTAGCAATGGCTTTGATGGTAATATTATCCGCATCAGAAACTGCGATGAATCCAACTATCACACCACCCGTATCCTGACCTATTCCTGTAGCTGCAGGGTAACCCTGTACAAATTGAACCTGGTCGTAGAATCGGGCTCTTACATCGTTGAAATCCTGGTAGTTCTGTGATGCATCAGCCCCTTCAATAATAAAGGCAATATTTTCGATATAGTTCCATTGCCTGATGATGTTACGAATGGATAAGCCTTCCAGATTCAGAATGGAAAGTGCAGTTTCAAAAGCTCTTTCCGAAGCCTCTTCTATTGTGTCCTCCACTTTTCCCATGAGGCCCCCGCAATGCAGGGTTTTATAGCCCTGGTATTCAATGACGGTATAATTTACCCCTGAAAAGGATTTATAAGTAACCACCTTATCAGCCACGGCTCTGGTACAGATTAGTTCCAGCACCACATCAAGGTCGCCGGCAGGTGACTGTGCAACGATGCTGGAGGCAGGAAGGCTGGTACCACAGTAACTTAAAAGCTGGTCCCTTATAATGGAGGAACGCTCCTCATACTGTGCCCGAGATTTTGCCGAGATAAAAAAAGTCTGCTGGGTGATCAGGTAATGCTGGTCCTCTTCCTGGTGCATAAATTCCTGTAATTGCTCGATGCAACTTCGGACCTGTTCATTGAATCCGGCCCCTGATGCAGGGACTATATGATCAAAATTAAATCCGTTTAGAGTGTTAGAGCCACTCCTCATAATTATCTGTTCCACCATGCTCAGCTTGCTCCAAAATGCAATAGGTCCACAAATATAGAAATTTTCCCGAAATGATAAACTGTGGGTGTTTATCAACAGATTGCTACAATTCCAGGAGTTTAATGTTCCTGAAGCCTACCTCATCTCCATGATCCTGAAGCAGGATATGGCCGCTCAAAGCCTCTCCGAATGCAGGCCAATTGGCGTATTTACTGTAAGCCACCAGCGCCTTCCACATCTGTGTTCCGCGTTCATATTCCACCACCTTGATTCCATTCAAATAATGGGCTACCTTCTGATCTCTGACTTCTATTCTTGCCCGGTTCCAGGTGCCTACCCCGTTGAATCTCTTGGGGTTATTGTCCATTCCGTAGAGCAGGGCATCGGCCTCTATCAGATCATAAAGGGAGGCCAGGGTGCGGTTCCCGGAGATGCCCATCTTTGCATCGGGATGATTTTGATCATCCAGGATCTGGTATTCACAGCCAATGGCTGATCCTGCACCTGTATTCAAGTCCGGATCCACAAAATATTTGATGCCGCTGTTGGCTCCCAAAGTGATTTTGAAATCCACTTCCAGTATGAAATTTTCACTTTTTTTAACAGTTACGATATCACCCCCGTTGGTGGACTCGCCACCATCACTCTTCTCAACGCTCAGAATTCCGTCCTTCATGGTCCAACCCTTCTCCGGAAATTTATCCAGTGTCGCCCCTCTCCAGCCTTCACTGGTCTTCCCGTCCCAGAGCAGCTTCCAGCCTTCGGCCTTCTCCGCCGGGGTCAGCGTATTGTCCAGGTAACTCACCTCGGGCGACAGTTCCACATCGGATATCATATATTTCTCAGGCTCCCCGGTAAGGATTCTGATATTTCTCCAGCGAATCTCCTTTCCTTCCAGTTCTGCATCATCGCCAATACCATGTACCTGAAGAGCAATAAAGCCTTCAGAACGCTTATCATCCACCAGGTTGGCGAAATTGACTCCATTGATATAGGTGCGAATTGTACTGCCCACAGCTTCTATACGGACCCTGTTCCACTCTCCACGCTTATTTGCCCTGGCAGCGCACATATTATATGCCATAGGATAGAGCCAGCCTCGGGACGCCTCCTCATAGACCCCCCCGGCCCAGGGCCTGCTGTCATGGTCATCACATTCCACCTGGTAACCATTAACCCTCTTCGTGCCATCGGGCTGTACGTCAACACTTCTGAACTGCACACCTGAATTAAGGCCACGATCCATCTTCATCTCGTATTCCAGGATGAAATCGCTGTAGATTTCTCTGGTGGCCATAAAGGTATTGGGCGTTTTTATTTTTGATACCCCGATCACCTCTCCGTTTTCCACCCGGTATTCGGCCGATCCGTCCAGCTTCTCCCATCCTTTCAGACTCTTTCCATTAAAAAGATCCACCCACTCCTGGGCATTGATCGTGACAGCTGCAGCCATCATCAGCACTACTAAAACGCTTATTTTCTTCATGAATTCCATGTTTTCTGTAAAAGATCCCTACTGTTCCGATGTGAGCATCGGATTGGTATAATATATTTTCTGCCTGAATTCAAAATCGTACAGGGTCACCTCCCTTAAGCGGTAATAGGATTCCCAGTAATTCTCAATGGAACTGATATAATCCCTCTTTGCCCCTTCCCTCTCCTGCAGGGAGATATTCAGATCGGTAATGCTGATTTCACCGTTCTGGAACTTTTTCAGAGCGATCAAATAACCTTCTTCTGCAACTTTATCCGCAGCTTCGGCCGTGGCAATCTGGGATCTTATCAGGTTAAACTGTTCCACCTGGACCACCACACCGCGTTCAAAATCCTGACGGTCCTGATCCACATCATAGAGCACCAGCTCGCGCTGAGACTCGGCCAGCTTTACCCTTGACTCTGAGCGGCCCCAATCCATGATGGGAATACTGAGTGCAAGGGCCACATTCTGTTGCTGCTCGGTATTTTCATAAATTCCACCCAGGTCATTGGCGCTGTTTGAAACTCCGTAACTCATCTGAAGGGTTGCACCCACACCTGCATCCCTTTTGGCCCTGGTCAGGTCCCGGTCTGCCTGGATCAGCCTTCGCTCAAACTGCGGGGTCTCCTTTCTGTTTTCCAGGGACTCCTTCAATGCAATATCGGCATCTACCTCCCAAAGGAACATATCCAGGGGAATGATCAGTTCGATCACCTTGGTCTGGTCAAGCCCGATATACTTTTTAAGCTCGTAGTCGGCATTCTTCAGATCGATCCGGGCATTATTAAGCGCTTTCTGGGCATTAAAAACCGAGAGCTGTATCCTGGCAAAATCATTATCTGAAATATTCCCTAATTCTCTCTTAATTTCTGCAATCCTGAGGTTATCCTGACTGTTGGCAAGGTTGCTTTCAGCAAGGGAATAATTGGTCTGGATCTTCAGGTAGTTGAAAAAGCGGGCCGTGGCGTAATAAGAAATTTCCTCAATGGATTCGATAAATCTTTTCTGTGCTTCTTCGTAGACCAGCGGTTCGGTGAGCCGTGTCCACTTCATCCAGTTGTAGGCAAAAAGGGGCTGGCTGATTCCCACGCTAACCGGCACTCCCGAAAATCCAACGGTACTATTGTTAAAATCCTGCAGCCGGACTATTCCGGAAGCTGCATATACAGTTGCCCCCAGCTGAGGGATGGGCTGAGTGATAGCCAGCTGGGCAGAGGTCTCCAGCTGGGTGACCTGACTGAAAATAATACTCCCGTCGGGCTGGGTGATAGGCTTGGTCTGATTCTCAAAATCAGGCAGGTTTCCCGTAAGGATAAGCTGGGGACGAAACCTGGTCTGGTGGTTCTTCCATCGCCAGTAATAGTTGACATCCTGGTTCTGCACATATTTAACAGAAGAAGACTGTGAAATGGCCAGGTCTACCACATTGCGCAGGCTCAGGGAGATAGCCAGTGTATCCTGTGCATGTACCTGTGGTTTTAAAAAAAACAGCAGGAAAAAAAACAAGCCGGTATTATATTTCATCCTCATCACTTTATCTCCAAAGCCTCCAGGTCCCCGGGCGATGAGATGTTTGAAAGCACCACTTGCTCACCTTCTATGAGCCCTGCAAGTACCTCCACATACTCATCGCTTTGAAGTCCGGTTGTGATTGTGCGTTCAATGCCTGTTCCGTTTTTCAGTACATATACCCTGTGCTCATTGCCGCGTCCGATCACAGGTCCCTTATGTATCCGTAAAACACTATCTCGTTCCTCCCTGACAATATCCAGACTAACATTCAGGTTGGGTCTTAATTTATAATGGTTGCTTTCACGCAGATTCACATCAAATTCAATTTTCCTGTCCCTGATCACAGGATTCACCGAGCCAATAACCCCGGTCAGTTTCTCGCTGTCCAGTGCCACATACACCTTTGTTCCGGTCTTTACCTGTTCGGAATAGTCATCCTCAACTTTTCCCTGGATTTTAAAATTAGTCAGGTCAGACATTTCGATCAAAAGGTGGTCATTATCTACTTTCTCCCCAACCTTCCCCTCTATTGAGAGAATGATCCCTGCCGACGGAGCCCGTATTATCATTTTAAATAGTGCCTCCTCCATAACAGCCAGCTCCTTCTCCTGCATATCGATCTGTAGTCTCAGTCCTTCTTCATCTGCTTCCAGCTGTTGCAGCTGAATAGAATTTTTTTCCAACAGCATGATCAGGTCCTGCTCCGCAAGCTCCAGCTCCTGTTTTGTTTTTTCGAATCGTGCAGGAGATATCCCGCCTACTTCCAGCAACTGCTCCTGGTCGGCAAGCTCCGATTTCAGTGAAGCGATCCTGAGTTTTTTCACCTGTACGTTGTAGTCCAGATCCACCTTGGTACTTCTGGCATTCAACTGGTTTTTTCTCAGGGAATTCTGTTTCATCTCCAGCTGGTCCTGGATATTCTCAATCTGAGACTGGATTGGATCAGGATCAAGGATGATGATGGGCTCACCTTCATTTACATGGGTCCCTACCTCTTTTAAGATCTCTTTTATAATACTGGAAGCCGGGCTCAGAATAAGCACCTCGCTCTGGGGTTCCACAATACCTTCACCTGAGAAAGTTCTGGCCACCTTACCTATTTCAACGGTAGATATTTGAACATCCTGATCGGGTGAAGTATTTCTGTCAAAGGGAATGAAGACAATGATTATGATGGCAGCCATCAGCAGCATTGGTATACCGATGTAGATTCCGTTGCGAATTCGGGACATTATAAAGCTATGTTAGGTGCTTGAGAATTGAGGCCGCAAGTTATAAAACATAAAGCTAATTGGAAAGAAAGAAGGACAGTAAAATAAGGCTTTTCAGCTCCTCGTACTTTCATCCTCCCTCTTCCTGTTAAGAATGAAGAAAAAAAGAGCGACAACACTTATTGCTCCGGCAAGCAGCATGGCCCTGAAAAGCAGCCTGGAAGGGGATCCGATCAGCTTATCGGGCAAAAGCAGCAGGTCCCTGTTCAGGGCCAGCAGTCCTTCCCTGGGTCCGCTGATGTACAGTAAAGTCCCGGCAAGAAGAAGCTGCAATCCCAAAGCCAGGACGACAATGGAAAGGGATCCGCGCCTGCTTCTGTGACTCCATTTACGAACCAGGATCATATTCACACGCAGTTTGTGAAAGATTAACATGAACAGCAGGGAGATAAAGAGTGTCCTGAACAACTCCGCCTCCCAAATACGATACCATAGAAAATTGGGGCCCCGAAGAGCCACAATCCCAAGCAGCAGGATGAGAATCAGGATTTTCGGCGCCAGGAATGAAATCAAGACCTCGGGCAATCTCCTCGAGCTAAAGGACATCACGGTATAAAAGATAAGCGGGAAGAGTCCCAGTCCCCCGAAAACAAGAGGCACCCTCCAGGAAACAAAGGAGGAAAAAATTACCATTGCAAAAAGGTAGATAGCCAGAAGGGCAGCGACCATACGCTGTTTGCTGTGCCAGCTGTTCAGAACAGAAATTACACTGGGCCGGAAAACAGCATTAAAGTAAAGTGAGGCAGCGAAACGCTTATATCCAATGTTTCTGATAAAGCGGGGTATCCCCATCACCAGCAGGAAGATCAGTACCACCACAATCACTCTTGCCCAGCGTATGGTCCGGTCTGACTGTTCGGCAATGCCCATGGCAGAGCTTAGGTTTTCATACTGCAAATAAGTTAAAAGCGGATCCTCTCTTTGCTTATCCATGCTGTAGTTCAATGTCGCCTTGAACTGACCAAGTGCCAGTTTATACTTTACGGCACTTTGCTCATTTCCGGAGTCAAGCCACCTGAAATAATGCATATAGAACTTTGTGTAATAGTCCTTTAGCCTGAGGATAGCCAGGTCCCTTTCTAGCTGCCTGATCAAATGCTCGTGGATTTCAATAGCCGTGTTAAGGCTGTCTTTCGATTGTTCCAGCTCCTGTTTCCGGAAGGCGGTTTCCCTGACCATGACCGAACCCTGACTCACAACTTCCTGAAAATGTTCCTTGTTCTCGTCATAGAGGCTGCTCAGGCCTGCCACAGATGCGGAAGGAAACTCATTCATGTAATTGCTGAGCGGAATATCAGAAAGCAGGCGGGCATGGACTTCTTTAACGTACCTGGAAGCAAAATAGCCGGCACTCAGACCGGCCACAAGCATTATGATTCCATGCAGAGCGTTTCGTGTGATCACATCTCGACCTGTTTGGAGATGGCCGATCTGATTGGATTAAGTACCCTGACAAGCAAGCGTTTCTTATCGGTCAGTATCAATGCATCACCCTGCATATTCTGACTGAAGAGGATTTCCCTGTTATAGAAGGAACGAAGTCCGTCGGGCAACTCCACCTCAACAGCATAGAAATCGTCATCGGATACATCAGATATATTGCTGACATAGCCTTTGACCATACCATATTCCAGGTGGGGATAGTTATCGAACTGAATATTTACCTGGTCTCCCACATGCACCTTTCCGGCTCCCTCAAGAGGAAGACTTATTTTTCCTATAATGGAACCCGATTCGGAGGGAATAACGGTCAGCACCTTCTCTCCAAGTTTCACATTCTGGTTTTCACTCCAGAATCTGGTAAAGGTTACAGAACCATCGACCGGTGCCACAAGCAGGTAGGTCTGTTCCCAGGAAGTAATGGATGCTTTCAGGTTGTTATAGGACTCCTCCAGGGAAGTGATCATCCCCGAGTTTTCTTCCTGTTGTTTCAGATCCAGTTCCACAATCTGATTCTCGGTTCGTGCAATGCTAATGTTGCTTTCTGCCAGCAGGCCCACTATCTCCTGATGTTTATTTCGCTCAGCGAGCATTTCGGTACGCGATTCCTCCAGGTCGGCAGTTGAAATGACTCCCTCTTCAAAAAGGGATGCATCGCGGTTAAACTGGCGTTGAGCAAGCTCATAAGCCTGTTCCTGATTAGATATCCTTTCCGACAGGCTTCGGGTAAATTCGCGCTGCCTGGCAAGTTCGTTTTGCAGGGTTTGAATTTTGCGCTGGTGGTAATCTATCCTGGTGAATTCCATGTAGTCGCGGTAGGACTTCAGAAATAAAGAATAGTTGGATTGTATTGCTCCCAGATTTACATTCTTCAACTCACTCAGTTCCTCACGTGCCTCATCAATGGATACAGAATCGAGAAATATCAGGCTCTCCTTCAGCATGACCACATCCTCATATGCGGCAGGATTCTCAATCATAGCCAGCACATCCCCATTGCTAACCTGCTCATTGTCTACTACATACAAACTAACAATCTTGCCGCTGGTCCTTGCCTTAAGGTCGGCTGGCGGATTAACCGAGGTGACCACAATCCTGGCCCTTTTAATATCCGGGTATTTGTATACCCAGCTACCAAACAGCAAAAGAATAAAGAGAAAAACAAAAAGAATCATGCCGTTCCGTGTGATCCATCCAGGTACCCTTCCCAGCATATCTTCAAGCTCATTTCTCTGCAGCTCAACCTTTCGGGCAGAAACTTCCTTGCTCATAACAATTCACTTTGGTCGAGGCTAATATAACAAAAATGAAGCTTATATAAGTGATTGAATCATTTGATTATATTTGCGCAAATCAAAGATTATGGATGTGAGAAAGGGATCTGCTTTGCCTCTGATATGTGGAATTTGTCTACTTAGCCTGCTTTCCTGCGAACAAAAACCTACACGATTTACTGAAGTTTCCTCCGATGCCGGCATCGATTTCATGTATAATTTCGGTGATTATACCTATGAAAATATCCTGGAGAGCAGTGGGTCAGGAATTACAGTTTTTGATTATGACGGGGATGGGTGGATGGACCTCTATATGATGAACGGAACCTGGCTGGAAGGAATCTCCGATGAAGAAGGAAAAGTCTTTGAAAACACACCCAACAAGCTATATCGTAATCAGGGAGACGGAACCTTTATTGAACTGGGCAAAAAGGCAGGAGTGGATGACCGGCACTGGAGTATGGCTGCCGGCGCAGCAGATATTGACAAGGATGGAGATCAGGATCTTTACCTGCTGAACTATGGCCCCAATATTTTCTACCAGAATAATGGCGACGGTACCTTCAGTGATATCACTGAAAAGCTTGGCCTGGCAGGTCCCGACACGCTGAATGGCTTTCAGAAATGGAGCGTGGGGGTCTCTTTCTGGGACTATAACCTGGATGGAAGGCTGGATGCCTTTGTGGGGAATTTTCTTGCCTTTGACCCGGAGTATGTCAGTCCAACCACCCCGGAGTTAATGCCTCACCCCTCGGAATACAGGGGACAGGCCTCCATGATGTACGTGCAGCAGCGAGATGGCACTTTCAGGGAGCTTACTGCATCCCTTGGACTGTTCTACCCCGAATCCATGTGCATGGGACTTACTGTTTTTGATTATGACAGGGATGGTGACCTGGACATGTTCCAGGGCAATGATCACCAGGCCAATTTTATGTTCCGCAATGATGGAGACAGTTTCAGCGAGATAGGCGTGGAAATAGGTGTTGCTGTTAACAGCCACGGTCAGGCCACCGGTTCCATGCATGGAGCCACCGGGGATGTGGACGGGGATGGTCTTATTGATCTGCTTGTACCCGATCTGCGCTATGGTGCACTCTACCGTAACCTGGGAAACGGAACCTTTGAAGATATAACCGAGCGCAGTGGCATAGCCGGTGCCTTTGCCGGTAAGGGACAATGGGCCTCAGCCCTGTTTGATTACGACAATGATGGTGATCTCGATCTGTTCTCGGCAAATGGAAACGGCGATGAACTGATTTTGCAATACCCCCTGCTGATGGAGAATGACGGGAAAGGCAATTTCACCGATATCGGCTTTTCCGATGATCCTTATTTTAAGGAAAAACGTTCGGGAAGGGCAGCAGCCATATGGGATTACGATAATGACGGCGACCTGGATATCATAGTATCTCATGTGGATCTGAAAGCCAGCGCGGTACTTCTAAGGAACAACTGCAGTAAGGATATGCACTGGCTTGGTCTTAGCCTGGAAGGCAGGGATGGACCGGCAGCGGCCACAGGTGCAACAGTTGTGGTTCACCGGGGAGATAAAAAGTCAGTTCATATAAATCAGTGGACTTCCACCTACCTTTCCAATGGTGACCAGCGTCTGCATATCGGACTGGGTGATAATCCAAAAATCGACAGCCTGGAAATCAACTGGTCGGATGGTAGCAGGGAAGTATATCCGGGGCCCATACCAGATCGTTACCTCACTTTGCGCCAGGCTTACGGAATCGTTAAATGAACCTGTCCTACTGTTAAATTAGGTTAAAACAGCCCATTTTTTATAACATCTGGAGAATATGGACCCTACATGTTTATTATATTTGAATCCCTTAACTGAAACTACTGCTATGAAATATTTGCTCCTGACCATGTTTGCATTCGTCCTGTTATTTTCAGGATGCAAATCGCCCGACAAACAAAGTGCAAGCGCTCAAGAGGCGGCAGCCTTTGTCCCCGGAAATAACGGCGACTTTATTCAAAAAATATCTCCTGACAACGGTATAAATTTTAAACATTCCATTGGTGACCATCATATGGACAACCTGGTGGAAACCGTAGGTGGAGGGGCCGTCTTCCTGGATTTTGATCAGGATGGTTACCTGGATCTCTATATGAGTAATGGTTCCTACACTGAAGGAGTGAGTGAAGGGGAGCATTCCGGGGAGGAGCATACCAACCAGCTGTTCAGAAATAAGCAGGATGGCACCTTTGAAGATGTCACTAAAAATGCAGGAGTGGGCCATACAGGTTATGGCATGGGCATGACCGTCGGTGATATCAATAATGATGGTTACCCTGAGATCTACATAACCAACTACGGGCCCAACGTGCTGTACCTGAACAACGGGAACGGAACTTTTACTGATATAAGTGAGAAGGCCGGCGTGGCAGGAAATGAGTGCAGCGTTGGTGCAGTCTGGTTTGACTATGATAATGACGGACTGCTGGACCTCTATGTGGGGAACTACATCGTCTTCGATCCAGAATACGGTTACTTCTACGATCCTGATGGATTTCCCGGCCCCATGGCCTATGATGGCCAGGTTGATGCCCTTTATCATAACCTGGGGGACTATAAATTTGAAAATGTTACCGAAGCCATGGGCATTCTCAATCCCGATGGCCGGGCCATGGGTATTGGCGCGGCTGATTTTGACGGCGACGGATGGGTGGATATTTTCGTAGCCAACGACCATATGGTCAACAATATCTATCACAACCTGGAAGGGAAAGGCTTTGTGGATCATGGCACCATGACCGGGATGGCCTTTAACCAGGCAGGAGAAGCCACCATCTCCATGTCGGTGGACTTTGCAGATTATAACGGCGACGGACTTATCGATGTCTTTATGTCGGACGACACCTACTGTTCGCTCTACCAGAACCAGGGTGGCGGTGTTTTCAGGGATATGGCCTATCCCGCAGGTATTTCCATGGCAGCGGCCCAGCATGTGGGCTGGTCCTCATCCTTTATTGACTATGACAACGATGGCTTTGTGGATCTGTTCAAGGCGAACGGTGAACTGAAGCACCTTTACGGACAGGAAGATCAGGTATTTAAAAATTTGGATGGAGAGAAGTTTGCCGATATTTCAATTGAACTGGGATCCTATTTCCAGGAAGAGAATGTGGGACGGGGTGCATGTTTTGGCGACTACGATAACGATGGTGACCTGGATGGCTATGTGGTGAACCTGGATAACTATGGATCCTTCCTGCGTAACAACCGGGGAAATGAAAATAACTGGATCACGTTTAACCTTGTGGGAACGGTAAGTAACCGTGATGCCATCGGAGCCCTGGTAAAGATCTCGGCAGGGGACAGGGAGCAGGTGGGTGTCCGCAGAAGTACCACCGGCTACCTCTCCCAGAACGATCACAGGATGCACTTTGGCCTGGGGGCTGCCGAAGAAGTAGAATATGTGGAAATCCGCTGGCCCTCGGGCAAAACACAGCGGCTGGATAAGCTGGAAGCCAACCAGATCCTTACCATCACAGAAGAATGAGAAAGCAGATGAGCATAAGCGCTAAATGGCTGAGTGTTATCAGGGTAGCTTTTTTTGCTGGCCTGGCCGGTGTGATATGTCTCTCATGCAGCAGCCATAGATTTGAAGGGAAAATTATTGCAGTAGAACACCAAAGGGGTGCCCCTGCGGGTGAGGGTGCCATGCTGGTTCTCCTGGATCCGGAGAATCCGGATAAGCCGGCAAAAAGTATTCTTGAAAATTTTGAAAGCGCCTGTGCCCCTTCCCTGTCCCATGATGGACAATACCTCTTTTTCCAGGGAAAGGAAAAATCCGGCGAACCCTGGCAGATATGGGTCATGGACCTGAATAAAGGAAATCCTGCCAGGCTTACTACTCTGGACGAGAATTGTACAGATCCGCTTTCACTGCCCGACGGAACAGTAATATTCAGCAGAGAAGCAAAAGTAAAAGGAAAAGAGCTAAGCCACCTGTGGCGCTGCGGAATGGATGGATGCTGCCTCACACAGATCACCTACACTCCGGCGAAAAATTTGTATGCCAGTGTACTTCGGGAGGGTCGCGTGCTTTATTTCAGCTCTCAGCAATATCCCGAAACCCGGGATGCAGCATTAATGGTCATGCGACCAGACGGCACCAAATCTGAAATCTACTCCTACGGATTTGGTGGCTTGCTTCCTGTAAGCGGAGGTGCTGAATCCCTGGATGGATATGTTTATTTCATTGCCGGCGACGGACAACTGTCCAGGGTAAGTCACAGGAGGCCCCTTCACACTTTCGAAAATCTTTCTGAGGATCTGGCAGGCAGCTTTGCCTCGGTAAGCCCCCGTAAGGATGGGAGCATACTTGTTTCTTACCGCCCGGAAGATGCCGGGACCTACAATCTGTTCCTTATGGAGCCGGGTACTGAAAATATACCTGCCCTGCTCTTCAGCAGCGAAAAGAATCTTAGCGATCCGGTACTGATTGCAGCCATGGAAACGCGCCCAAGGATTCTGCCCAGTCCGGTGAACCCCGACAATCCAACTGCCCTGCTGATGACCCAGGACATTAACCATTCCATGCTCCCAGTTCATGCCGGAATCAGCGGAGATTCTGCTGCCAGCAAAATCAGGATTTCCACCATGGAGGGAGAACTGGCTGTGGTAGAGGCAAAAGAGGATGGCTCTGTTTATCTGAAACTGGATGCAGATACCCCATTTCGAATGGAAACACTTAACAGTCAGGGGGAGGTAGTCAGGGGGCCCTCAGACTGGATTTACCTCAGGCCGGGTGAACGCAGGGCATGTACCGGCTGTCACGCCGATCCGGAGCTGGCACCTGAGAATTTTCAGCCCCTGGCAGTAAAAGAGGACCCCGTTGTATTAGTTGCCGGGCAGCAGGATATTAATTAGAGAGGAGAGCAGGATGATACGAGTGAAGACCATAATAATTATCGGATCCATTGCACTGGTGATTGCAGCCGTATTGATTTTTGGAGGCCGCTGGGCCAGGGGTCATGTTAACTATATTACTGCAGTAGAGGACCATCCGCGCACATGCTGGACCTGCCATGTTTATACCCAGCAGGACAATGTCATTGCCAAGCTGATGAACGAAACCTATGTTTCCCCCTATAACCTGACCATTACAGGGGACGGCAGCAGGCTGTATGTGGTAGGTCAGGAATCCAATGAAATAGTAGTGGTGGACCCCATGGAAGGAAAGGTCCTTGAGAAAATTAAGGTGGGGCAAACGCCGCATACCCTCACCCTCGGTAAAGATGAACGTACTGCTTATGTAAGCAATCAGTGGGCCGATAATATCTATATGATCGACCTGGAGAAAGGTGAAATCACCGACACCCTGAAAGGCGGTTCCGGTCCGGCCGGCATGGTGATAAGTCCCGAAGGAGATTACCTGTGGGTCGTAAACTCCTATTCCTCCGATATTTCAGTCTTCGACCTCACTACTCACCAGGAACGCAGGAGGCTGAAGGCCGGTAACAATCCTGTTTCGGTAGCCATGAGTCCTGATGGCAGCGAGGTTTATGTCTCCAGCCGGCGATCACTGGATGTGCCCCATATGACTTCTCCAATGACCGAGATGACAATTGCCGGCACCAAATACCAGCGGGTCACCGACCGGAAGTTATTTAAGGATGCCTACATCATGGAAAACGTGAGGGTAACTCCAACAGGTGACCTGGCTATCTCTACCCTGATCAGGCCCAAGAACCTGATCCCGGCCGTACAGATCGAACGGGGCTGGATGATGACCCATGGTATCGGGATCATCGAACGAAAGGAGAATGGCCGGATGATCCAGTTGCTCACTGATGAGCCCAATGCCTACTATCCCGATCCTTACGGGATGGTTATATCGCCCGACGGCAAACGTGCTTATATCTCTCACAGTGGTAACAATACCGTCACGGTTATCGACCTGGATGAAATCAGGAAGCTCCTGGAGGAGTCCAGCGATGAAGAGCTGGAAAGCTATGCCAACCACCTGGGTATAAGCAGCCGTTTTGTGATTGGCCGTGTCTCCACAGGACCCAATCCCAAGGGACTTGCACTCTCGCCCGATGGAAGCCTGCTCTATGTGGCTGAGCGACTGAACGACCAGATTGCTGTGATCAATACAGAAACTCTTGAAAACGAATTGACTATCGGACTTGAAGGTCCAAGGCGCCGAACCGTTGCACGACATGGCCGGCAGGTGCTTAATTATGCAGGAGGAACCTTTCAGAACCAGTATGCCTGCTATACCTGTCACCCCGATGAACATGAGGACGGACTGGTTTACAACATGGCCGGGACAGACATGGGGCGAAATCTTGCCAACGTGCAAACTCTGAGGGATATAGGGGATATTCCTCCCTATAAGTGGAACGGTAAGAACCAGACCATATACAAACAGGATGGCATGCGTTTTTCCACCATCCTCACCCGCACCGAAGCCTTCACCCACAAGGAGCTTGATGTCCTGGTAGCTTACATTATTACCGGGATCAAGAACCCTCCCAATCTGAGGTTTAATCCCACCGGCGAACTAAACGCCAAACAGCAGCGGGGGAAGGAAATCTTTTACAGAACCCACGATAATTACGGCAACGAGATCCCCGTGGAAAACCGCTGTTACACCTGTCACCCACCCCCCTATTTCACCAATTTGCGGCTGACCGATGTGGGCACCCTGGCTGACTCAGACGATCCAATGAAATTCGATGTGCCACAGCTGAACAATGTATACGAATCGGGGCCCTATCTGCACGACGGGAAAGCTCCAACCCTGGAGGAAATCTGGACCAAACACAATGACTATGACGAACATGGTGTAGCCAACGATATGCGCAAGGACCAGCTTAACGATCTGGTGGAATACCTTAAATCCATTGGTGACGCTGAAAATTACATGGAGGAAGCGATAGTATACAGGGCCTCCGTCCAAAAAAAGAAGAAAGAAAAATGAAAAAGATTATTCTTATTGCAGCCATTGGGCTGTTTCTGCCCACCTTGTTAATGGCCGAAGAACCAGCAGGTGAAACGGGTGAGATGCCGGAGTATGGGAACTGGAAGACTTATACTACCAAAGATGGCCTGCCGACCAATAAAATCTTTTGTGTTAGAACAGATGGAGATCGTGTATGGATTGGCACCAGCCATGGACTGGTGCTCTATGAAAATGATAAATTCACGACGTATACCACGGAGGATGGACTGGCACATAACGGGGTCCTTTCCGTTGACGTAAGCGAGCTTACAGGCGATATCTGGATTGGTACCCTGGGCGGAATGAACCGCCTTTCCGGAGGGGAATTTGTAATCTTTAATCAGTTTAACAGCGGTTTGCCCAATGATGTTATTTATACCGTTGTCTGTGATGGAAAGGATGTGTGGTGTGCCACAGGTGGAGGTGCCGGTCACTACGACACTTACGCAGAGGAGTGGGCCATCTACACCGAGCGCAATGCTCCCATGCACGAACCCTGGACCTATAGCGTTTGTGCCGGAGATAATAAAATATTTATAGCAGCCTGGGGAGGTGGTATTATTGAGTGGCAAAAGGAAAACCAGACCTTCCGTGATTATGTTGATCCCGATGGGGAAATGGAGATCGATTTATTTCCCGATGATGGTTTGGTGCACGACATCACCACAGCGGTTTCTTACTCCAAGGGAATATTGTGGGTGGCCACCTACTTTGGAATGAGCCGTTACGACGGCACCCACTGGAAAGGATACTTCGACCATGACAGCGGTCTGGCCAGTAACTTTATTAACTTTATCAAAGCCAACGGAGATGTGGCCTATATTTGTACCGACGAAGGGCTGAGCAGCTTTAACGGTGAAGAGTGGATCAGCTATAAAAAAACCGGATCTGGCGGGCAGAGAGTCTACTATAAAGATGGGAAAACTACAAGCAAAAACGATCCCAGCAGCATCGCCCACGAATTTACCATCGGGGTGGATTTCCAGGGGGATGATATCTGGGTCGCTACATCCTATGGCCTGAGTCATGGAACACGCATAAACTAGGCAGACGGCTAAGTAAAACGCAGATCTTATGACATTCAAAATGAAGAAGCACAAGCATATAAACCTGGCACTGATTCTTGGAATTTCCGGATTTTTATTCTTTCAGTCCGGAGTGCAAGTATCTGCACAGTACCAGGAAAAAGAGGATAAGAATTACGGAAATACTCCTGCTAAGCAGGTCCCTTATGGGGCTTATCAGGATGCTTATAAAAAGCATTTTGTTGAGCCTTTGGAATTTACCGGAGCCGGGCGCGAGAAACCGGAGCCCAAAGGTCTTACGGAAGTTCGACTGGGTGTTCTTGCCCCACTGGAGGGAAATGTACTGGTTCCCCAGGGAATACAGCTGCTTCAGGGTGCCACTCTGGCTGTGGAGGAAGCCAACGCCCGGGGTGGTTACAAAGGAATCCCCTATAAGATTCTGCCTCACAATGATGTGGGCCTCTGGGGTGCTGCCGCCAATGAAGTGGTGAAGATGGGTGACGAAGGTGTCTGGGCCATTATGGGAACCATAGATGATATCAACTCCCATGTGGGCATCAGGGTGGCGCTCAAGTTGGAGATCCCCTGGATAAACACCAGCGATCCTGATCCTACCTTTACAGAAACCAACATACCCTGGGTAGTACGCTGCATTGCCGATGACAGGCAGAGCTCCTATGCCCTGGTGGACTATATCTATCGACAGAATGATCTGAAACGAGTAGCTGTTCTGAGAGCCAATAACCGCTATGGCCGGGTAGGCGTCATGGAGTTCCGGGATGCGGCCCTTCGGATTGAAAACCCCATTGTGCTGGAGGTTCGTTATAGTGACGGTGAAACCAATTTCGATGTGCAACTGGAGCGCATTAAAAATTCCAATCCGGATGCGGTTGTTCTCTGGGGGAACGCCCTGGAAATGGGGCTCATTCTGAACCGCATGCGTGAGCTTGGAATGGATTACCCCGTATTCCCTTCAGACAGGGCGGTGAATCCCCTGTTTATCGAAACCTCTGGAGAGAATGCCAATGGGATCGTCACCACCTGCCAGTATAATCCAAAGGCCGACAATCCTGACCTGAAGGCCTTCCAAAAAAAATACAAAGAACGTTTCGGCCAGGATCCCGATGTATTTGCTGCCCATGCCTATGATGGAATGAATATGACCATTGATGCCATTGCAAAAGTTGGGCTGAACAAATACCTGATCAGGGACGAGCTTACGGACCTTAAGAGTTATAATGGAGTTACAGGAGAAATCATCTTGGATGCCACCTGGAACGACGTTGGACGTATATTTATGGCCGAAATCAAGGATGGAGAGTTTAACTTCTACCCTGCAGAATGGAAGATTGATTAGTTCACTGAACGATAAATTTACAGAGAGATGGCAACAGATGCGTGCAGTATCGACAGCAAAGCTAAAGCAAATAATCCCGACCTTGTAAGCAAAAGTTCCAGGCCCGAAGGAACCATAGTTAATGTCAATGGAATCCCCATAGGAGGTAAGGAAATTGCGATC
>CAYWGP010000264.1:0-6172 GCA_964458155.1 uncultured Bacteroides sp.
AAACAGAATATACGTCAGGGGGCGCAATACATACGGAGGTATCATCAGTATCACAACAATCCGGGGCGACCGGGCGGAAATCGCGCTTCCCGGCGGATCAGCCTTTATCACTTATACCGGATTATCTGACCTGCAGGTAACGGTAAGCCCTGTTTATGAAGGAGCTGTAGGGAATGAAAGAATGCCCGATCTGAGGAACACGCTGTCCTGGGCAAGCCATTATGAGATCACTCCGAATAAGGGGGGAAGCTTTGCATTTTATACATCCGATGTAACAGGCGAATTTATGGTCATTGTACGAGGTATGACTTCAGATGGAAATGTACTGTGCGGAAGTTGTAAATTTATAGTGAAATGAAAATTGAAAAACTGTGTTTTCCGGCTCTCCTTGCCCTGGTTGCTTTAAACTCATTCTGCCAGGAAAACAGCCTGTTTACCCTGCCTTACCAGGCGGATATGAGCATCCCTGTTGACCTTAGCATCAATGAAAACACAGAGCTGAATATATTCGAATCAAAAAGCGCCATAAGCGGATTGGCGATCACAGGTGATATTTCCCTTTTTTCTGATTCAAGTCTGGTCCGTTTGATCCTTGTAGATCATGAGGATAATGAGTACCTCATCTATGAGACCTATCCTATCCTGGCAGGGGTAGATCAATTTTCAGTTGCCGGGGTAGCAGAAGAAACATCTTCCCTGAATCAGGTAATTCCCCTCAGGGTGACCGTTGAACTTGTGAATGCATCCATTTATCTGACAGAGATCATTGTCAGTGAAGGAGATGAATCCATGGAAGAAATCAAAAGTGAAAGGCTGCAACAACAATCTTTGAACAAGATCCGGAGGATCAATGAAAATATTCAACAGCGCGGGCAGCTCTGGGTGGCGGGCGAGACCTCAATCTCCCGCTTATCCTACCAGGAAAAGCTTAACATGTTCGGTGGCAGCATTCCCAATTTCCAGGGTCTTGAATATTATGTGGGTGGTGTATTTGTCCTGCCCTCCACTAAATCAGCGAACGCTGCCCCGGCAGAATCACAGTACGTAAAAGAATACAGCTGGAGGAACCGGCATGGGGAAGACTGGGTTACCGGGGTAAAAAGCCAGAGTGACTGCAGAAGCGACTGGGCATTTGGGGCTGCTGGGGCACTCGAGCTGATGATGAATCTATACTTTAACCAGCATCTGGACTACGATCTTTCAGAGCAACAACTGCTATCATGTGTGTGGGAGTGGGACTGTAGTGGTGGATGGGTCTCATCAGCTCTTGAATATATAATTAACAATGGGATTTTTACTGAAAATTGTTATCGATACGAAGCAATTGAGAGATTATGCGGGCAAGGGTGGTCATGTAATCCCAGTGAACGAGTTTACTGCCAGGGATGGACAACCATACAGTCGGAAGAGGATTATAAACGGGCAGTAATCAAGGGGGCCGTAGCCGCTGATATAATCCAGTGGAACCAGGGCATACAAATTACGGGTTATAAGGTGCTTGAAGCAGGTGACAGCCTGTATGTCAGAAACGTAGATTTGCTGTGGATAAAAATAGATCCCGGAGATCCTTTGATAGGCAAAACAGCCTGGCAATGCAAACTCAGCTTTGGCAAGAATTGGGGAGATGAAGGTTACATGTACCTGGTCGGGGAGAAGTGGGATCTTGCATTGTATTCTTTATCCGGACCCGCTTATTCCTGGAAACATAAATATGGCTCTGTATTGTGCGTTGATAATGATAATGACGGCTATTATACCTGGGGCATCGGGCCAAAACCGGTGTATTGTCCTGAAAGTCCCGATGAACCGGATGGTGATGATACGGATCCATGTATCGGTTCTATGAATGAATACGGCATTTTTACATCCACCACACCGGCCCCTGAAACGAATGATACGATGATCTTATCCGGTATGAGTGTGCCTGATTTGTATGCTGAAGGCGAAGATATCCGCTGGTATAGCGACAGGGAACTGACCAGCCTTGTTCATGATACGAACTGGTTTGCAACAGGACAGACTGAACCGGGTGAATACACCTACTATGCAAGCCAGACCTTTTCAAATTGTGAAAGTGACGCAAGTGCTGCTACGCTGTCCATCGTTACCGAAATACCCCCACCTCAGGGCAATGATACTGCAAGCTATGTGGGAGAACCGATCATTCTCAGTGTAACAGGAGCACAGGGAGCCGAATTCCTTTGGTATGATGACCCGTCACTGACCACTTTATTGCATGCCGGGGCATATTTTAATCCCCAGCTTACGGATCCCGGAACATATGCTTATTACGTGACCCAGACCCTGTACCAGCAAGAAAGTGCACCGGATACAGTAATTCTCAGAGTTCTGAGTCATATCGAAACTTCTTTCCTGCTGGCCCTCATACAGGAAGGAGTGGATACAAACGGAGACAGCCAGATCAATCCGGAAGAAGCAGAAGCGGTTACCTATTTAAATGTTGCCGCATATGGAATTACTGATATGACAGGGATTGATAACTTTTTTAACCTGGACACACTGTATTGCGGTGAAAATAACTTTGCCAGTCTGGATGTATCATCCAATCGGGCTCTAAAGTATCTGGATTGCAGCGGTCATCTGTTTATCAACCTTACACCCCTGCAGACGCTTAATCTGTCCGCTTGTACCGAGCTAAGCTATTTGAATTGCAGTTCATCCAAACTGACCAGCCTGGACCTGTCCAGCTGTACCGCCCTGAGCTACCTGGACTGTTCCTATAACCGTTTGACCTACCTGGACCTTTCAGCCAGTACCAGATTGGAATATCTCAATTGTGCCGCCAATCAGTTAAGTTGCCTCGATATTTCAAACAATACATTGATAGGCTCTGGAAACGGGAACAACACCAAACTTGATCTGGGGTATATGCGTTCTCTGACAGAAGTATGCGTCTGGACCACTCCCTTTCCACCCTCCGCAATGGAGATTAATATAGCGGGTAGCCCGAATCTCTATTTTACAGAAAACTGCCAGGGCTGTTTTACCGGCAGAGAAGAAATTCCGGATTCAGACCTGTCGGTCTATCCCAACCCGGCAAATGAATTTGTTACAATCCGTTCAGCGCACCCGGAACACATGTCAGTTGAGATTTCTTCACCTAAGGGTCAGCTGATTTCAATTCATGAAATGGATGGCACCACCCTTCAACTCGACCTTTCCTCCTTCCAGAAAGGAGTCTATATCATCACCCTCAGGTCAAAGGACTTTTTGACTACGAGGAAGATCATCAAGCTGTGAGAGTATATGATACACTAATCCAAATTGAAGTGGAATGTCATTCCGGGTACGATCAGAAAAATAGCAATGAAGTCAGGTTCGGGAGGTAGAAACTTATGAGGCTCAGCTCAACTGCACGGTGTCGTTCCTTGCCATATTAATATACGAGATCAAGATTTTGCAAACTGAGCGGGGGTGACAGAAAATGCCTTTTTGAATACCTGGGTGAAATAGGAAGGGTTGCTGAATCCTACTTCCAGGGCCACCTCCGAAACATTACCATATTGCTGTTTAAGTAATGTTGCAGCACGTTTTAACCGGAGGCTCCGTATAAATTCTACCGGGGACATGTTAGTCAGCGCTTCGAGTTTCCGGAAGAGTGTGCTGCGACTCATATTCATTTTATCGCTGAATTCAGATATATCAAATGAGACATCGCTCATATGTGTGTCTATCACATCCATTGCCCGGGTCAGAAACTTTTCATCCACCGGGGTGATAACAATATCAAGGGGATCAAGTGTAATCTCTTTTCCAAACTTCTCTCTGAGTTTCCTGCGCTGATCGATCAGGTTTCTTGTCCTGATTCTTACCTCATTGATATCGAATGGTTTGGATATGTAGTCGTCAGCTCCTGTTTCTAATCCTTTTAGCTTATCATCAAGTGTAGCTTTCGCAGTAAGCATGATGATCGGAATATGACTGGTTAGCACATCGGACTTTAATTTCTTGCACAGCTCATACCCATCCATCCTGGGCATCATCAGGTCGGTAATAATTAGATCTGGCATTTGCTCTTTTGCCAGCTTCAATCCAGCACTACCATCAACAGCTTCGATCAAGCCAAACTCGTCTCTAAGTTCATTGCAAAGAAACCATAAGATATCTGCATTGTCCTCCACGATAAGAACCAGCGTTTCTTTCGTCTCTTTGTTAGTTTCGGTGCTTGTTCTCTCCAGGACAGAATCCTGGAATTGAGGAATCAACTTCGCGTTTTCTTTCAGTTCATTATTTGATTCACGTATAGTGTACTCATCATCAGTCAAATGATTTTTCCCAACCGGGATTAAAACAGTAAAAGTACTTCCTTTACCAGGAACGCTATCCAGTTTTATTGTGCCATGCATCAAGTTTACCAGATCACGGGTAAGAGCAAGTCCAATGCCGGTACCACCTCCCTCTTTTTTAAGATTGGTCTCTACCTGGTAAAAGCGATCAAAGATCTTTACCTGTTCCTCTTCAGGAATACCTTTCCCTGTATCGGAGACTGATATCTCCAGCATTTTATCCCTGCTGTCCTGTTGTTCTTTTTGCACTATTTCGAACCATACTTTCCCCCCTTCTTCCGTGAACTTAAATGCATTTGAGAGCAGGTTGTTAGTAATCTTTTCCAACTTATCAGAATCAAACCAGACCAGGTTGTCAGTCCTCTGGATATTATACAAGTACTGAATTCCATTTGCTTCTGCAAGTACTGCAAATGACACCGCTATCTCGTGAAAAAAATTGAAGGCATTCTCTTCAGACAACATTAGTTTCATACTTCTTTTTTCGATCCTTGATATGTCGAGTAGCTGGTTAACCAATTTCATCAGACGGATGATGTTTCGATAGATCATCTCCATACCCTTCCCTCCACCATGGGAAAGTTTTTCTGTCTGCATAATGGTCTCAGCGGGCGCTTTCACCATGGATACCAGGGTTCGAAATTCATGGGATATATTGTTAAAAAACCTCGTCTTAAGAGAGTCCAGCTCCAGAATTTTTTCATTTTTCAGTCTTATCTCTTCTGTTCGCTTATTGACTTCACTTTCTAAATCGATTTTTTCCTTTTGAAGCTTTGAGGTTCGTATTCTGATATAGCTTAACAGCAAGGTGAAAAGGATTAGAAGGTAGAAACCGAATGCTATATAGCTTTTGAACCAGGGAGGATGGATCCGGATTGTGATGGATTTACCTTCCGGATTCCATAATCCCGTATTGTTAGATCCCGTAACCCAAAAAGCATATTTACCAGGAGAAAGATCTGTATATTCAGCATAGGATCTCCCCTTTGCATGAATTGTATCCATATCGACTCCTATGAGCCTGTATTTATATTGGTTTCGCTCTGAATGATCATAATTCAAAGCTGAAAAATCGATCCGAAAAAAGTTTTGATCATGTCTCAAATCAATACGATCCGCAACGAGTATGGATTTTTTTAATGGGGATTTCTCCCCGGGAAAGGTCCTGTCACCGCTCAAACTGAATCCGGTGAGGATAATAGGTGGAATGATGTCGTTTGGTTTAAAGAAATCAGGTTGTATTTCAAATAAATCAAGAGATCCGGCATAAATGCTTCCGCTCGGATCAGAATCCAATGCCCATATCGATTTTGGGAATTCTGGCAATCCATCTTTATATGAGAAGCTGGTGAAAGTTCCATCAGTCATAATTACATGAATCCCGGTGTATGAGCCCATCCAAATATTTCCTGTAAAATCTTCAGTAATACAGATGACCGGTTCTTGAACTGTGTATTTAGGAATTTCCTCGTTGATTGTGATACTATCAGATCCAGGATGGATATCGATCCTGCTTATGCCCATATTAGTTGCTACCCAAATTCTGTTCCTTGAATCATAATGAATGTCACTAATCATCTTATTCCTCCTATTATTGTATCTGTTTTGGATGTTATTTTTAAGCTTATACTGGATCCAGGTCCCATCTAAAGGATCTATTTTAGTAACCCCGGTTGCTCCTTTCATCCATAAAATGCTTTCAGAGTTTATAACTAGTGGTGCACCCGGATAAGCAACAAAAATGAGATCTTCATGAAGAGGAAAAAGAGTTGTATCCAGATTAATCGGATCGAAGCGAATTACTTTATCATAATCAAGTATCCAGAAATTACCTGCTTCATCTGTTGTTAATGAAACAAGATTTC
>CAYWGP010000265.1:0-2760 GCA_964458155.1 uncultured Bacteroides sp.
TCCATATAATAGAAGAGCGGCCTGATGCCTACCCGGTCGCGCCCCAGGAAAAGCTCCTTCTTCAGCGTATCCCAGATGGCAAAAGCAAACTGTCCGTTCAGCTTCTCAAGGCACTTTTCACGATAATGTTTGAAAAGGAGCAAAAGGACCTCTGTATCACTCTCTGTTCTGAATCTGTAACCCAGATTAATCAGTTCATCCCTGAGTTCTATGTAGTTAAAGATCTCTCCATTAAAGACAATCCAAAACTCCTCCGCTTCATCACTCATGGGTTGCTGACCCTGGGCCAGGTCAATAATACTCAGCCTGACACTTCCAAGACCTACACCTTCCCCTATATAGATACCAGACTCGTCAGGTCCGCGATACTGGATCTGCTTGAGCATGTTCTTGACCACATGGGGAGAAACAGATGGTCCTCCTGGATTATATATGCCTGAGATACCGCACATAGTAAGACTAAAGGCGGTTTAAACTGTAGCGGGGTTCTTCGATCTGATAAACTCTGCTATGGCGTCAATCGATTCGAAGTTCTCCTCCACCAGGTCGTTATCATCAGGTGAAATCTGGAACTTGGTCTCCAGATAATCGAGCAGCAAAGCAAAACCCATGGAATCAAGAATCCCCTCCACAAATATTTTCGTATCGAACTCAAGAGCGTCCGTTTCCTTAAATGTATTCTCCTTCACGTAGGCGAACAATTCGTTTTTTATTTTATCCATAGTCATAATTAATTTTTTGTTGAACTCTAACTAACTGATTTTTAGCTTTTTTTCGATTGCCAGATTGCGCCGTTTTCATTGAATTAAAAATACGCATTAGTTCCACTCTGGCTACATCGTTTTGACTAAGGCCGGAATAGTTTTGAGAAGAAAGGTGAAAAATCACATGAAAAAGAAGGACGCAGTAAACTACGACCTCTTTTCATGGGCAAACATGGGACGAATTGCCCAAATTCAGTGATGAATATATAGTTGCTTAAGATATTGTTACATGAACTCCTGCGCAAGAAAAGCAAGTAGATTATAGGAAAGGGTTGTGGATCCAAGGTCTGTCAAATGTCCAAGGTCGTAAGTATAAGGCTTATACATACATGGGTATTGTCCTCCCTTGAACTTATATGTCTGCAGCGAGCCATCAGGCCTGGTTGACTCAATACCTCCAAGATCAAATACTGGTAAAATTCCCCGGAACTCCTTTATAAGCCGATCATTAAATTCACTTCTCCTGACATTCCCCACTACACCTGCTGGTTGTCTGCCTAACATTTTTTTTGCTATTGCTTTAATCCCCCTTTGCCGCCCCATCAGGGGTACAGTAGAAACCATAAATCTGATATACGGATAGGTCTCTTTCACGAAATTCATTTTCTCCTTAAAATAATCTAAGAGTGGATCAACAACAGTGCATCCGGTTACATCTACATAACAGAGTTTAAAAAAAGCTATTGGATTACCCTCTTTTGGAATCTGCTCAACTAAACTGACAAAATCATCAATCTTTGAACCAGGATCCGAATTACTGCCAATCTTAAAATGAACCAGAGAGGCATCCTTTACCGAAGTGAAATCGGTAGTCTCAATTTTCCTAAGTTTAACACCTGTTTTCTTCTCCCATTTTTCTATACCTTGGATGATATTCTCCCCAACGGACCTGTGACCAAAATAAATTCGTTGGCTGGAAACTTTTTCCAGTACTTTCGTGGCGTTTTCGGTTCCAGTCCCATATTTCACATATATTTCTTTCATATAGTATTTTTCCTTTGACATTATGCAAAAATACTATAAAAGGACAATTACCGTCGCTTTAAAAACCCTTGGGAAATATATCTTTTATAAATATTACCGAATACTACAGCAGGCCCTGATCAACCATGGCATCGGCCACTTTCAGGAAGCCTGCAATATTGGCACCCTTCACATAGTCCACATAGCCTTCAGCATTGGTACCATACTTCACACAGTTTTCATGAATGTTGGTCATGATGTGGTGCAGGCGATCGTCCACCTCGGCACGGCTCCAGTTGATCTTCATGGAGTTCTGGGCCATTTCCAATCCCGAGGTAGCCACACCACCGGCATTGGCTGCCTTTCCGGGGGCATAGAGGACCTGCTTATCCTGGAACTTTTCAATGGCTTCCGGGGTACAGGGCATATTGGCTCCTTCGCAAACACAGATACATCCATTTGCTATGAGCTTTTCGGCATCGGTACCATCCAGTTCATTCTGGGTGGCACAGGGAAGGGCGATATCCGCTTCCACTTCCCAGGGACGCTTGCCCTGGATAAACTGTGCACTGTCAAACTCAAGGGCATAGGGAGCCACAATATCCTCATTGGAGGCACGTAGCTCCAGCATATAGTCGATCTTCTCGGCCGAAACACCTTCCGGGTCGTAGATATAGCCATCGGGACCGCTCAGGGTTACCACCTTCCCTCCCAGTTCGTTAACCTTCAGGGCCGCACCCCAGGCCACGTTCCCGAAACCGGAAATTGCCACACGCTTTCCTTCGAAGCTTTCTCCACTGGTGGCAAGCATCTCCTTGGCAAAATAGACACAGCCAAATCCGGTGGCCTCGGGCCTGATCAGCGATCCGCCCCAGTTAATTCCCTTGCCGGTAAGCACTCCGGTATTCTCCCTGGCCAGTTTCCGGTACATACCATAGAGGTAACCAATCTCTCGGCCACCCACGCCTATGTCACCGGCGGGCACATCGGTATCGGGACCAATGTTGTTCCAGAGTTCCATCATAAAGGCCTG
>CAYWGP010000266.1:0-17806 GCA_964458155.1 uncultured Bacteroides sp.
TTTTACGTTAACTTTGCTTTTCATATAATTCTTTCCTACTTTAGCCGGCATGAAGCAGGGCGAAAGAAACATCAATCCACATATTTCGGTGGACTGCGTTATCTTCGGATTCAGTACCAAAATGCTGAAAGTTCTTCTAATCAGCAGGACTTTCAGGGATGAGACCGGCCAGGTAAGTTCGGATTATAAACTTCCGGGCGACTTTATTGCCATCAATGAGGATCTGGACCTGGCAGCATCCAGGACCCTGGAGGAACTTACGGGTTTAAAAAACATCTACCTGCAGCAGTTTGAATTTTTTGGCAGGCCCGACCGTGTCTCCGACCATAAGGATATCGCCTGGCTCATTGAAACCACCGGGCACAGGATACAACGTGTGGTTACAGCAGCGTACTACTCCCTGATTAATATCAGCAATACAAACAGCGATTTTGCCATAGAAAACAATGCCACCTGGATAGATGTAAAGCAGATCCCCCATCTGGCTTTCGATCATGCCAAGATCATTTCCAGGGGACTGGCTCACCTGCAGCATACCTTGCGAAATGAACCCATTGGATTTGAACTCCTCCCTGAAAAATTCACCATCAGAGAACTTCAGACCCTCTATGAGGTGATCCTGAACTGCAGGCTGGATAACCGGAACTTCAGGAAGAAGATCCTGAAAGCTAAATACCTGGTCCAGCAGGAAGAAAAGCAGAGAGGTGTGGCCCATAAACCAGCATATTATTATCGTTTCGACCGGACGATTTATGAAAAATACAATAAAGAATCCCTCGGTTTCAATTTATAACTTCATGATCACTAAGCGAACAACATACTAACTTACTAACTTGCCCTTATGTACTTACTTGGATACGACGTAGGAAGCTCTTCAGTAAAAGCAAGCCTGATTAATGCAGAATCGGGCCGCTCAATTGCCTCCGCTTTCTACCCGAAAAAAGAGATGAAGATTGAAGCTCCCAGGTCCGGATGGGCCGAGCAGGATCCGAACCAGTGGTGGAGCAACCTGGTCCTCGCCACCAATGATGTTATGCAGTCTGCTGAGATCGATCCATCATCCATAAAAGCTATTGGCATTGCCTACCAGATGCATGGACTGGTGCTGGTGGACAAGAATTATGAACTTCTACGTTCCTCCATTATCTGGTGCGATTCCCGGGCTGTCTCCTTCGGGGAGCATGCCATGGAATCAATCGGCCAGGAACAGTGTCTTTCCCACCTGCTTAATTCACCTGGAAACTTTACCGCATCCAAGTTAAGCTGGGTCATTATGAATGAGCCTGAAATCTACGAGAAGGCATACAAGTTCATGTTGCCGGGCGACTTTATTGCCATGAAGCTGACCGGTGAGATCAACACCACCATTTCCGGCTTGTCCGAAGGAATCATGTGGGATTTCCACGAGAACTCGCTGGCTGAATTCCTGCTGGAATACTACGGGATCCATAAACACCTGGTTCCAGATATTGTACCAACCTTTTCGGAACAGGGGCGCCTTTCCATTACTGCTGCCGAAGAGCTTGGACTGGTCCCCGGTATCAAGATCGCCTATCGTGCAGGTGATCAGCCCAACAATGCATTTTCTTTAAATGTGCTGAATCCAGGTGAAATTGCGGCCACCGCCGGAACATCGGGAGTAGTGTACGGAGTAAGTGATGAGGTAAAATATGATCCAAGCAGTCGTGTCAATACCTTTGCCCATGTGAATCACAGTCCTGAACTGAACAGGCTGGGCGTATTGCTCTGTATCAATGGTACCGGCATCCAGTATTCCTGGCTAAAGGAGCAGCTTTCCCGGAGAGAAATGAACTACCCGGCTCTTAACGATCTGGCCATGGGGGCACCAATCGGTTCGGACGGACTTCTGATGTTACCCTTTGGCAATGGAGCAGAAAGAATGCTTGGTAACAAGAACGTGGGAGCCACAGTTAAAAACATCAATTTTAATATTCATACCAGTGCCCACCTGGTGAGGGCTGCCCAGGAAGGTGTGGCCTTTTCGTTCCACTACGGAATGAATATACTTAAAGAGATCGGGATCAATCCTACCGTGATCAGGGCCGGATGGGCCAATATGTTCCTCAGCCGGATATTCAGGGAAACCCTGGCAGAAGTGACAGGCGCCACCATTGAACTGTACGATACGGACGGTTCCATCGGGGCGGCAAACGGTGCCGCAATAGGGTCCGGCATTTTTGGCTCATTTGAAGAGGCCTTTGAAAATCTGAACAGAAGGATGGTAGTAGAGCCCACATACAGGGAATCGGGAAAGTACGATGAGGCCTATTTACAGTGGAAAGTAATTCTCGACAAATGTGTAACAGGATAGACCTTTCATATAACTTATAAGACAAGATAAAATGGACTACTTACTAGGTAAAAAAGAGTATTTCCCGGGCATCGGGAAGATCAAATTCGAAGGCAGGGAATCTGACAATCCTCTGGCCTTTAAATTCTATGATGAAAATAAAGTCATCGCAGGAAAAAGCATGAAGGAGCATATGCGTTTTGCCATCGCTTACTGGCACACCTTCTGCGGAACCGGCGAAGATCCTTTCGGGCCTGGGACCCAGCTCTTTCCCTGGGCCAATGGCAACAATGCCATTGACCGCGCTCAAAACAAGATGGATGCTGCCTTTGAATTTATTACCAAGATTGGAGCCCCCTATTATTGCTTTCACGACATCGATGTGGTTTCCGAGGGAAGTTCGGTGAAGGAATATGAATCCAACATGCAAAACATGGTGGAGTATGCCAAACAGAAGCAATCCGATTCCGGAGTGAAACTGCTGTGGGGTACTGCCAATGTTTTCTCCAATCCACGCTATATGAACGGGGCCGCTACAAATCCCGATTTCAACGTACTTCCCTGGGTGGCCACCCAGGTAAAAAATGCCCTGGATGCCACCATCGCTCTTGGAGGTGAAAACTATGTATTCTGGGGAGGAAGGGAAGGTTATATGACCCTGCTGAATACTGATATGAAGCGCGAACAGGAGCACCTGGCCAAATTCCTCCATATGGCCAAGGATTATGCACGCAGTAAGGGATTCACCGGCCCCTTCCTGATCGAGCCAAAACCCATGGAACCCACCAAACACCAGTATGATTTTGATACGGCCACGGTGATCGGCTTCCTGCAGAAGTTCGGACTGGCCGGTGATTTTAAAATGAACATCGAAGTGAACCATGCCACCCTTGCCGGGCACACCTTTCAGCATGAGCTGCAGGTGGCCGTGGATAACGGGCTCTTCTGCTCCATTGATGCCAACCGCGGAGACTACCAGAACGGTTGGGATACGGACCAGTTCCCGGTAAATCTCTACGAACTTGTGGAAGCGATGCTGCCCATAGTGGAAGCAGGGGGATTTAGCACAGGCGGAATTAATTTCGATGCCAAGACCCGACGAAACAGTACGGATATGGAAGATATCTTTATCGCCCATATAAGCGGGATGGATGTATTTGCCAGGGCCTTTGAAATCACCCTGGAAATGCTTGAAAAATCGGCCTTTTTAAAGATGAGGGCTGAACGCTATAAGTCCTTTGACAGCGGTGACGGCGCCAGATTCGAGAAGGGAGAACTGAGCCTTGAAGAGCTGAGTGCCCTGGCAAAAGTCAATGGAGTACCGGCACAGATATCCGGCAAGCAGGAGCTGTACGAGTCCATTATCAACCAGTACATCAAATAGACAGAATGAGTAAAAACCAGCGATCCCGCTCCATACCCCCGGTAATCTATGCATTGACGATGGTGGCAACCCTGGGGGGACTGCTGTTTGGATATGATACAGCAGTTATCAATGGGGCCACCGATGCCCTGAGGCAATTCTTTATCACGCCCATGGAAAATGACCCGGTGCTGGCTTCGGCCACAATCCTGCAGTTCAAGGGGATTGTAAGTATCTGTTTTGTTGTCATTTTTGCCTTTATTACCAGCTTTATATTCAGGTTGTTTAAAAAAGGCAGGGCAGCTACATTGAGCGGTGCATTGTGGGTAAGCGGGCTATTTTTACTCTTCTTTTTCTTTCTCAGGGGAGAAAATGTACTTAGCGAATCTCTGGCTAACTCAATCAAGGGCTTTACAATTTCCAGCGCCCTGGTGGGCTGTATAATCGGAGCTTCCCTTGGAGGGTATGTGGGTCAGAGCATCGGAAGAAAGCGGGGATTAATCCTGGCTGCCATCCTTTTCCTGGTTTCAGCTCTGGGATCTGCCATGCCCGAACAGCTTAATTTCATGGGCCTTTCCACCATTTCTTCCTTCATCCTTTACCGGATCATCGGGGGAATTGGAGTGGGGCTGGCCTCCATGCTTTCTCCCATGTATATCGCTGAGATTGCCCCTGCTAACATCCGCGGTAAGCTGGTAAGCTGGAACCAGTTCGCCATCATCTTCGGCATGGTGGTGGTTTACTTTGTGAACTACTACATTGCCAGGGGAAAGGCAACTGAGTGGATCAATGCAACAGGCTGGAGATGGATGTTTGGCTCGGAATGCATCCCTGCCACCCTTTTCCTGATCCTGCTCTTTTTTGTTCCTGAATCGCCACGCTACCTGGTACTGAAAAAACAGGAAAGCAAGGCACTTGACCTCCTGAAAAAAATCAATCCGGTCAATGCCGACAGAGTCCTGGCCGATATAAAGAATTCACTTATTGAAAACAGGGTACCATGGCTCTCCTTCGGGGGACTGGTACTTGTTGTGGGAATCCTGCTATCGGTTTTCCAGCAGTTTGTGGGCATTAATGTGGTACTTTACTATGCCGGGGATATTTTCAGGAGCATGGGTGCAGGGAACGATTCATCCCTGCTGCAGACCATTGTGGTGGGGCTGGTGAACCTCATCTTTACTGTGCTGGCCATTTTTACGGTGGACCGCTTTGGAAGAAAACCCCTGATGATCATTGGCGCCATAGCCATGGGAATCAGCATGCTGGCCCTGGGTTTTTCCTTTTTCCTTGGAAAAATCGGTATTGTATCATTGATATTTATGCTGTGTTATACTGCTGCCTTTGCCATGAGCTGGGGACCGGTCACCTGGGTCCTGCTGTCTGAAATCTTTCCCAACAGTATTAAAGGGGCCATGTCCATCGCGGTGGCAACCATGTGGATCGCCAACCTGATTGTATCCTGGACCTTCCCCATGATGAATGAAAGCTCTCTTCTTACCAGGCTTTTCAGTCATGGATTCTCCTACTGGATCTATGGACTGATGGGATTCATTGCTGCCTGGTTTGTAATCAGGATGGTTCCCGAAACCAAGGGAAAGAGACTGGAGGAAATTGAAAGTACGTGGAAGAGAAAAGGTTAATGCTTAATGCTTAATTATATATACATTGGAGCTATGAAAAAGATTAGTATATTATTAAAAAGGGGCCTTACAGCATTTGCTATTGTGGCACTTTTCAGCTGTAGTGAAAGTCCGGAAAATGCACTTACCATGAAATTTTATGTAGGATCATCCAATGGGAATATCTCCCACTCTATTTATCTATGCGAATTAGATACTGAAAATGAAAACCTGGCAGTTGTGGATTCTTTTGCAGGTGCAAGAGCAGGATCCTACCTGGATTTGGGTACGGAAGGACAGTATCTTTTTGCCATTAATCAGTCAGCTTTGAACCAGGATAACGAGCAGGCCAGTGTCACTTCCTTTTCTGTTGATCAGGCGAGCCTGGGCCTGAGTATGATTAACAGTCAGTCCAGTGGAGGTTCGGGTATCTGCCACATCCATTGCAACAAGGATGGAGATTATATCTTTGCGGCCAACTATGGAAGCGGACATGCCACAGCATTACCAGTGAATGAGAAGGGGGAAATTGCACCTGCAAGCTCCGTGGTCGTTGGTGATTGTTCAGGACCGGTGGAAAGCCGGCAGCAGGGGCCCCATGCCCACCAGGTAGTGCTGGATCCGGGTCAGAATTTCCTGCTGGTTCCCGACCTGGGATGCGATAAAGTGTTAATCTATGCCTTTGATGCTGAAAGCGGAATGCTGACTCCCAATCCGGATCAGGCCAGCTTTGATCTGGCACCGGGTGCAGGACCACGACACCTGGCCTTTCATCCCGATGGCTCATCTTTATACATTGTTAATGAGATTAACTCCAGCATCACTGCCTGTACATACGATGGGAGCACAGGTAAAATTGCAGAAATAAATACCTTGAGTACCGTGGAAGCATCTCATGAAGGAATGAAATATCCGGCAGCTGTCAGGGTTCATCCCAATGGGAAATTTGTATATGCTTCCACACGGGGCGAGAATAGTTGTATTAGCACATTCCGGATTAACGATGACCGCTCAGTCAGCCGCATACAGGTAATGGAGCAGGTACCCAACTGGCCCAGGGACTTCAATGTTGATCCTTCGGGTAAATATATGCTGGTTGCCGGTGAACGATCCGATTATATCAGGCTCTACAATATTGATGCAGCCACAGGTCTGCTTTCTGAAAGCAGCAGCAGGCTTGAACTTCCCGCACCGGCTTCAATTCTGTTTATTCAGTAAGATTCAAAACAGTTTGATGATCCCGTAGATGCCAACCATGAAGATGGCTGCGCAACTGATAATAAGGAAAATCCTGTAGATCCTTCCCGGGGGGACTACTTTTTCGCCGGGGCCGAAGCGGAACCATATTCCTGCAATGACCACGATAAAGAGCATCACAAAAGTGGCAATGCCACCAATAGTGACCATCAGTACCGGCAATTTTATAAGCAGGAAAGCAATGGTCCACAGCACAGGGAATACCGCAGCCAGGATCCTGATAGTCCGCAAGCGTGACCGCATATTGCTGAAATCGATCCATCCCACCACCCCGAACAGGTCGGAGAAAACACGGGTCCGTATGGCCAGTGCCGCAAAAAGTGTCGAAAACAGCACGACGAAAGAGCCCATCAGAAATATATTCTTGGCAGTGGGGCCCACCGATTCGGTGTAAATCCTGGAAAGAGACTCAATCATCTGGTAACCTTCCGGTAAATCGCCCCGTTCATAAAGAATGGATGCACCAAGTAGAAAAAAAGCTGCAGTGACTACGGTATAGACAATCATGGATAAAAAGGCGTCCATATACATGACACGGATCCACCCCCTGGCGCGGCTTTTCCATTGCCCGGAATCATCCCTGCTACCGGTATAGCGGGCATAGCCCTTTTCAATGCACCAGTAATTATAGGAGAGTATCTCGTCCCCTCCCACCCCGGTCAGTCCGAATGCAGCAAAAGCAAAGCCCACGCTCCCCTTTGGAAGCCTGAAGGAGAGCCCTTCAGCAATATCGGGCCAGCTTACAGCAAAGTCTGTGCTCTGGACCATGAAGACGGCCAGCAGGGTAAAGAGCGTAAAAAGCCCCATAAACACCAGGGAGACCTTCTCCACCACCTCGTAAAAGCCAAAAAGCATGACCGTAATGACCACAAAGGCCACCACTATGGTCCAGACAGCAATGGACAGGTACGGGATGGCTATATTAAGGATAATGGCCACTCCTCCAATAATCCCTCCTAACTGTAAGGGTTTAAATAACCAGAGTACCAGCCAGGACCAGACGGCCCAGCTAATCTTCTTCTTTCCGAAGCGGGGTCCTGGCATTTCATTCATCAAATTCATAGCCGTAACACCCCGGGTAATGGACAGGCGTCCAAACTCCAGCTGCAGCACAATCTTTACCAGGCAGCTTACCAGGATCACCCAGAGGGTGACAAAACCCGCTTTGGCGCCCAGAGAAGTTGTAGCAATCAATTCTCCCGATCCAACCACCGAAGCAGATAGAATAAATCCCGGTCCAAGGAACTTAAGTTTCTGTCTTAACCTGGAAGGAGCCTCCAGGACGGCGTTTTCATCAAGTCGGTAGGGATCTACAAGAGCGCTTTGTACCATGAAAGAATGAAATTAGCGCTGCACCCGGGCATTTCCCTGCCAGATGCTCCATATTTGTTCCTCATCGGCAGGTTGGGCATAATCGGTCTCCAGGGTGGCCGCCAGGGCCCCTGCAGCCCATCCGAACTGGATCCACTTTTCAGCTTCCCAGCCCTTCAGGATAGCATAGAGCATACCACTCACAAAGCCATCACCTCCCCCGATTCGATCGTAGACATAGATTTCACGAGGTTCCACCACGTGCCAGTTATTATTCTCCGAAATAATCCCACCCCACATATGTGTGTTGGTGCCTATTACCTGGCGAAGAGTCGTAGCGTAGACCGACACATCGGGAAAAGCATTTTTCACTCTTTCGATCATTCCCTGGAATCCATCAATTTTGGAAGCCAGATCCTTGCCTCCGGTTTCAGGGCCTTCAATTCCAAGGCAAAGCTGAAAATCCTCTTCATTTCCAATAAGAATATCAGAAATGGAAGCGATCTCCTTAAAGATCTCATTCAGCTCCTCTTCCCGCCCCACCCAGAAGGAGGCCCGGTGATTCAGATCAAATGAGATGCGGGTTCCGTATTTTTTTGCCGCCCTGGCTATTTCCAGGCAGAACTGGCCTGTCTCGGGCGAAAGAGCCGCGATCAATCCTGAAAGATGTACAATCCTGGCACCCTCCTGTCCAAAAATACGATCCAGATCAAAATCCTTAACATTCAGTGTACGCCCCACCTCACCGGCCCTGTCATTATGCACCCGGGGACCACGGGATCCAAAACCAGAATCAGCAATATTGATCTGGTGACGGTAGCCCCAGGGGCTTCCCTGCTCCACTTCCGGACCTTCATAATCCATGTGCCGGCTGGCAAGGTTGTCCTTGATCTTCCTGGCAATGGGACTCCCTTTCACGAAAGTGGTGAGAATCTTTACCGGCAGTCCGAGAAAGGAAGCCGTACTTCCCACATTGGATTCGGCACTGGTGACATCCATCCTGAACAGTTCGCTGCTGTGCACGGGCTGACCTTTTACCGGGGTAATCCGGATCCCCATACTGGTGGGGATAATTATTGCGTATCTGGCATCCTTCCTTAGTTCCATTTGCCTCTAAAGTTTATAGTTATATAATGACAAAAGCAGGGTATCTCCCATTTCCACCTGCACTTCCTGCAATTTACGAAACATGCTTCTGATTCGTTCCTGTGCTCCGCTTGCTGCTGCCAGGTTGTGTTTCTCGTAAGGATCATTAATCAGGTCAAACAATTTTATCACACCTGCATCCGGATAAACAATCAGTTTGTAATCGTCCATCCTGATCATCCTTTGCAGATCCATATAAGCTCCATATACCTCCGGATAGTTGGAAGCAGTCTGCTTCCCCTCAACAAAGGGTCTGAGACTGTTGAATTCAACCCATTGGGGCACTTCTCCTCCGGCATACTCAATGGTGGTGGGCATAATATCCTGCAGGTATACCGCCATATGCTCCCTCTTGCCTCCGGGAATACCGGGTCCGGCCACCAGAAGGGGTGGACGCATGCTGTGATCGTACATGTTCTGCTTTCCCATCAGACCGTGCTGACCCACTGAAAGGCCATGATCGGCCGTGAAGAAAATACAGGTGTTATCGGCCTGACCGGTTTCCTCCAGGTGAGCAAGGATCCTAGCAATCTGTGCATCCAGATGGGAGATAATGGCATAGTACTCCTGCCGGTGTACCTTTACCGAATAAGGGCTTCGCGGAAATGGTGCAAGCTTCTCATCTCTAAGGTCTTCAGAACATCCTATTTCGTCCTTTAAGGGATACTCAGGAAGATAATTCTCCGGTATGGCCACATGCTCCAGGGGGTACATATCAACATATTCCCTGGGCGACTGACGAGGATCGTGAGGTGCATTAAATGCCACATACATAAAGAAGGGATTCTCCGATCCAGAGGCCCGGTCCAGAAAGCCCATGGTCTCGTTGGCCACTACCTCGGTCCAGTGGGTTCCACCTTTCCAGAAGCCTCCAAAAGCTGTATCCCAGGGGGTCCATTGCCAGTCATTCTCATCCAGGGGCCGGTCGTACATCTCCGGAACTGCACCGGGCATACCGGCCCTGACCGTACCCACATGATTGAATATCTCCGGAGGCTGGATGTTCACATGCCATTTCCCTGTCATGTAGGTATCGTAGCCCAGCTTCTCCATCTCCTTGCTCCATAACTGACCCCGGGCTGCCAGGGTATCCAGCTGAGTTTCCAGGGCATTGGCCCTCCAGAGGAATTTTCCGGTATTGAGCATGGTGCGGGAGGCGACGCAGACTGCGCCATGCCATCCCCCCATATTATAGGTGGTGGTAAAGACTGTTCCCCGCCTGGCCAGTTCATCCAGCGCAGGGGTATAGATCTCCTCATTCCCCAGTTCCCGGATGGTATTGTAGCACTGATCATCAGCAAAAATAAAGAGGATATTGGGCGGACCCTCCTCCTTATTTACGCAGGAACACAAAACTGCGCTTAACAATAATCCCCCAATAAATCTAATCATAACAAAAGAGCTTTAGCGGGTTTCAATCTTAAATACAACAGCCATCTTATCAGGGGCCTCCTGTGGAATGGTCATTGACAATCCGTCTTCATTTATTTCCCAATCCAGTGGAGCACTGCTTCCCAACAGTTCAAGCGAAGAAACCTCCAGGGGTTGGGGCAGATTAGCAGCTGCAAATGCAGTCAGCACTACCTGCTCCCCTGCTCCCGGCCATCCCAGCAGAGTAGCAAAGATAATATTATCCCTGGTGGTATAGCGAATATCTTTCCATGAGTACTTGATTTTCAGGAACTCCTGGTGATTCTTGAAATGTCCTTCGGGTTCCCTGGTTGGTCCTTCTCCAAAGGTATACCAGGGGCGGGTGCTGTAGATTGCCTCTCCGTAAGCATCGAGCCAGGCTCCCATGTCCAGCAATACCTTTTTCTGGTTTGCCGGAATGGTACCATCGGCCATGGGTGAGACATTCAGAAGCAGGACCCCGTTTTTACTTACAATATCTATAAGCACATGCAGGACATCTGCCGATGTTTTAATATCCAGATTATCGGTATAGCACCAGCTTCCCTTGCTGATGGTCTCATCGGTCATCCAGGGCTCCTCACTGATCACATTCTTTCTGGATTTCTCCAGGTCATCCACAGTATAGTTAACGGGAAGATCATCCTGCTTCCTTACAATGACCACCTCCTTATCCAACTTCCCGGCTTCATTCAGATAGTAGGCGCTGAAGTTCTGACGGTATTCCTCGGGTATTTTATCCAGGACGTAGTCAAACCAGATAATATCTGGCTGATACTGGTCTATAACCTCCTTAAGCTTTCCTAACCATATCTCCTCCAGCCACCGGTCCTCTGGCATATTGCCATAAAGCATCTGAAGTTTCGGATCATCGGAAGAAGTGGGCATTTCGATGTTCCAGGGGTAATGACTCCATTGATAGGGCTCGTGTCCTTCAGATGCGATACTGTCGTATCGCTGAAGCTGCTTGGAATGGTGGAAGGTGGTTATCAGCTTCATATCCCGTTTCTTCAGCTCGGCAGCAAGCAGTCCGGTAATATCTTTTCCCGGACCCATATCGGCTACGTTCCAGGGTGTGGCATCACTGTCCCACATGGCAAAGCCGTCGTGGTGCTCTGCCACCGGTCCGGCAAAGCGTGCCCCTGCTTCTTGAAACAGATCGGCCCACTCTGCCGCATCAAAATACTCAGCTTTGAACATGGGTACAAAATCGTGGTAGCCAAATTCCGATGGATGTCCATAGGTCTCCACATGATGCCTGTAAATATCATGATCCTCCAGATGCATGAAACGGGGATACCACTCACTGCCATAGGCAGGGACTGAATAGATCCCCCAGTGAAAATATATACCCAGCTTGGCATCCTGGAACCACTCAGGAGCGGCCTGATGTAAGGAGAGGGACTCCCAATTGGCCTCATAGCTTTGCTGATCAGTGGCTTCAGGTGTCTTTGGACCGGCACATGCAACAAGCATGGCAATTAGTAAAAGGCTGAAGAACTTTTTCATTATATCTGATTTAGGATTTAAAATCAACTAGAATTTTCATAAAACGCCCCGGATTTGCCGCCCAGTCCTTCAGTGCCAGGTCTGCCTCATGGGGCTGTACCTTCAGGGTAATCATCTTTTCCAGGGGGAAAGTTCCCTGTTCCAGGTAGGCGATCACTTGTTCAAAATTTTCCGGAGTGGCATTGCGCGATCCCATGATGTCGATTTCCTTCTGCACGAACAGTTTTGTTGCAAAGGAGACCTCGCTTCCTGCATATCCGATGCAAACGACCCTTCCTGTAAATGCCACTTCATCCACAGCGGCCCGGTAGGTAAGTGGATTCCCGGCCGCTTCAATCACCACATCCGGACCATCGCCACCGGTGATGCCTTTCAGCTCCTGGTGCAGGCCGGACCGTGTGGAATTTATTACATGCCTGGCACCCAGCTCTTTGGCCAGCTCCAGCTTATGATCGTCAATGTCCACTGCTATGACGGTGGCACCACGTAATGATGCCCCGGCAATGGCCCCGGCACCGATCATGCCGCAGCCAAGCACCATCACCACATCGCTTTTCACGACCCGTCCGCGTTCTATGGCATGAAATCCCACGGTAAGAGGCTCCACCATGGCCAGCTCCAGCTCATTGAGTTTGGACACCGGAAGAATCTTCTGCCAGGGGACAGCCAGATATTCCTGCATGGCACCATCACGCTGCACACCCAGGGTCTGATTTTCCCGGCAGGCATAGGTCCGCCCCCTCCTGCATGAAGGACAAGATCTACAATTTGTATAGGGGACCACGGTCACAGAATCTCCGGGTTTAAATACGTCTGGCACCCCCTCTGTTATATCAGAAATAACTCCGGATATCTCATGTCCGGGTACCCTGGGGTAGTTTACCATGGGATTTTTACCCAGGTAAGTGCTCAGATCAGAGCCACAAAATCCCACATAATCCATCCGGAGCAGTACTTCTCCCCGAGCAGGAACCGGAACAGCTGCCTCCAACACAGACACGCTTTCCGGCTTATGGATCATAATTACTTTCATCTTACTTACAAATATTTGTACCCGGGATCTATTAATCCCATTTTTTTCAAGGCCTTCCAGAAGGATGAAGGAATCGTCTGTTGCAGGATCTCCACATTGCGATTCATCTTATCCGCTTTGCTGGTGTTCAGTGCTATACTGACAATGGCCGGATGCGACAATGCGAAATGGAGGGCTGCATCGCCCGGATGAAGCTGCTTCTCCGCGCATAAGATCTCAAATGCTTCCCTCCATCTATGGAGCTTCTGCCCCATCTCTGAAGCAGGATCCACATCCTTATAGTCAAACTTATCTCCGCCGGTCAGGAAACCACCATGAAACACCGCCGAGTTTATTATGCCAACACCATCCTTATCCAGCTGATCCATAAAGTCCAGTATTTCATCGGGGTGACTGAAAATGGTGAAGCTATTTGCAAACATAACCCAGTCGAAAGGTACATGTTCATAGAGTTCCCTGATGATAGTCCAGTCCTTGGAGCCGATTCCAACGGCCTTCACCCTGCCCTCTTTCTTCAGATCAAAGAGGGCCCTGTAGGACTCCAGTATATCCATCATGCGACGTTCGCGCCCGGCCGGATTGCCGGCAGCCTGAAGGTACTCATCAGGGTCATGAACCGATACCAGCTCAGAAGAGTAGCCATTTCCCAGCAGCTTCTCACCCTGTTCATAACATTTTATAATTCCTTCATAACCAAAGGTTTGAACAGCATCATATTCCAATCCAGCCCAGACACCAGGCTCGAAAGTGGGTTCCTTTTTTGTAAGCGGAACCCGGTACCAGCCAAGTTTGTTGCTTATCACTACATCGGCCGGATTGATCCCCAGATCGGCCAGTCCCCGGCCAATGACCTCCAGGGCAAGTCCGGCGCCATACTTCCCGGCTGTATCGATTACCACCGGCTTTTCTGTGCATTCAAACCAGCGGCCCATCAATTCCAGCTTCTCATCATAGGGCAGTTCCCTGTAAAGGTTCCCCAGGTAACTGCTACCATAAACCACCTGCGGCACCTGCAGTCCGGTTAGTCCCAATGCTTTCTTTTTTGTAAGTTTCATTGTAGGGACAAATGGATTTTAATGTGCAAAGGTCCTGGTCCTGTAGCCATAGACAGTTATCACCACAAAGCAAATAAGCGGGATAATGAAGGATATATTCTCAGCAGGCATGGACATAATGGTCCCCTGCTTGATAATGGCTCCCTGCAGGGGTGGCATTACCGATCCTCCCAGGATGGCCATGATCAGTCCGGCCGCACCAAACTTGGCATCCTCGCCCAGTCCCCTGAGCGCAATCCCGTAGATGGTTGGGAACATCAGTGACATAAATGCAGAAGTAGCCACAAGGAAATACATTCCCATGATTCCCCGCGAAAGTATCACACCTGCTATACACACAAAACCGCCTATGGCAAAGAACATCAGTAAACGGCCGGGCCTGATATATCGCATCAGGAATGTACTTAAAAACCTGCTAACAATAAAGATGGCCATGGCCACTATATTAAATTGCTGCGAAAGCACCTCGGCCTCCTGCTCACCCATGCCCTGACTCATAAAAAGACGTGTGCCGTAATGCACAATAAAGGTCCAGCACATAATCTGCGCCCCCACATAGAAGAACTGAGCCACCACCCCTTCCCGGTAACGTGGAAGGGAGAAGATTCTTTTCAACGTGGGAAAGAAATCAATGGTTTTGGTTGAGTCTGCATTCTTTGGCATGCGTACGGCAGCAATGAGGATAAACATCATTATGATGACAATTCCGATAATGATATAAGGGGAGCTAAGGATCTCCAGGTCGCTCATTTTCATGGCCTCAAACTCCCCGGGGCTCAACAATTTGCGCTGCTCCGTGTCGGCGGGATTCAGCCGGGCCTGGATAAAGGTCTTAGCCACAAACATCCCTGTAATGGAGCCAATGGGGTTGAAGGACTGGGCCAGGTTAAGCCGCTGTGTGGAACTCTCCTCAGCACCCATGGAAAGGATGTAGGGATTGGCACTGGTCTCCAGGAAAGAAAGTCCGCATGTCAAAATAAAATAGGCAATCAAAAAAGGAGCGTAAAGTCCAATGGAACTGGCAGGAATAAATAGCAGTGCTCCGGTAGCGTACAGGCCCAATCCTACCAGGATCCCTGCTTTGTAGGTAAAGCGCCTGATAAAGATGGCAGCCGGGAAGGCCATGGCAAAATAGCCCCCGTAAAAGGCCACCTGCACCAATGATCCCTGCACCGGGTTCATCAGGAATATTTTTGAAAAAGCCTTTACCATGGGATTTGTAATATCATTGGCAAATCCCCAAAATGCAAAACAGGATGTGATCAGTATAAAGGGAACCAGGTACTGTTTTTCAAGAACCTTGAACTTTCTCTTCTCCATTATCGTTCAGTTTAAGTTGATAGCAATCTACAGCATTTTGATATAATATTTTTTTCTGATCCCTTTTATCCATGGAATCCGTGAATTTCAGGACCATGTTCATTACCTCGCTGTACTCTCCGGCCAGTCTGCAGACGGGCCAGTCACTTCCCACCATGATACGACCCGGCCCAAATGCTTCAAGCACAGCCTCCATATAAGGAAGCAGTTTCTCATAATTCCAATTCTTCCAATGGGCTTCGGTTACCATCCCGGAAAGTTTGCACCAGACATTGGGGCAGGCAGCCAGCCGGGTAATATGGCTTTTCCATGGCTCCATGATCCCATCCATAATAAAAGGCTTTCCCAGGTGGTCCAGCACAAAGCGCTGGTTTGGAAAGGCTTTTGCCAGTTCCATAGCTCGCAGCAGGTGCCTGGGAAATAACAGAAGGTCATAAGTTAGTCCACATGCTTCCAGCCGTGCAATCCCATTCATAAAATCCGGGCGCAACATATATGCATCGTCACTTTCATCATGAAGCACATGCCTCAGCCCCACCAGAGCGGAATATGCACCATACTTTTCCAACTGTTGAAAGAGCCCCGGTGAGCACAGATCGAGCCAGCCTACCACCCCTTTGATAAAGGCATGCTTATCTGCCAGTTCGAGCAGCCAGCCAGTTTCTTCAAGACTCTGTCTGGCCTGCACAAGCACTGTTCCGGTGACCCCTGTTTGTGACAATTCCGGCTTCAGGTCATCAGGAAGATAATCGCGCTTCAGAACATTCATGGAATCATCAATCCAATCATACTCCTCCGAATTGTAATCCCAGAGATGGTGATGTGCATCTATCATCATCCCTATCGCTCCAGTTTATAGATCCTCTCCATCAATTGCCACTTTTCATCGGCAGAGGCATCTGAAGATGTCTTCTGAAACCTGGAAACAAAGGTTTCCCACTCCGACTGGCGAGGCTTGGTGGCCAGTTCTGTCATGGCGCTATCATGATCTACCTCGGGCAGGATGTCCATAATCATAAAAAGCCGGGTTCCCATGATATAGATCTCCATATCAATAATCCCAACCTCTATCATCCCCCGGGTAATTTCAGGCCAGGTGGAATGGGGAGCATGAACTCTTTTGTACTCTTCGATCAGCTGCGGGTCATCTTCCAGTCTCAGTGTTTTACAGTAGCGCTTATAAGAGGTATAGTCTCTTTTGGAAATAAAAGTCATTTGATATCATAGATTTAGATCAGTCATTCCGGCTTCTCAATATAGTTAAAAAATATAGTAGTCTTAATGCTTTTCCAGCCATTCGGGCTCAAAGTCCGAGTCATACACCCAGCCGGTATTTACCTCCTGGCCGGCCATGATCTTTTCATACATCCCCCTGTTTGCTTCGGCATAGGGATAGCTCATAAAAACCTCACCCCTCCCAAGGATGCGGGGATCGGCCTGGGCAGTTAGCTTCTCCCTCAGCTCACTCCTTAAAGCCTCCAGTTTTGCAGAATAAGCCGGCTCAGCGGCCAGGTTATTCATGCAGAAGGGATCCTCCCTGATATTGTATAATTCCTCCGGAACACGCAGACCAAAGTTAAGCTCCCAGAATTCAGGCTTCCCAAACACCCGCCGCTGGTTCAGGATAAAGGATTTGGTGGCCCCTCCATCGCAGTTCAGGTAGCCTGTCTCCGGATTACCGGCCGGCCAGCGATCGGGGTGATAGTTATGCAGGTAGAGCCACTGTTCCTTTACGATTCCCCGAACGGGGTATCCCTGATCATGGGGCCGCCCCAGATCATGCCGTTCTTTTCCCACCAGCACATAATCCCTGTCTTCAATGACCTGTCCGTCCCTCTTAGAATAGAAGATCTCGGTCAGGCTCCTGCCTGTCATATCCGGCATCTCCGACTTCTCCGGGTCCACACCAGCCACTTCCAGGAAGGTGGGTGCAAAATCGATAAAGCTAACAAAGTCATCCACCACCCGTCCCGGATTATGAATCCCATCGGGCCACATAATGGCCAGGGGCAGATGGTTGGAATACTCGTATACCTGTCCCTTTACCCTGGGAAAGGGCATCCCATTATCGGCGGTGACCACTACAATGGTGTTCTCCAATTCACCACTTTCCTCAAGCATCTCCAGAATCTGCATCAGGTGGATGTCGAAATGCTCAATCTCAAAGGCGTAGTCAAGCAAGTCGGTGCGAACCGTATCCACGTCGGGCCAGAAGGCCGGGACCCGGTCGATTTCCTCCAGTGCTTTCCCTCCCTTTTCAAGACCTGAGCCAAACTCATAGAAACGGTGTGGTTCGTGTCCGCCGTACCAGAAGCAGAAAGGCTGATCCACAGTTTTCTCCTCCAGAAAGGCTCTGAAATTTCTGGCATAATCTGTAGCACTGATCAGGAAGGTGGGAGGAGTTAATTTGTATTCACTATAGCTGGGACCGGTCAGCTCCCGGAACCTCCCATAACTGTCGATGGATACTCC
>CAYWGP010000267.1:0-11624 GCA_964458155.1 uncultured Bacteroides sp.
GGGAATGACGGTCAGCTGTTCCTGGCGGGAATAGAGTTTCACCCTGTGAAGGGACTATTGATTACACCAAATTACCAGGCCTGGATACCGGCCGACGAAAGTTCAGTATTAAACTCAATTTATTTAAGTCTTGAAATAAAATTCTAAAAGAAATATGAAAGCAACGTCACTTATTTTAGCAATCGCCCTGTTTTTAGTATCCTGTGGCAACAGCTCATCGGATAGTAAATCGGGCAAAAGCGAATCCAAGCCGGTAAATCTTACCGCAGCGGGAGCAACCTTTCCGCTTCCCTTCTATAACGTAGCCATCAAGAACTACACCAATACATCCGGACAATCCATTTCCTATGGTGGTGTGGGGTCGGGCGGAGGAATCAGGAGTCTGACAGACATGGTGGTTGATTTCGGTGCCACAGATGCTTTTCTGAACGAGGAAAAGGAAGCTGAAATGCCTGCTGAAATAGTCCATATTCCCACTTGCATCGGGGCAGTGGTTATTGCTTACAATATTTCCGGAATTGAGGGACTGAAGCTCTCCAATGAGAACCTGCAGGATATCTTCATGGGCAACATTACAAACTGGAACGATGGCAGGATCAAAGCCACCAATTCCGGTATTAACCTTCCCGACCAGGCCGTAACAGTGGTCCAGCGTTCAGACGGAAGCGGCACCACTTACATCTTCAGTGATTTCATGAGTAAGATCAGTGCCGACTGGGAAAGCCAGGTGGGCAGGGGTAAATCCCTTAAGTGGCCCGTGGGAATTGGTGCCAAGGGAAATCCCGGAGTAGCCGGAACCATTAAGATGACTGAAGGAGCTGTGGGTTACATCGGATCGGAGTTCGCGTTCGCTCAGAAAATTCCTTTTGCAGAGGTGGAAAACAGTGCAGGCAACTTCGTCCTGCCTACCCTTGAATCTATCAGTGCCGCTGCACAGGGCGAAATACCTGCAGACACCAAGGTGATGCTAACCTGTTCAGATGATGCCGCAGCATACCCCATCAGTGGCTTCACATGGATCATACTCTATAAGGAGCAGAATTATAACAAGAGGACCCGGGCACAGGCCGGGGAGACCGTTAAGTTCCTTTCCTGGCTTATTGAAAAAGATGCCCAGGCTCTTGCCCGGCAGGTGAACTATGCTCCCCTTCCCCAGAAGACTGTAGTACAGGCTAAAGAAATTCTGAGCTCGGTGGTATATAACGGCCAGAGTCTCCTGAATCCCTAAAAGGGCCAGAGGGCCAGAGAACAATCCATGACAATGAACGCAGAATGTTAAAAACCGAGAGAATAGTCAAGATTGTACTGTTTCTTTCTTCCGTAGTGATCATCCTTGTTACTGCTGGAATGGTGCTGTCACTTTTGAACGGCTCCGTTCCTGCATTTAAGGAGTTCGGTCTGCGCTTTATTGTATCTGCCCAATGGGATCCGACGGAAGGCAAGGAGGACTACGGGGCCCTGGCCTTTGTTGCAGGGACGGTGATGACTTCTGTTATAGCCATCATCCTCTGCTTTCCACTTGCCTTCTCCACCTCCCTGTTTATCGGAGAATACTACCAGGGAACCAGGATGGCAAGGATCGTGGGCACCCTGGTGGACATGCTGGCCGGAATCCCTTCCATTGTTTATGGATTATGGGGATTTTATGTACTGAGACCACTGATTGTGGACCTGGGACTGAATGCACAGGGATTTGGGGTCTTTACTGCCGGTGTGGTGCTGGCCATCATGATCATTCCCTACGCCACTTCCATTTCCACAGAAATTATCAAGATGGTAAGCAGCGATCTGAAGGAGGCGGCCTACTCCCTGGGAGCAACCAGGCGGGAAGTGATCCTCAGTGTGCTTATTCCCAATGCACGATCCGGGATCTTCACAAGTTTTGTACTTGCCTTTGGCAGGGCGCTGGGGGAGACCATGGCGGTTACCATGTTGATCGGAAATGCAAACATCATTCCTGAAAGCATCTTTGGTGCCGGAAACACTATGGCCAGTGTTATTGCAAACCAGTTTGGCGAGGCAGAAGGATTGAAACTGAGCGCCCTGATTACAATTGGCCTGCTGCTCTTTGTTATTACCGGGATCATCAATGGAATCGGAAAACTGATTATTAAGAGGTTTAATTAGAGTGCGGGATGGCGGCAGTAAAGGAAAATAGCGGAGAAAAGGCAGTCAGCAGACGGGTAGTAAAGAACCGGCTGTTTGGGTGGACCGTTGTCTTTTTCTCCATGCTCACCATTTCTCCTATATTACTGATCGTTTACAAACTGGTAGCCAAGGGATACAAACAGATTAATCTTGATTTTTTCACTAAAAAAGCCCCTGATACCTACGAAGCCATGCTGGCTGTGGGAGCCGGTGAAATTATTCCGGGCGGAATCCTGAACGGGATCACCGGAACGCTCTACATGGTATTGATCGCCTCTCTGATTGCCATTCCGCTGGGATTACTGATCGGGATATTTCTTTACGATCAAAAAACCAAAAGATATGCTGGAGTGGTCCGGGATATTGTGGATATCCTCCAGGGTGTTCCCTCCATTGTACTTGGATTGATTGCCTATTTCTGGGTGGTTAAGAACATTACGAACGGTTTTTCAGCACTGGCCGGAAGTACCGCCCTTGCCATTATGATGATGCCACTGATCATCCGTTCCACCGAGGAGACCCTGAAGATGATTCCTGAAACCATCAGGGAAGCCGGGTTCGCCCTGGGCGTTCCCTACCATAAAATTATTCTGAGGGTATTGATCCCCTCCGGATTCAGCGGGCTGCTTACAGGCATCCTGCTGGCCATTTCAAGGATTATTGGCGAGACAGCACCCCTGATGCTGACTGCCCTGGGGAGCATGGAGGTGAATTTCCATGTGGATAAACCCACCAGTGCCATTCCACTGCTGATCTGGGAGTTCTATAACGATCCCAATATGGTCGACCTGATCTGGTCGTCTTCCCTGCTGCTGATGATGATGGTGCTCTTACTGAACCTCTTATCCCGACAAATAATTGCAAGAAGGAGTTAAACAATGAGTGAATTAATTAGAACCATACAAGATCCTGTCCTGGAAATCCGCAATCTGTCGGTTTCCTATAACAGGGATAAATCGGCGGTGACCGCTGTAAGTGCAGGAATCAAGAGAAACAAGGTCACAGCCATCATGGGACCCTCGGGTTGCGGAAAGAGCACCCTGCTTCGGGCCATCAACAGGATGCATGACCTGTACCCCAATGTGGAGATGGAGGGCGATATTTTTCTGAACGGGGAAGATACTTCAGACATGTCCACCATGCTCTTAAGACGTAAGATCGGGATGGTCTTCCAGCGTCCCAATCCCTTTCCCACCATGAGCATTCATGACAATGTGATTGCCGGGTACAAGCTCAACGGGATTCGCCTTCAGAAAAGCGAAAAAAATGATATCGTGGAGCAATCGCTTCGGGACGTGGCCCTGTGGGATGAAGTAAAGGATTCCCTGGTGAAGAAGGGAACCTTTCTTTCGGGCGGACAACAACAACGCCTCTGCATAGCCCGTGCCCTGGCATTTAAACCCGATGTCATCCTGCTGGATGAACCTACCTCTGCCCTGGATCCGGTAGCAACCAAGAAGGTGGAGGAGCTGCTGAATGTACTGAAAGAGAGTTATACCATTGTGATGGTAACCCACAATATGGCCCAGGCTGCCCGGATTTCAGATTTCTCCATGTTCATGTATCTTGGAGAATTAATTGAGTACGGGAAAACAAAGGACATGTTTATTAAGCCCATAGATATGAGAACAGAAGAGTATCTCACTGGAAAGTTCAGTTAAATTTGTATAAGAAAAGGAGACAACAATGAATAGAGAACAGGCCATACAGAAAATTGAAAAGGACTTTGAGCTTATATCAAACCTGGTCCTGGAACAATTACAACTGCTCGAAGAGTTGTTTACCACCGATCAGAAAGACCGACCGGAAGAGCTTGTTAAGATGCTGCGCAAAAATGAGGAGAAGATTGACCGGGATGAGATGCACCTGGACGAGAACATTATCCGGACCATTGTGCTATATCAGCCTGTAGCGGTTGACCTGCGGCGACTGTTTGCCATCTACCATATGACCATTAACCTGGAACGGGTTTCCGACCTGGTTGTGGCCGTCACCGGCACGTATATGGAGCTTAAGGATTCGGACCTGCTGGAAGAGTCCTCATCGGCACTTCAACGGATGTTGAAGACTACATCCCGCATGGTAGCCAATGCACTACTCTCATTTATTAACAGCGATGAGGATATTGCCACCCGGACCATCCGGAAGGAGAGTGTTTTTGATGCATTGAATAAAAAGGTGCTAAAAAGAGCCATCAAAGCAGCAGGCCTTCCCAAGAAGAGTCAGTCCATCCTGAATAACATGGTGGATATGCGAACCATGTTCTCATCCATTGAACGCATAGGCGACCATGCCACCAATATTGCAGAATCGTCCATCTATGCAATTTCAGGATCCAATGTCAGGCATGGATCAAAAAATGAATAAATTGTAGCTTGATTCAACTGTTGACCTAAGCTGCCTCGCATGAAAGAGAAAGAGTATAAAATATTGATTGTAGACGATGAGGAAGATCTCTGCGAAATCCTCCAGTTCAACCTGGAAGGGGAGGGTTTTGAAACAGAGGTGGCCTATTCGGCAGAGGAGGCATTAAAGAAAGATATTGGATCATTTCACCTCATCCTGCTGGATGTGATGATGGGAGAGATGTCGGGATTTAAGCTGGCCAAGCTGCTTCGAAAAGAACGTGAACTGAGCGTTCCTATCATCTTTATCACTGCTAAGACTACAGAAGATGAGTTGCTTACCGGCTTCAGTCTGGGTGCCGACGACTATATCAGCAAACCCTTCTCGGTAAAAGAGGTGGTGGTGCGGGTAAAGGCGGTTTTGAAAAGGGGATCCCTCGATAAGCAGCCTGAACAGAGTTCCCTTGGCTTAGATGATCTAGTAGTGAACCTGAAAAAGAGAAAAGTGAAAATCGCCGGTAAGGTGGTTGATCTCACAAGGAAGGAATTTGAAATACTTGTCCTCCTGTTAAAATCCGAAGGCTCGATCCTGTCGAGGGAGGAGATCCTGAACCGGGTGTGGGATGAGGATGTGGTAGTAAGTAAAAGAACCATCGATGTACATATTACTCACCTGAGAAAGAAACTGGGGAGTTATGGGAAGTACATCAGGAACAAACAGGGTTATGGTTATGCCTTTGAAAAATAGTAACACAATGAGCTTCAGACTAAAATTATTTATATCGTTTTCGACCATTTTCATAGTGTTTACCCTGCTGGTCATGATATTCCAATACGATCGTGAAAAAAAATTCAGGATCGGTCAGCTGGAAAACACCCTGGATAATATTACCGAGATCGCTCATAATTATATGGAGAACAACTCCATTCCGGAATCAGGTCATTTCATGCTGATGGATTCTCTGATGGGTATTCTGCCGGCTCAGAACATCAGGCTGACAATTATCAATCCCGGAGGAATCGTGGTATACGACAGCGAGGTGGATGAAGTCAGGTCCATGGAAAACCACCTGGAACGCCCGGAAGTCCGCCAATCGGTGGTATCCGGATCGGGTGCGAATATCAGGGAGTCGGCCACCACCGGGAACAGCTACTACTATTACGCAAAATTCTATTCGGATTACTTTGTCAGAACCGCAACCCTTTACGATGTGAGGATCAAGGATTTTCTGCACGTGGAAAAACTCTTCATCATCTACCTGCTCCTTCTTTTCCTGGTGACCTCGGTCATCCTGCATATCATCACAAGGAATTTTTCAGATATCATTTCCAAACTGAAGTATTTTGTTATCAGGCTCCGCAGCGGAGAAGAACTGGACGAATCCATGGAATTTTCCGAGGATGAACTGGGCAGCATCAGCAGCGAGTTTACCTCCCTCTATAAAGAACTCAACGATGCCCAGAAGAACCTGCTTATTGAGAAGGATAAACTCTATAGCCATCTGAGTGCCCTCAATGAAGGCATCGCTTTTTTCTCACCCAGGAAGGAGAAGGTGCTCACCAATAATCACTTTATTCAGAATCTGAACCTGCTGTCTGATATTTCTACCATTTCGGCAGAAAAGATATTTGAACTCGGGGAACTGAAGCCCATTCTGAAGTTTATTGACCGCCATCTGGAGGAGCCCCTGGAGCCATTCGCCGGAGAACTCCCGCAGATGGAAATGGACCTTCAAAAGGACAACAGGTATTTCAATGTTAAATGTGTCTTTTTTAAGGATAAGAGTTTCGAGATTGTGATTGTTGATTCCACCAAGCTGGAGAAACGAAGGTTGATCAAGCAGCAGATGACCTCCAACATTGCCCATGAATTGAAAACGCCTGTGGCCACCGTGATGGGTTACCTGGAGACCCTTCAGCACAACAGCCTAACAGCTGAAAAGCAGCGCTACTTTATTGATAAGGCTCATGCCCAGGCATGTCGTCTCTCAGAATTGATTGAAGACCTGAGCACGCTCAATAAAATTGAGGAAGCCGGGGAAAACTATAAATTCAAGCCCGTGAGCATCAGTGAAGTAGTGGATGAGGTTCAGGAGCAGCTGAAATCGAGGCTGAAAGAACACAAGATCTCCGTGCATGTGGATCTGCCAGGGAAGATGGAGATAGAAGGGAATAAATCTCTCCTCTTTTCCATATTTTACAACCTTTTCGACAATGTAATCAAATACGGAGGCGACAATATTAAGATCCATCTGTCCAACTATCTGGAGGACAAGCAGAACTACTATTTTTCCTTCGCCAATACGGGGACAGGGATCGATGACAGACACCTCACCCGGATATTTGAACGTTTCTACCGCATCGATGACGGCCGCTCCCGGAAAACCGGAGGAACCGGGCTGGGCCTGGCCATCGTGAAGAATGCCATACAGCTTCATAATGGTGAGATCTCGGCCCGAAAGTACAAAGAGGGTGGACTGGAGTTCCTCTTCTCCCTTGAGAAATAAAATGTAATTTGCTGTTAATCAAGAAATTTTATAAATTGTTGTATCAGGTACCTGGTCTGATCTTAAAACAGCAGTTATGAAAAAGACAAGCTTAACAGTTATAGTATTAAGTATTTCTATTCTGAGCCTTGCCCAGAGCAGTGGTGATTCCTTGAACCAGTCCACAAGCAGCGGTGATCTGGAGAACAAGTTCTATGTTCGTTTTGCATATTCCCTTCCTGCCACATCCTATCTTGGTGTTGATGATGTGGAATTCTGGGATTATTTCAATCGAGCGGGCGGGACTTTTGAATTAGGTCAAATCTTCATCTTAAACAAGGCAGCTCTGTCAGATGGTTTACGCCTTGGTATCAATGTTGACTATTTGGAGTTATCTTATAATCAGTTAACAGAAATTGATCCGGTTTTTGATTTTGCCATTGGACTGGTAAAAGTGGCTTCCAAAATAGGACCCTCTCTTTCTTACAGTCCTGCCTCAAAGCTGGTTCTTGATGTATTTTTTAAGGCTAAAATCCCATGGTTCGCCGGACTGGTACCTTTTTCAGATGAGGTCGATGAAGTTTTTCTTGCCAATCCAGGTATAGGTTTTGCTACGGGTCTGAATTTCCGATACCGTTTTTTAATGATCGGATTTGAGTATAATTCTGACAATATGAAATTCGAAAGTCAGGATTTCCCGGGAGAGTACTTTGGAAGCATATCCGATGATTCCGATAAAACTCCAATGCCAAGTTTCAGTTTTTCCCTTGGATTCTGTTTTTAGATTGAAAAAGGGCCAGAATCCTCCAGATGCATACCGGGATTCCGGCCCTCGTAATATTCAGTCGACCACCGAATATATGTCTTTACTAAATTCCTGGCTACTAACTTTCCCACAGGGGAAGCCTAAGCCAGGTTTGGGGGTATTAAAAACTCCCAAACTTGAAGGTCATCCCCGCACTCCAGCCCCTTAAGGCATCGGCCGGTGTATTCTCCAGGAGGATGTCGGAGGTATAGCGGTAGCTGCCGAAAACTGCAAGCCTGAAGAACCTGACCAGGTTAAATTCAACCTCTGCAGTAAATTCTGCCACGAAGAATGCCGCCGCATCTGACACATAACCGTCATAGTAGTTATATGAATTATAAGGATCGGAGTAGTAAGAGGCCAGGGCCACACCACCACCACCAATCATGATGGGAAGGGAGAGGTGAACCGGAAACCATCCGAAAAGAATGGGCTCTATAATCAGTCCCCCGTAACCACCTGCAAGGGAATAGTTAAGATCGTTGAATGGATTATAGGTAGGATCGTTTACAAAGCCATATCCGCCCAGACCCAGTCCGAAGCTATGACCAATCACCCATTCACCCCGTGCCCCCATCAAAAGGGCATCCTTGCTGTTAATACTCGTATATCCAATGGTAAAGGCGCCATAACCTCCATTTCCCGTATTGGAACCAAAGAGGGTCTGGACCTCCCCCGTATTTTGCGTCTGTTTCTCCTGTGGAATCTCCTGTGGAGCCTCTTCCGCAGGCTCCTGTGTGACCTCTTGTTGAGCCTCTTGTTGAGCCTCTTCTGCAGGCTCTTGTTTGACCTCTTCTGCAGGCTCTTTGACCTCTTCTGCAGGCTCCTGGGCTACAATCGTTGGCAGCGCCAGTGCCATTAAAACAATCATAGTAATAATTTTTTTCATCGTTATTTTTTTTTGGTTTATATCTCGTTTATTAATTGAAATTCTATTATTTCTTATGTCAGAACATGTACCTGACATGGAATCCAAAATCCCAAAGGTTGATACCGAAGATCTGCATCAGTGAGATCTCCACAAAGGGCTGGTAACTGATTCCAAAACTCATGGGGATGTCAACCAGCTTGTAATCGATACCCAGGTATCCATCCATCCCCAGTACTGGGCTAAAGATGTTCCTTCCATAGTAATACTCTTTGCCAAATATTTTATAGGTATCGGTGTAGTAGAATCCGGCATGCAGACCCATTCCATAAAGGAATTCCCAGTTTCCCGCACGATTCATACCTATTTCAGTAGAGCGCTGACGAAGCACGGTGAACATTCCGCCCTTGTCCCGGTAGACCAGCTGACTCTCGTAGGACAGAGTCTCTTCCAGATTCACCCTGAAGGTAATCCCCGAGGAGTATCCACCCCGTATGCCCACTTCTTTGCTGTAAAACTGCGAGAAGGCGGCAGGGGAGAGGCAGAGGAGAAATATGATAATGTAGAAGTTTCTCATTGAATGTTACTTATAGGTAATGTTGATAAAGCATTTCTGAAGGGCGTCGATGTTCAGCTTGCCCAGAGGTGTACCTGTGCCCATGGTTCCCACCGTTGTATAATGATCCTTTCCTGATAGAGTCTCTTCCAGCAGCACTTCTGTGCCCGGAAGCCTCAGAACTGTTTTTTCGTGGTGAAAAATATCGAATTCAAGCGTGGTGGCCCTGTCAAAGTTGAGGGACAGGTCGGTATAGTCCGATTCCACATAAATCTTGCTGAAGTCGGGCAGCACATGCTCGATGGTCAGCTCACCATATTTCATATAAAGATCGCTTTCACGAAGGAATTCATAGACCCACACCTGCGTAAAGTTGCTCGAGCCATAGAAGAATTCAACATGCTTGAAATAGAGCTTATCCCTTCGGGAGTCGATCTTCAGCACATTGACACTGTCCACATTCAGCTTGGATGATTTACTTACCAGGTCCAGCTGACTCACTTCATTTAGAACCAGGTCGGAGTATGACAGCTTCAGGTTGGCCGAACCCAGCGATTTGATCATCCCGTTTGCAAAGCTCAGTGAAAGAGTGGCATTTCCCGTAAGCCTGTTGGCTTTCAGGACTCCGTTGGAGAGTGTAATATCTACCTGTCCGTTCAGGTCGTCTGTATATATATCCCCAAACTTGTTATTGAGAACCACATCCATATGGGAAGGGAGGTGGACCATGTAATTGATCTCGACCCGCTTGTTACTTCCGGAAATGGCATTGCCAATGGATTTCAGCTCCGAGGCAAGTCTGCCGCTTTCACTCTCGATTACTGTTTTGGCAACGATATAGTCCCTGGTTCCGGTAAAGTCAATCTGAATGTCCTCCTTCAGCTTTCTCAACTTTGAGCTGCTTGATTCGGTCAGGAAGATATCCACCTCGATGGCCACAGAATCTTTATCCCATGTGGCTAACTGGATCTTCCCATACTTGTTCTGGATCTCCAGGGTTGTCTTAATGCTGGCAGGAAAGCTCCTGCGCACGCTGCTTTTATCCGTATGATCCTGAGCCGTGGCAAGGGTGCCCAGCATCAGTGCCGAAAGGATCAGCAGCTTTTTGGGTCTAAAGAGAATATGATTCATCTTTCTCATCTTGATTCTCCTTTTCTTTAAGTTGATTAAGCAGGTCCTCCAGGATCTCCAGCTTCACGCGGTAGTTGAGGATCATGGCCTCAATTACCTCGGGGTTGGAAGCGTTGTCTTTCAGATCTTCCTTCAGCTCCTCGTAGACCTCGTCCAGCTCATTCATGTCGTATGACAGCATCTCTTCAGCTGAAGGATTGCTATCCAGGAAGGGCTGTAGCTCCTCGTAACGGTCCGCCACCATCTGGCTGTAATACTGCTCGGTTTCCATGATTTCGGTGTAGAGGTCAGAGTAGACTTCCGAATCTGCCTTTTCTCCCGTCAGGAAGTAAATACCTGCCGTAGAGCCAGCAAAAATCATGGCCACTGCTGCTGCAATTCTTAGCCAGCGCATGGGCCTGCGCTCTTGTTTCAACGCCTTGTTGGCAGGATTGATCTTCAGCCAGATCGATGGATCGGGCTCATGCAGATCAAACTGCTCTCGATGCTGCTTCACAAAATCTTCTAGTCTATCACTCATGGCTCATCAACATTTCTTTAATTTTTTGCTTGGCTCTTAAAAACTGGCTTTTAGAGGTTGATTCGGTGACGCCCAGTATTTCGGCGATCTCCTTGTGATCATACCCTTCGAGCATGTAGAGAGAGAATACGACCCTGTAACCTTCCGGCAATTTTTCAATGGCCTTCATCACGCTGTCCACCTTGAAGCGGATCTCCTCATAATCCACATAATCGTCGTCGGGCATAGGATCGTTTTGTTGTTCGGTGTAAACCAGATCCACCCTTTTTTTCTTAAGGTGGTTGATACAGGTGTTCACGACTATCCGCTTCAACCATGCCCCGAAGGACGACTCAAACCTGAAAGAACCCAGTTTACTGAAAGCATAGGAAAACGACTCCTGGAGCATGTCCTCCGCCTCCTCCTGCACGTTGGTCATCCGGTAACAGATATTATACATGGCCTTGCTGTAAAGAGCGTATAACTGATACTGCGCCCGAACATCACCTTTCTTGCACGATTCGATCACATCCCTGTGTATGTCCTCGTATTTTGTCGTCAAAGTATTATGCTTTCAATTGTAAAAGACAAGGTAAGAGTTATCGGGTTGCATGACAACCTGTATCAAGTGAAAAATGATTCCACTCCTCACAGCTGATACGGGTTTATTTTTTTCGGGTGTCTCGTTTCGCAATTTCAGCTGGTAACATGTTGGTTACATTTCGTGATTATGTGACATTTACCCTTTCCTGTTTCTTTGATGCAAAACCTTCTATCTAACTCATA
>CAYWGP010000268.1:0-30095 GCA_964458155.1 uncultured Bacteroides sp.
CACGCTATTTCAAATTCGTGGCCGAGCGGGAGATCAATGATGCATCTTTTGTCAGTATTGCAGAACTGGGGATAATCACGACGGAAAATGAATAGCATATGAAAAAAGTGTGTGCATATGGAATGGTCCTGCTGACTCTGCTATCGATACCTTATTCGAAGCTTGCCGGCCAGGTATCGGTTGACAGCTTGCGCCTGGTGAGAGTTCTTACCTACAATATTCTGCACGGAGAAACCTTGAAGGGAGACTTTGACCTGGACCTGATTGCCCGGGTGATCAGCCAGGAGGATCCGGATCTGGTGGCTCTGCAGGAGGTGGACTTTCGTACAAACCGGGCTCTGAATATGGACCTGGTCTTAGAACTTGGGGAGCGGACTGCTCTGGTTCCCCTTTTTGGCCGGGCCATGTTCTATGATGGAGGCGAATACGGGGAAGGCATCTTATCCAGGTATACCTTTATATCAAGCCGGAATCATCCCCTGCCTGCAGGGGAAGGGAAAGAGCCAAGGGCGGCCCTGGAGGTTCAGGTTTTGCTTCCGGGCGGGGATACCATTGCCTTTATCGGGACCCATTTTGATCATACGGGAGATGTGGACAGGATCAAACAGGCCAGCGAGCTGAGGGAGATTATGGCCGGACTGAACATGCCTGTTTTACTTGCCGGAGATCTGAATGCGAAACCGGGAAGCCGGCCCATGGAGATCCTCTTTGAAGACCTGGAGCCCAGCTCCGGGGATATGGCACCCACCATTCCTTCTGATGGTCCGCGGTCAAAGATCGACTATATCTTATACGGTCCTCCGGAGCGTTGGAGGGTCCTGGAATCAAGGGTGATATGTGATTCCATTGCATCCGATCACTGTGCACAATTAAGTGTGCTGGAATTATTACCGGCTGTTCACTGAAGCACCAGGCCACCTCGGATTTCTTTTTCAGGGAATTAATCCACTTCATCGGGATAGGGAACCCTGGTGCTGTCCCTCTTGTAAATCGGCATTCCGGCATTAACTTCTCTCAGGTGAGTCGAGAGAAGTTCTGCCAGCTCTTTTTTAATTTCTGGTTCTTCAGCTGCCAGGTTTCTGCTTTCCGACAGGTCCGAACTGATATTATAAAGTTCCAGGCTCTGGTCAAGGTGCCGGTAGATCAGCTTCCAGTCGCCCTTTCTTACAGTACTGTAGGGAAACTGGTCATAGGTGTGGGGGAAATGCCAGAACAAAGGCCTTTCTTCGTCCCTGAGCTCCGGATCTTCCAGGAAGGGAACAAAGCTAAGTCCATCCACCACCTGGCTTACCCTGTCCCGGTAGTCAACTCCGGCCATCTGGAGGATGGTGGGGAAGAGGTCTTCCACCATCACGTACTGACTGCTTTCTGTGCCCTTCCTCACATGCCCGGGCCAGTAAACGATCAAAGGCACTCGCACACCTCCTTCATAGGGTAAGAGCTTGTGTCCCCTGAGGGGTCTGTTAAGGGTAGCCTGACTGGGCTGACCATTGTCCGACATAAAGATGATAATGGTATTTTCCCACTGACCCTTTTCTTTCAGCTTCTGCATAAGATCCCCCAGGGATTTATCCATCCCTTCGATCATGGATGCATAGACAGCCTCAAATTCAGAGATGTCACCTTCGGTATAATTCTCATAAAAGCGCTCGTCTGTTTCCCAGGGTGCATGAATGGCATAGTGGGCCATATAGAGATAAAAAGGCTTCTTATCTGCCACTGCCCTGTCAATTTCGGCCATGGCCTCCAGGGTCAGTGCTTCAGTGAGGTAGATATCTTTCCCATGGTACTTTTCCAGTCCGGGCACATCCCAGATTAGATCCGCGTTCCTCCAGGCCGCACTGAAATTATACTTGCCCAGGTAGGAGCCGGGTCCGCCGGCAGCGTGACCTGCTATGTTCACATCAAAACCCAGGTTCAGCGGATTTTCCCCCGGAGTTCCAAGTGCCCCGAAATGCGCTTTCCCTGCATGGATGGTCCGGTAGCCTGCCTCCTTCAGAAGCTGGGGCATGGTGATGGCCTGTACGGTCAGGGGCACCTCTTCTCCCTGGGTCATGCCATTCATGTTCCACCGGGGAGGTGTGATCTCCCTGTTTTCCGGATCGGGCGATTTGTTCTTGCGGAGGGTCCAGTTGGTCACCTGGTGCCGGGCTTCATTCATCCCGGTCAACAGGCTGATTCGGGAAGGGGAGCAGACCGCACAGGCATAGGCCTGGGTGAATTTCATACCTTCTGCTGCCAGGTCCACCATATTGGGAGTCCGATAGATCCGGTTCAGGCGGGTCTCTTCGCTGTAAAAGGGAAGTGAGCAATCCTGCCAGCCCATATCATCCACATAGAAAAGAATAATATTGGGTTCCTGCATTTTCTGACAGCTCATTAGTGTTGAGAGGCCCATCATGAGGGTGCTCAGGATAAAGGTGATTGCGATTTTCATGGATCTGGTTTTTTCAGAATGGGTTATTTAATTACGATGGGAACATATCCCTTTGCGGGGATCTTCACCTCTATTTCCACGCTGTAATCCCTGGAAAGCTTGTAATCCTCTGAATCTCCCATACCAATACTGATACTGGCCGTTTCGCCCAGTCCGGTATAGTAGAGGGGAAGGCGGATCTTTCTTTGCAATTCTTCTCCGGTGGGATTATAGAGGACGGCTAAGCCTTTGATCTCAAGCCTGGGATCCACATGCAGGATGCCGTCCCAGTCCCGGCCATCGGGCCGGCGGAGGTGGATGATATCGGCATTCAGGATATCCCGGAACATCTTGTAGTAGACAATCTTCCGGATCACCAGTTCTTTGGTTTCTTCCGTGTCATACAAACGGGGTCCCCTGTAGCAGGCCTGGACTCCCGAACCGTAATTCTGGGTCATATGGGCATCGTACTCATGCAGATGTTCGGCCAGGGGCTCCAGGGTGGCGGCTGCGCCTCCCCCATGGTACTGGGTAAGGGGAACAAATGTCCATGCCATGGATGGCGGTTTGAGCCAGGTGCCATCATAAATGTTTTGTCGGCCCAGCACAATCTGCTGCTCCCGGGGAAGGGACCAGTTAACCTCCCGGTATCCGATGCCAATCTTATTGGATCCCGAAAGGTGGTAGATATCCGGCAGGTTCATGTAGATGCCCTTTGCCCTTAATCGCTTGTAGAAATCGGTCACCTGACGCCATTGTTTCCACTGGGAATCATCATAGCCTTCATGACCAGGATGGGAGGTGGAGGCGCAAAAGTCGCCCGGGTAGGGACCATCGTGTTCCAGGACGCTGAAGCCGGTTTCATCTATAAATACTTCCAGCTTCCGGTAGTAATCCAGGCCCCACTCACTCCCGGCACAGGGGGCATTTCCAAACTTGGCTCCGCCGGGTTCCCCGGTCTCTTTATTTATGACATCGGTATCCGGACCTATCTTCCGGCTGGAGAATAGGGAATAACCGCCCAGTTCAATGCCTTTGGAGTGGGCATATTCAACCAGCTCCCTGAACTTCCTTATGTTTTTTTCCGAAATATCCTCCATATTGAGGCCACTGCCGAAACTCAGGATCACCATTTCGTAGCCTGTTTCCGCGCATTGATCGATGGCAGCCTTTACCTCATTTGTTTTGGTGCTGACCAGGTGGAGGAAGATGGGATTTTCAGTGATCCAGGGTGCCAGGGTGCGGTACATCTTGCGTATGCTCAATCCGTTCCTCTCGCGGTCCGTGCCATCCAGGGCCAGCACATAGGTATGGAAGCTTTCAAAGCTCAGTCCGGGATCCAGCTTATAATCCGGACCGTGGGCCGGCTGACTCTTCAGGACGCAGGGGGTCTTCATTTCCCAGTTTACCTGCGAGCTGTATTCCGGATCTGTCTCCCAGCTGATGGTATTGGGCGACTCCATATAGGTAAAGCCCCCAAAAGCATAATCGTTTTCCAGGTACAGGTTGGGATAATCCCACCTGGCAGGAATATCCACATAATTATTCTTTTCCGGGTGTGCAATAATCTCCCCTGTGAAATGATCGATTCGTATGCTTTGCGATCCTTCATTCAGCACTTCGATCCATTTGGCCAGCAGCGGCAAATCGTTATAGATCTCGTAGTGAACCTTGACTGTGATCCCGGTCAATTTTGGATGACTGTAATGGAATACCGCTTCTATTCCCTTTCGTTCCCACTGGGTGGAAGGAATCCAGCGCTTTTGTTCCCAGTATAATCCTGCGTTCAGGTCCCGGATCTCTACTTCCCGGAATTCAAAGGAGTTTTCCGGTGAAGTCATGTCCGCGAGCCATTCCTGCTTCAGATAGCCATGTTCTTTCTGACCTTCCAGTCCACCCACCGGATAGGAGGTGCCATCGATGCTCACCAGGGCTTCCGGCTTAAGCGAACGAATGAATTCCTCACCTGTAACCAGGTTACGCAAACCCACGGTAGCTGCGTTAGGAATTATACGGATAGTTCTGGATATCAGACCGTTGGACATGATCACCTCCGTGTCACTCTGGTATACATGGGCCGGGATTCCAGGGGATTCAATCAACCAGTCGCTTTCAGCCACGATCAGTTTTGAGTCCTGTTGGCTTTGCGAACACAGGGATGCGGATATGAGAAGAATGAACAGGTGGCTTAGATAAGTCTTAAACATGGCAGGAAAGTTTGTTTAAAAATAAGATTTCTGGCTACATTTAAAGAGCTTTAAAAAATTATTCCATGCGATTTTCAGTTTTTGCCTGCTCCATTTTTCTTTCTTTCCTGTTTTCTCCACTCAGTGCAGTAATTCTATATGTTTCTCCGGGAGGATCGCAACAGGCGGATGGAAGCATGGAGCGACCCTATACCCTTGAAGAGGCGAAAATGGCCAGCCGCATCTTCCTGGGAAAGGAAGAGGTCCATATCTGGCTTATGGACGGGATCTATTACCTGGACAAGGCACTTGAGTTTACTCATGAAGATGGCGGTACCCGGGAATACCCGGTGTATTACCATGCCTTGAATGCGGGGAAGTCTGTTATTAGCGGGGGACAGGTTCTGGATGTGGAATGGGAGCCCTGCGGGGATGGCATATACCTTGGCCGTGTAGCGGATGATTTGCTCATTGACCAGCTCTTCATTGATGACCAGAGGCAGGAGATGGCCCGCTTCCCCAATTCCATGGAGGGAAAGAATGTATTTGACTGCTGGACCCTCAGTCATTCGGCAGATCCTGATCCGGCAAATGATCCGCTTTCTCCGGAGAAGATTGCTCAGTGGGAAGATCCTTCGGGAGCATATCTCCATGCCATGCACAGGGCCCTGTGGGGAGGAATGCATTACCGGGTGACAGGTAAGAGTGAAGAAAATGCACTTGAGCTGGAAGGAGGATGGCAGAACAACCGACCCGACCGGATGCACCAGACTTATCGCTTTATTGAACATGTATTTGAAGAGCTGGATGCTCCGGGTGAATGGTACCACGATCGCAATGAATCACTCCTGTATTATTATCCTGCACCCGGGAAGGATCTGGAACGGGCCAGGGTGGAGGTGGTCATTCTCAGTCACCTGGTGGAATTCAATGGATCCATTGAGCATCCTGTACAGCATATTCACCTTGAGGGATTGGTTTTCAAACATGCGGCCCGGACTTTCATGGACAACAGGGAGCCCCTGCTGCGTTCCGACTGGACCACCTACCGGGGTGGGGCCATCTTATTTAACGGTGCCGAGCACTGCTCCCTGGACCGCTGTGAACTGGACCAGCTGGGAGGCAATGCCATCTTTGTTAATAACTACAACAGATACATCAGCATTTCAGGCTGTCACATCCATGAAAGCGGAGCCAACGGGATTGCCTTTGTGGGCGATCCGGAATCGGTGCGTAATCCTGTTTTCCGCTACGGTCCGCAGGATTACAGGAATCTGGACCTGACTCCCGGTCCCCGAGGCAATAACTATCCCGGATCCTGCCTGGTATATGATTGCATTATTGAGCGCACGGGACGCACGGAGAAGCAAACGGCTCCGGTCCAGATTTCCATGTCACACCGAATCAGCATTTCCCATTGCTCCATCTACGATGTGCCCCGTGCGGGGATCAATATCAGTGAGGGGACCTTCGGGGGCCATATTATAGAATACTGTGATGTGTTCAACACGGTGCTGGAGACGGGCGATCATGGCAGCTTTAACTCCTGGGGAAGGGATCGTTTCTGGGATCCGGATATTCCCACCATGAACCTGGAAGTAAGAAAGAACCCCCGCTTGCCTTACCTGGATATGATTGAGCCCAATACCATCCGGAACAGTCGCTGGCGCTGCGATCATGGCTGGGACCTGGACCTGGACGATGGATCAAGCCAGTACCTGATTTACAATAATCTATTGTTGAACGGGGGACTCAAGCTGCGGGAGGGATACCATCGCAGGGTGTGGAACAACATCGTGGTAAATAACGGATTGCACCCCCATGTGTGGCCGGCTGACAACGGTGATGTAATCACCCTGAACATATTTTTCACTTCCCATAAGGCCATTGCCATGAACAGGGGAATGGAAGATGATGAGAAGTGGGGAAAGGAGATCGATTACAATATTTTTACATCCGGTCACATGGACAGGCTCCTCTATGCCCGGAACGCTTGCGATGAGCATTCAATTGTGGCCGATCCCGGTTTCCATGATCCGGTCTCGGGTGACTTTCAGGTGGAACTGGAGGGTCCTGTGACAGAGCTGGGTTTCCGAAATTTTGACATGCATTCCTTTGGTGTGGTCAGTCCCCGGCTTCTTGCCATGGCCAAAACACCGGATTTTCCTGCTGTGCATGTGGAAGTAGATACCAGCGGGGGACAGATGGAGGCCCCGGAGCTATGCCTGTGGGAAGATGCCCGGCTTACGGAAGCCGGGGGGGAGGCACTCTCCGCCTATGGAGTGAGCCTGGACCAGCCTAGAGTGGCTTTTGCATGCGTTCCGGAATTTTCGGGGGCCTGGGACAGGGGTTTCCGCACCGGTGATCTGGTTCTGGAGGTGGATGGGAAGCAGATCAGTGGTTTGGAGCTATTTATATCCCTGATGGCTAAGAAAGGAAAACACCGGGTCACTCTGGTAAGGAACCAGAGTACTGTTGCGTTTACTGTAAATCAGTAAGGATTCTTTTCCCTTTATGGTTTTTCTGACAGCACCCTGGTTTCGCCAGCTTCCATCTCAATCTCCAGAATCCCGGGCTCTGATTCTTCAGCGAAGGGATCAGCCAGGCGAAGGGTGCCGCCCTTTTCTGCAGTAATTATCACCTGGACACAGGCCCCGCCTTTTCTTGTGGCCGAAACCAGGAAGGCTCCTTCCGTTCTCAGGGTTTGGAATGATACATCCTTCCACGATTCAGGGATGGCAGGAAAAATGCGGACAATGCCCGTATGGCTTTGCAAGAGCATTTCATGAATGCCCGAGGCAAAGGCAAAGTTTCCTTCCAGGGTAAAAGGCCGGTAAGTGAATTTTGATTTGCCGGTACCCGACTGGTCCCCGTTCACATGAAAACTACTGGGGAGGGTAAAGCAGGTGGCAAAATCTTTCAGGGCAGTGGCAGCTTTCTCACCATCGAGTGCCCTGGCATAGAGATTGCCCATCCAGCTGTAACTGTACCCTGTCCACCAATCCGGGCCCTGTTTTTCCATATTCCTGAGGGTGTTCCGGATGATATCCTCCTGCTTCGTACCCTGGGAGACATCCAGCATTCCAAGGGGATGAAAGGCCATCAGATGGGAAAAATGACGATGGGATTCATCGTAGGGGAAGCCGGGAGCAAATACCAGTCCCCTCACTGGATCTGCCGCCACTTCCGGCCACTGCTCCAGAATGCCACGCCACTTATTGGCTTCTTCGGTCAGCCCAAGGCTCATTGCCATCTGCTCTGCGGCCCGGTAGGTAAAACGGATCAGAGCCAGATCATAGTTGGTAGTTACGTCAAACCAGGCCTCCCGGCTGTTATCAAAGATCTCCGGGCTGGAACTCAGCAGAAGTTTTCTGTTGCCGTTTTGATCCTGCATGGCGATCTGATCCAGGAATATGGCCACATCTTTTATCCATGGATAGGCCCTTTCTTCCAGGAATGTAAGGTCCTGACTGTACATCCAGTGCAGGTAGAAATGGTGTCCCAGCCAGGCGGAGACTGTGGGACTGTAGGAATACTGTGACCAGCCGCCCATTTGCACTCCTCTAAGGGTACTTACTCCGGGAATATTCAAACCTTCTGCTTCATAGAACCAGCGGGTATACTTTTTACCTTCTTCGCGAATGCTCCAGAGCCAGTCCAGGAAACCTTCTTCCAGTTCAAGCTGGTTACCGGCATAGGCGGGCCAGTAGCTTAGCTGGGTATTGAGGTCATGGTGAAAGTCCCCCTTCCAGGGCGGAAGTAGTCCGTTATCGGCTGTCCATACGGCCTGCAGGCTGATGGGCGGGGCTCCCTTCCGCGCTGCTGCACCAAATTTATACATCTCCAGGTACCATTGTCTTTCAAGAACCGGGTCGGGAAGGCTGACTGCCGACCTGGACCAGTACGCTTCCCACCAGTTCAGAACTTCCTGTCTGCTTTCTTCATAGTCGGGTAGATTATCCTGCTTCAGGTAGGCTTCTGCAGAGGGAACATCATCCCTGTCAGGATAGTGTGCTGAAATGCTCCAGCATCCGCTAATGGATCCTTCCTGCCGCTCCAGCTCACAATGCACCTGGTAATGAAAACCATTCCATCCTTCCTGCCTGTAATCCAGGCTGGTTTTGCCATTTTGCAACTGACCCTCGGGATAGCCTAATCTTTCAACATCCTGTCCTCCTGTGACCTTGTTTCGATTGGAGGCCATGGATTTGGTGGTATAGGGAGGAGGTGCGATTTTGATTTCATGATTTTCATCCACCCCTGTCAGCCTGAACCAGCCCACAGGCCTTTCAGGGTCCATAAAGATTTCCATGCTGCTTTCGTTCTTCCATTTAATGAGGCACATACCATGATGGGTATAGAGTCTTACCGATTCCACAGGACCAAGTTGATCCAGTGCCAGTTCCAGGGCTGCCACCGGGATCTTGGTGGGACCCGCTGCCCTGTCATAGTATTCGTCCAGAGCCCTGTGTACTTCTTTGTAAGTATTATTCTCCCAGTTTTTACGCACCCACAGGTAGTTGATACCTTCCTTGTAGACATTGTCCGTTGGCCTCAGATCCCAGAGATCGGCACGGTCCAGGGCGATCCTGAGCCTGCCCTCTTTTTCCCAGACCAGGGCACCCATGATGCCATTTCCCAGCGGAATCCCTTCATCCCAGGATGAAGCCAGCTCATTGAAGACCAGGTCGTGGGATCTTGCCTGAGGCAGGGACTGGGCCCACAGGCCGGAGCATATGATCTGCAGGGCTATCAGGTGGAAGACAAGGTTTTTCATATGTATGGGTGTTTAGTTGTTCAGCAAACTCTCGCAAATTTTCCAGTCCATAAAATACATGCGTGGAACATGGATAGGCCCTTTCCAAATGTTCCCCTGAAAGCCTAGTGATTGCAATAGTTGAAAAAACCGATAGCCTCCAGCTCCTTAAGCATGGCTTTCTCCTCCTGGTCCGATATGTTTTGAAGGGGCAGACGGTTGGGCCCGCAATCCATCCCCAGGAACTTCATAATGCGCTTACCACCCATGAGATTGCCCCGGTACTTTCCAAGGATTTCGCAAAACTGGTGTGATTTATGTTGCAGCTCCCGGCATTCTGCCATATCCTTAATCTCATAGGCCTTGCTCATATCCTTGTACAGACTGAAGCAATGATTGTAGGTTCCGCCCACACCAGAATGGTTCCCATAAGCCAGTCCATCCAGAAACATCTCATCCAGGCCCCACAGCATTTCGTACCTGCCTTCAGCGATGTGACGACACTGTTCAAACTCATACATATCATTGCAGGTATACTTCACACCGGCAAAGTTCGGGATCTCATCCGTGGCTGCACTCAGCAAGTCTGTTACGCTTAGCTTCACCCCGTTCAGAGCCGGGATATGGTAGTAATAGAAGGGCAGGGTGGGGGCCGCTCCGGCAATAGACCGGCAGTACTCCACCAGTTCCTGGTTTCGCCTGGGTGGAAGAAAAGCAGGGGCCATAGCGGCCACTGCCCAGGCTCCGATAGCTTCCGCATGGGCAGCCAGGTACTGTTGATCCTTCAGATTGCATCCCCCCGTGTGCACAATTACTTTCAGTTTTCCCTCACAGGCATCCATCCATTTTTCAACCAGATCCATACGCTCTTCCCTGCGAAGCAGGGCACCCTCTCCCGTACTTCCGCAAAGAAAGGCTCCATCCAGTCCATTTCTAATCAGGTAGTTGGCATAATCCGGAATCAGCTCCAGGTTTACATCCCCGTTTTCCAGCATGGGAGTAAAAGGAGCAGCAACATATCCATTGATCATTTTCATAGCGCTTCGGGCTCGTTTAAGGAATATTGTAATGATCTGCTCCGTCGGTGAGCCATTCCAGGGAAAAGCTCACAAAGGGATTTTCAGTATAGTCGTCTTTTTCAAAAACCAGGCCGATATCTCCATTGTCCAGGATCGTCATGGTGGAGTAGGCAGCACTTCCCGCATAGATGGTCTTCCCTTCAGACCAGCTCTGTCCTTCGTCATAACTGATCCGGACCGTCAGGTTTTGCCTTCCTTCCTTCATTTTCGCATTACAGAACAGGAGGCGGTCCTTGTCGGAACCGTCTTTTATGGAGGTGTAGCGTATAATACTGCCATTGCAACCGGGATCGATAAGTGCCGCATCCGCATGGCTCTCCCAGGAAAGGCCCTGGTCGGAAGAGATATGAACCCAGCGCTTCCCCTGGCCGTTTACCCGGCTGTTAACCATCCACCGGCCGTCTGCCAGTTCCACCACTTTCGATTCGTTTGCCGGCTTGATGGGGGTATCTATAAAGTACCATGATGCTCCGTGATCGTCGCTGGCAAAGAGGTGCATCCCACGGTCCAGGTTCACCATGCAGTGCAATAATTTTCCTGTACTGGTCTTGATTCCCCGGGCTGAAGTAATGAACTTAAAATCATTATGCCACTCCAGTTTCGTAATCTGCCGGGTGATATCATCGTGTTCGCTCCAGCTGAGTCCGTTATCCGGGCTCTTTATCACATGCAGGTAGTAAATGTCTTTTTCCTTATCCAGGTCCATGAAGTTATAGAACAGGAAAATTTCGCCCTTTTCCCGGTCCACGATCATGGCTGGATCAGAGGCTGAATAGCCATCAGGATAATCCACAATTCGTTCTGTTTCCGTCCAGCTTGCACCCCCGTCTGAACTTCGGCGGATCACAATGTTAATATCCCTGCTTCCCCGCAGGTCATTGCAGGAAGGTATACGCTCGTCGATGGCCACCACCAGGTCTCCGTTGGGAGCGGTCACAATGGCCGGAATCCTGTAACAGGAAACATCCGGATTGCCTGTGGCAGAGAACAGATCCCGGACTTCTGTCAATCCACCGGCCATTTGAGGTATATCCTCCTGGGCAAATGCAAGGAAGAATGCATTCAGGCTTAAACAAAACAGCAGTATATTTCTTTTCATATTCCAAAATAAAGTATTTAATTGTCTTGTGGTAATCTTAAATGATAAAACATGAAAAAACTGGTCCTTGGCCTTCTGGCTCTTTGTACTTTCCTTCATTCTTTTGCAGCCTATGAAGGAGATGAGAAACGGGTACTGATCTATACAAAAAACGGGGAGGGATACGTGCATGATAATATTGCTGCCAGTGTGGCAGCACTTGAGCAGATATGTAAGAAGGAGGGGATCCTGACTGAAGTGTCTGATGAGCCTTCTGTATTTACCCTTGAGAACCTGGCCAGGTTTGATGCCATTGTGTTCTCCAACTCCAACAATGAAGCATTTGATAACGATGCACAACGAATGGCTTTCCAGAGTTTTATCCGGAGCGGAGGTGGCTTTGCGGCCATCCATTCGGCCAATGCATCGGAGCGTGACTGGCCATGGTACTGGGCCATGGTGGGAGGGAAGTTCCTGCGCCATCCTCCCCACCAGGAGTTTGATGTAGTAGTTACCGATCCCGATCATCCCTCCACCTCGCCTCTGCCAGCCAGGTGGACCGTAAAGGATGAGTGTTACTACTCCTACCAGTTAAATCCGGATATCCATGTACTCCTTTCGGTGGATTTAACTACCATAGAGGATGAGCAAAAGGATACATATCCGGGCGAGACCTTTGGTCAACTCTTCCCGCTTAGCTGGTGTCACCAGTTTGAGGGAGGGCGGCAATGGTACACTGCCCTGGGTCATGATTCCTGGTTCTACAAGGATCCCCTCTTCGTTGAACACCTGCGGGGAGGACTCCTTTGGGTGATGAATGGCGAAGAGTAATCCGGCCAGGCTTATACTGCTATCTATTTCAAATAAGTCTCCAGCCACTGGTCCTGTTCCCACAGCATATGCAGGATACTCTCTTTGGCCCTGTAACCGTGACTTTCCTTGGGCAGCATTACCAGCCTTACGGTGGATCCAAGCCCTTTCAGTCCATTGAAATAGCGGATGCTCTGCAGTGGAAAAGTTCCTGAATTGTTGTCCGCTTCCCCATGGATCAGCAGAAGGGGTGTCTTCATTTTATCGGCATGCATAAAGGGCGACATGTTGTAGTATACTTCGGGTGCCTCCCAGTAGGTACGCTCTTCACTCTGGAATCCAAAGGGGGTGAGGGTTCTGTTGTAGGCTCCGCTGCGGGCAATTCCGGCTGCAAAGAGGTCGGAATGGGACAGCAGGTTGGCCACCATAAAGGCCCCGTAACTGTGTCCGCCCACGGCCACCTTAGCGGGGTCGATATAGCCCAGGGCATCTACCGCATCGATGGCTGCCTTTGCATTGGCCACCAGTTGCTTGCGGAAAGTGTCGTTGGGCTCTTCATCTCCCTCACCCACAATGGGGAATGCTGCTCCATCCAGGATCACGTAGCCCTTGGCCACCCAGTAGATGGGAGAACCATAATTGGGTGCGGTGAAGCGATTGGGATTGGCGGTGGTCTGCCCGGCGCTGGACTTATCCTTGAATTCCCTCGGGTAGGCCCAGAGGATCATGGGGGCTTTCTCTTTCTTCTCCATATCATAGCCCACGGGAAGGTAGAGGGTCCCTGAAAGCTCCAGGCTGTCGTCACGCTTGTAGGTGATCACTTCCTTGTGCACATCCTGGATGCTTTTAAAAGGATTTTCAAAGGCTGTGATCTGCTGCAGTTCATTCTTTTTCAGATCTCTGAAATAGTAGTTGGGATAATCTGTGGGAGACTCAATGCGTACCAGCAGCCGGCTATTTTCCAGATCATACTGATTCAGGTTTTCGAGCCTGTCGGTGTATTCCGACTGGTAAAGCCGCTCGGTTTCCAGGTTTTTCAGGTTCAGCTGGTCCAGGAAGGGGAACTGTCCCTTTTCAGAGTAACCTCTGCCAATGAGGAAGAGTTTGTTTTTGTGAATGGTGAGGGTATAATTACCATAGGCATTTCTTTGGGTGACAAAGCGACCCGGATCGCTGTAACGGTCCTGGGAATTTCTGTCATAAAGGATCACCGGTGGTACGGAGGCATCTGAAGGATTAAAGAGGTAGGTCTTGGTATTCCTGTTATTCCACCACTGATCACGGGCAATGGCTACTTCTTCAGAGCACCACTGGATTCTGCCAATACGGTTAATGGTTTTCAGCAGGGAGACCGGAGTACCATTGAAAGGAGGATCCAGTTGAAATACCTCGTCCCTGAACGCTACCTTATTTTCAGGATCACCTTCATCGAGTGCCATTGCAAATACCAGGGTGGCTGGCAGGTCATCTCTCCAGCTGAGGTTTCTCCGGCCTTTTTCAACAGCCATAAATCCCTGGGGCAGGTCTTCAATCAGTGGCGACTCCAGCACAGTTTCCACCTTCTCGTTGCCCCTGGTATAAATGGTGGTATTAGAAGGAAAGCGATAAAAGGGAACCAGGTAGGAGAAGGGTTTTTCAATGGATGTGATCATTACATAGTCCCCATTGGGAGAGAAGCTGATGCCGTCGTACATGGCTGAGCCCAGCCACTCTTCGCTGCTGCCATCCAGGGTGACTTTGTGCAGTTCTGAGAGTGCCAGCTGCTCAAAATTATGTTCATCGTTTGGGTTCTGGAGAAGATCCTGGTAGGTGGGATTCTGGGCTTTTTTTCCATCGGCCACCGAGATGGTAGGTCCGCCTGGTACTGCAGAGCTCACATCAATCAAAGCTTCCCTCCTGGAGGAGATCATTTTGACAAGGATGGCCTGGCTATCCTCGAACCAGTTGATAGCATCACCCATATTGGCATTGATCGTCGCCTCTGTCAGTTTGCTAACAATGGCAGATTGTATGTCCAGTACCCATAATTCCACGCCGGTGGAAGTAGTATGCGTAAAGGCCATCTTTTGCTGATCGGGCGACCAGGTGAAGTTGGTCAGTTTCGGAGCTTCAGGCAGCCCGCTTACCTCTTTTATTTCTGAATCTTCTTCAACAAGGTTTTTGACCTTGAGTGCATTGTAGTATCTTGTCCTGCTCCCGATATTTGTCACAGGATCAATTCTCAGTCCGCCCAGCCGCATCTCTTTCCTGGAGAGTTCCTCAATGCTTTTAAAGGCGTCCCTGTAAAGGAGCAGCATATGCTCCTGCTTGTCATCCAACAAAACGGAAGGTGCCAGTGGCACATCAACAAGTTTCAGAATCTCTTCAGAGGGCTTCTGGTAATCCAGCTTTAACTGGGCTGTAAGAATAGGGGACAGCATGGCTGTCAATAAGATAAGAAAGGCTACTCTTTTCATTTGGATATGTTTTTATATTGGATTCTGGTTTAATTCAGTATTTAGTTTTGCCGGATAAACTCAAGGACCTCCTCAAGTTGAAGTTCCCTGAAATCATCCACTGCCAGGGAAGCTCCTTCCTTCAGAAGTTCTTCTTTGCTGTGACCCGATGCTATGCCTGCGACCGGTATACCCGCAGCAAGGGCCGATTGGATCCCGGCCATGGAGTCTTCAAAAACAATGCAGTTTTCTCTGGGAAGACCCAGCCTGGCCATTGCTTTCAGGTAAACTTCCGGGTGGGGTTTTCCCTGGCTTACATCCACCTTGCCAATGATAATTTCGAAGGTTTCGGTCATGCCCAGTTTTTCCAGGCCCATTTCAATGTTCAGCGGCGGAGCTGAAGTGGCCAGTGCCAGGCGGTGCCCGTTGTTTTTTACCCTTGAGATGAAGTCATGCACTCCTGCAATGGGAGTGGCTTTCTCCATTTTCCGGAGCAGGCCCTGGTAATTGCCATCCACTTCTTGCAGGTAAAGCTCCATCTGCTCTTCAGGAAGATCCTCTCCGAAAAGTAATTTCAGGGAGCTGGGACCTGTACGCCCGCTGAGCATCTTCTCAAAGAGCTGATCATCGTAGACATAGCCCTGTCCGTCCAGAAAACTTTCCCACGCGATCTTATGGTAAGGATTGCTGTCAATCACCACACCATCCATATCAAAGATAAATCCGTATTCCACTACATCTCCCCGAATTTCACCCATTTAACCTCATCGTTGTATCCTGCGCTGACCACTGTATCAATAAACTGCATGCCACGAATTCCATCTTCAACTCCAGGGAAGTCCAGCATCTCGGCAGTGGGCTCCTGTCCCTTTGCCCTGGCTCTGACGGTCTGACTAAAATTCCGGTAGATATTGGCGAAGGCTTCCAGGTACCCTTCCGGATGCCCGCCTGGCGTCCGGGTATTGTGTGCCGCTATATCGCTGTGCATGCTGGTGCCAACCCGCAATACCTGCATGGGCGAGTCCAGCCATTTGATAATCAGGGAATTGGGTTCCATCTGAGCCCAATCCAATCCGCCCTTATCACCATAGACCCTGATCCTGATGGCATTTTCTTCGCCAGCGGCAATCTGGGTAGCCATCAGGATACCCTTTGCCCCGTTTTCGAAGCGCAAAAGGGCGGCACCATCATCATCTAAAAGTCGGTTTGGCACAAATACATTCAGTTCGGCACATAGTTCGGTCACCTTTAATCCGGTGATGTATTCGGCCAGATGATGGGCATGGGTGCCGATATCGCCCATACAGCCGGCCTTACCTGAACGCTTGGGATCGGTGCGCCAGCTGGCCTGCGGATTGCCTGTATCTTCAAGTTTCGATGACAGCCATCCCTGGGGATATTCAACATATACTTTACGGATTTTTCCGAAGGCACCATCGGCAACCATCTTCCTGGCATGCTTCACTGCCGGGTAGCCGGAATAGGTATGTGTCAGGGCAAAAGTCAGACCGCTTTCATCAATTTTATCTTTCAGTTTCAATGCTTCATCCAGGGTGAAGGTGATTGGCTTATCCAGGACAACATGAAATCCCTTATCAAGGGCCATCATGGCCGGTTCAAAATGTACAAAGTTGGGTGTAACTATACTTACAAAATCCATTCGCTCTCCCTCGGGCAGCAGGGCCTCTTTCTCAAACATTTCCTGGTAGGTGCCATAGACCCTGTCTTCAGGAAGATAATAGAGTTTTCCTGATTCTTTGGATATTTCGGGGTCCACGCTGAAACAACCGCAAACCAGTTCGATCTGATTGTCCATTAACGCTGCCAGCCGGTGAACTGCCCCGATGAATGCATCGGTGCCTCCGCCGACCATTCCCATCCTGAGTTTTCGATTTGTCATTGTAGAAAAACGGTTTTGATGTTGATCAGATAAAGCTAACTTTTTTTTCAAAGAGAAGAGGCCTTTTTTATTACTTTTGAAGGGCAAAAAAGGCTGATTTGATTTACCCGGAACACTTCGAAAACAAAATAGGATTTGATCGCATACGTGAGCTTGTCAAGTCCCACTGTCTATTTGATCCCGGCAGGGAACTGGTTGATGAGATGAGCTTTCTGAGGGATCACGGACTTATTCTGCATGAGCTGAAACTGGTGGAAGAGTTTATGGAGATCAACAGGAATGAGGAGGATTTTCCCATTCAGCATTTTACAGATAACCGGGAGGCACTGAAGAAAGCCCAGGTGGAAGGAACCTACCTGCTAACCGAAGAGGTCAGTGATCTTCAGAAAAGTCTGGACTCCATCCGTGCCATTTTAAACTTCTTTAAATCGGACGAAGAGGAGAAGTATCCCGAGTTGAGGGAACAGTGCAAAGCGGTGAAGATGTTTCCCTTTGTTCTGGAACGGATCCAGAAGATCCTGAACAAGCACGGAAAAATCCGGGATAACGCGTCTTCAGCCCTGCAACAGATACGCAGGAGTCAGCAGGAGAAACAGGGGGCTGTCTCAAAAAAGCTGAACCAGGTATTGGCCCGGGCCCAGCGTGAGGGATGGGTGGATGCCGATGCTGCACCCACCTACAGGGATGGCCGTCCCGTAATCCCGCTTATGTCGGGAAACAAGCGCAAGCTTAGAGGAATGATCCACGATGAGTCAGCCACCGGGAAAACCGTATTTATTGAACCGGCTGAAGTGGTGGAGCTCTCCAATGAGATCAGGGAGCTGGAGTATGCCGAGCGCAGGGAAATTATCAGGATCCTGCTGGACTTTACAGCAGACATCAGGGCCTATATACCAGATCTGCTCTCTTCTCAGGATTTTCTGAGCACCATTGATTTTATAAGGGCCCGGGCTTTATTTGCCGCGCGCCTGGAGGCCATCCGTCCCCAGCTTAAAGATGAACAGCTCTTCGATTGGAGAGAGGCCCGCCATCCCCTGCTTTACCTGGCACATAAAGCTGAAAACAAGGAGGTAGTGCCTCTGAGCTTTCACCTTTCGGACCAGAACCGCATCCTCTTAATCTCGGGTCCGAATGCCGGAGGAAAATCGGTCTGCCTGAAAACCATCGGCCTGCTGCAGTATATGCTTCAGTGCGGAATGCTGGTGCCGTGCGAAGAAAGCTCGGTATTTGGCATTTTTGCAGGGATCTTTATCGATATCGGCGATGAGCAGTCTATTGACAATGATCTGAGTACCTACAGCTCGCACCTGCTGAATATGAAATATTTTCTCCGGCATGCTGCAGCTGATACACTGGTACTTATTGATGAATTCGGAACCGGTACCGAGCCCATGCTGGGGGGAGCCATTGCAGAGTCGATCCTGGAGCAGCTGAACCAGTCGGGGACCAATGGTATTATTACCACCCACTACACCAGCCTTAAACACTATGCGACCTCGGCAGAAGGTATAGTAAATGGTGCGATGTTGTTTGACAATCAGCAAATGCGACCCCTCTATCAACTGCAGGTGGGCAAGCCCGGAAGTTCCTTTGCCTTTGAGATAGCACGAAAGATCGGACTTCCCGAAGAGGTGCTCAGCTCTGCCTCCGAAAAAGTGGGACAGGATCATATTGATTTTGACAAGCACCTGAGGGAAATCCTGAGGGATAAAAAATACTGGGAGGGGAAGCGTCAGAAGATCAGGCAGTCGGAACGAAAGCTGGAAGAACTCATGAGACGTTACGAGCAGGAGCTCCAGGATAGCGAAAAGCAGCGAAAGGCCATAGTAAAGGAAGCCAGAGCCAAGGCCGATTTCATGCTTTCGGCAGCCAATAAGAAAATAGAACTGACCATCAGGGAGATTAAGGAGGCTGAAGCCGAGAAAGAACGGACCAGGGAGGTGCGTAAGGAGCTTGGCGAATTCAGGGAGAAACTGGAAGTCGAAAAAGGAAAGGAAGAGCAGAAAGTTGAGAAACAACTACAGGAGATTCGCCGGAAGGGTAGCGAACTGGAGACCAGGCGGCCCGATCTGAGGCAGCGATCCAAAAAGACTCTGGCCCAGAAGCAGTTGAAGGAAGATCCCGAGATCAGGGTAGGGGATATGGTCCGGATCGGGGGACAGGAAGCCGCCGGCGAGGTAATGGAGATCAAGGGGAAAAATTGTGTGGTGGCTTTTGGAATGCTGAAGACTAATGTTAAGCTGGGGCAGCTGGAAAAGATCATGTCGGAGGAGGCCGGCAGGCTCCGGCCTAAAGATAAATCCAGGGTTAACCTGGGAGAGTGGAACGTTAGCAGCCGCCGTGTTCACTTTCGTCCGGATATAGATCTGCGGGGAAAGCGTGCCGATGAGGCCATGGAGATTGTGGTTGACTATATTGATGAGGCCATTATGGTCAATGCCAGGGACCTGAGGATCCTTCATGGAAAGGGGAACGGAGTCCTGCGGCAACTGATCAGGGAGTACCTGCATTCTGTGGACCTGGTGGAATGGTACGGGGATGCCCATGTGGACCAGGGAGGGACCGGGGTTACAATGGTAAAACTGCAGGTATGAGTTTCGAAGCGAACAGGATAAGATTTACCAGGATAGCTGCTTTGCTGCCTGTTCTTTCAGTAGCAATTCTATTAATTTCCTGCGGGTCCCGTCCGGAGAATCCCAATTTTCTCTTCATCATCACAGATGATCAATCCTGGGAACATGCTGCCTGTTATGGGGATATGGCTGTCCTAACTCCAAACATGGACCAACTGGCCAGGGAGGGGGTCATATTTGAAAATGCCTATGCTGCCTGTCCTTCCTGTTCACCTTCCCGGGCGTCAATACTTACTGGTCAGGATGCTTACAGACTCCGGGAGGGAGGGGTTTTAACAGGCTTCATCAGAGAGGAATATGACCTGTTTCCTGCAATTCTGGCAGAGCATGGATACGCTGTGGCTTATACAGGAAAGGGATACTGGCCCTTTACCAGGGATGCCCCGGATGGGGTAAATGAACCCATTGGAGTTCGCTATGATATGCATCGACTTGAGGAAGCGCCTGAAGGTATTTCCAGGCGTGACTATGCGGCAAATTTTGAACAGTTTCTGAATGAGCTTAAGGACGATTCCCCTTTCTTTTTCTGGCTCGGACTTGGAGAGCCGCACAGGCCTTATAAAAAGGGGAGAGGAGTGGAAATCGGGATCGACACCTCGCTTATAAGGGTTCCGGCTTTCTTCCCAGATGTACCGGTAGCCAGGGAGGATCTGGCCGATTACCTGGCCGAAATTCAGTGGGCCGATGATGTTCTTGGAGATGTCCTTGAACTGATTGAATCCAGGGATTTAATGAAAAATACGGTGATCATTTTTACATCGGATAATGGAATGCCCTTTCCACGCTCCAAAGCTACACTGTATAATCACGGGGTGAAAATGCCATTGATCATCGCCTGGGATACAAAGATCAAAGGCATGAGAGCGGTAAAAGATCCGGTTAATCTCATTGATCTGGCCCCTTCCATACTTGAGCTTTCCCATGTACAGGTCCCTGAGCAAATGACCGGACAGAGCATGGCTTCTCTTCTTCTTTCAAACAGCTCCGAATTTGATGCTGAAAAAAGGGACTACGTGGTCAGTTCATTTGAGAAACACACACATTGCCGGCCCCATGAACTTGGATTTCCAAGGAGGGCCATACATACGGAAGACTGGACTTATATCGTTAATTATGAACCAGACCGTTATCCCATGGGGAATTTTGAGATCCGGATTCCAAACTGGGATATACTTGGTGACACCGATCCCGGACCATTGAAGGAGTATTACATATTGAACAGGGAGCATCCGGAGTTTCAGTATTTTTATATGCTTGCCTTCGGAAAAGTGGATAGTGAGGAGTTATACAATCAGACAGAGGATCCTGATATGATTCACAATCTGGCGGATAGTCCGGATCACTTTGAAATTAAAGAAAGCCTGAGGAAGCAGCTTGAGGCATATTTGACAGAGACCGGTGATCCCCGTGCAGCGGGTCAATCACCCTGGGATGAATACAGGCTTGATAAATAGAAAGAATGCTGAAATTACTGAAGAGAAAGGAAATAGATGTTCAGAAATGGGATGATTTGATAGCTCATTCCACTGTCGAGACTATCTATCCTTATTCCTGGTACCTGGATGCCGTATCAGAAAAATGGTCGGCCCTGGTAGAAGATGATTACCGCTTTGTGATGCCGGTGGTATGGAAGAAGAAGGCAGGAATGAAATATATTTACCAGCCCTTTTACACCCAGCAGCTTGGTGTGTTCAGCAGGGAATATGTGGATCCCGAACTGATTCGCAAAATGCTCAGCACACTTTACAAGAAATTCCGTTTTGCAGGAATGAATTTAAATGTAAAAAACCTGTTTGGGGAGGAGAAACCCTTTACTGTGGATGATAAGTCTAATTATGTACTGACCCTGAACCGGGATTACGAAAGTCACAGCAACGCTTATTCCAGCAATGCCAAAAGAAATATCCGGAAATCCCTTGAGTTCGCAGACAGCATCGAGCCGGGTCTCCCGGTGGAAGAGCTGGTCAGATTAAAAAGGGAGAACGATGTGATCCGGCGTTCCGGGGAAGATTACCGCTGGGCTGTGAATCTTTTTGAAGCCATTCAGGCAAGGAAGGCAGGTAAAATCTATGCCATTCGGACCGGAAATGAAATTATCGCTGCTGCTTTTTTTGCATTCAGCAGGACCAGGGCCATCTACATGCTTTCAGCCTCAAGCCAGAAAGGGAAGGAGCAGAGAGGCATGTTCAGGATCGTGGATGCCTTTATACGAGATCATGCGGGTTCAGGATTGATCCTGGATTTCGAAGGTTCCAATATCCCATCTGTGGCTCGCTTTTTCAGCGGGTTCGGGGCACAGCCTGAAATATACCAGGGTATCAGTTTCAACCGCCTGCCATCAACGCTTACCAAGCTGAAATAGTATGAACGAAAGAATCCGGCAACGACTCACGGGCATGGCCAGTTCCCTGGACCTGGAAAGGATGATCTCGTGGTCTGGTCAAAAAAGTGTATTTCCTTTTTACCATACCCTTTCTCCGGATTCCCTGCCTCATATAAGTCACCTGTACCGGGTCCTGAAACCCGCTGAGTTTGAAGCAGGGCTGGATCAGCTTCTGAAGCACTTCGAACCGCTCAGTCTTGGAGAGTATCTGGAAGGTAAGCGTGATAACAGAGCAAAAAAGAGCATGGTCTTGAGTTTTGATGATGGATTGAAAGAATGCTATGATATTGTTGCTCCACTGTTAAAAAAGAGGGGGGTACCTGCCGTATTTTTCCTGAATAATAAGTTCATTGATAACAAGGGACTTTTTTACCGCTACAGGGCGAGCCTGCTGATTCACCAGGTCAGGGAAGATTGCAGGGCCAGGGAAAAGGTGGCTGCCTTTCTGAAAATTGGTGATGAGCAGGTGGAAACATCCATCCGGATGATCGGCTGGAATCAGCGGGCACTTCTGGATGCTCTGGCCAGAGAGGCAGAGCTGGATGTTACAGGATATTTGCGAAACAGACCGGTCTATATGAGCACTAAGGAGGTGGAGGATCTGCTTGAATGGGGATTTGAGATTGGTGCTCATTCCTCCGATCATGCCGATTTTACACAGCTCGAACCCGATGAAATGACAGCCCAGGTCAGCTCCAGTATCAGGGACCTGGAAAAACGCTTTGGCATCCATACGGCCTATTTTTCTTTTCCCTTCTCAAGTGATGGTGTTCCGGCGAAAGTCACAGATACCCTGCTGGAGGAAGGGACTGCAAGGGCTCTGCTGGGCACTGCAGGGTTAAAACGTACCGGCAGTTTAGCCTATATACAGAGGATACCCATGGAAAAGTACCAGCTGAGTGCTCTTGATATCCTGAAAACAGAATACTTCTATTATCTTTTGAAGGCACCCCTGGGCAGAAACCGGCTCAGGCAGTAATCTCCATTAAATCGTACAACTTTTATCCCGTGAACATTACATCACCGTCCCCGTCATGAATCAAGGGATGTTCCGGGAGAAGGCCGGCCAGCTTTTTGTGGGCAAAGATCAGCTGGGGCATTTTTCGTACTGCAAGGAAAACCCTTTTATTTGTCATCAGCCCTGCAATCAGCTCCGGATTACGTACGGTGGCATGTGTAATGCCAGAGTCAATCATGGTCCGGATAATGGTCCCGGCCATACAGGAGTACAGCGATTTATCTCCGGCATAGAGGTAGGGTACTGAAAGGACATTGTTATGAATAATCAGCCATAAAATGCCCTGGCTAAGACCATCGGGGTGGATCACATGATAAATGATGTTTTCAAAGCGGTTAGCGCGGTAGGAGAATTGATAATTGATGGGATCACAGGCCTGTTCTGTCACCCAGGGATACTCCAGGGCCCATTCGAAAATATCCCGGTCTCGGCGGAAAAGCGAATCCTGTTGAAGTTTGCCTGTCAGCTCGGATAACTGGGCAATGAATCCATCTACCTGCTCTACACGGCACTGGATCTCCCGCCTGAATCTGAACTTTTCAAGTCGCCCTTCCCGAAGATTGTTAATCAGCAGATCGGTGCTATGCAATAATTTTCGGGATCCCATGCGGTGAGCCAGCAAATCTTCGGCGGCAGATCTGAGATGGAAGCGTTTACCCTCCCTGTTTGCAAGAAGCCTGAAGCGGCCCGTGTGGTCGTAAAGAGCCTTGGATTCCGGTGCATAGTTGGTGTACATCAATCGGCCTTCCCACTGCTTTTCAGCCATCTCAAGCAGCTGGGTGGAAATTCCCATGCGCCTCATGTCGGGCCTGACCCAGTTTCCACTTAGCCATGCAAATCGTTGTGGAGTTCCCTCCCGGTCATAAAAGCAGTCGGGCAAAAGCGTCCGGTATCCCGTCACTTCACCATCCTGCCGCATCTCAAAAAGTACCGGATCGGATAAGTTGGCCCTTGGATTGGTCAGGTAGGAACGCAGGCGGGTAGGAGGGATGGGGATAAGGGACTTCGGATCGGAATAGAGTGTGTACAGGTACGGCTCGAGCTCCTCCAGGGTATATGACTTCAGATCCATAAACCCCTCTTATACATTCTCGATCAGCCTGTCAAACTCGGCTTCTGACAGATTAGCGCTGTGTAATTTCCCTCCTTCACATTTAAGTGTCCTGGAAGGAAAGCGCTTGATAAGGTTGTAGTTATGGGTGGCCATCATTACCGCACAGCCGCTTTTGGAAATATCCACCAGGATATTCATGATATCATCTGAGGTAGCAGGATCCAGGTTGCCGGTGGGTTCATCGGCAAGAAGGATCTCCGGATCGTTAAGCAGGGCACGGGCAATTACCACTCGTTGTTGTTCACCGCCTGAAAGCTGGTGAGGCATTTTATAGCCCTTATAGCCCAGATCAACTTTCTCCAGGACCTCTGCAATACGATCTTTGATCTCATCTTTGTTTTTCCATCCCGTAGCTTTCAGGGCAAACTCCAGGTTGCTGTCCACCGTCCGGTCAATGAGAAGTTTGAAATCCTGGAAGACAATCCCAAGCTTTCTTCTGAGCATGGGGACTTCTTTACGTTTCAGATTTTCCAGACTGAAGCCGGAAACCACTCCTCTACCTTCTATCAGTGGCAATTCTGCATTTATAGTCTTGATCAGGCTTGTTTTGCCGCTTCCGACCCTTCCGATCACATAGACGAATTCACCCTTTTCCACAGAGAGATTAACCTGCTCAAGAATGATATGATCATTGACTCCGATAACTGCATTTTCAAGGGAGATGACATTGTCCAGCGCCATAGTTTCTATAATATGCGGCTAAATTAAGAATTAAAATCATACTAAAAATTAACATAAGACTGTTAATTAAAAAGAACGAGAGCAAAAAGAGCAGGTTGTTATTATCGTACTTTTATCAAGTTAATCTCATCCATATGATCAGTTCAAAAAAGAGTATCACACCTATCATATTCCTCCTGGCTTCAATGATGGCCTACAGTCAAAAAAGTGCCGTGTATGAATATGCCGACATTGAATACCTGAAGGGGCTAGAATTATACGAAAATAAAAAGTACGGGGCTGCCCGCAGGGTTCTGGGAGCTTATCTGGAACAGCATTCGGGTTCCAGGTCTGAGATCCGTTCAGAGGCTTCCTTTTACAGGGCCATGTCGGCAGTGGAACTGAGAAATGATGATTCGGAATTCCTGGTTTATACCTTTATTTCCGAGTACCCGGGGAGTCCCTACGTGAATGAAGCTTCTTTTCGACTGGCCGATTACTTTTATGATAAGAACAGCTGGGCTAAAAGCATCTCCTGGTATAACAGGGTGGACCGCTACGAACTGGGAAAGGAGAAACTACCGGAATACTATTTCAAGAAGGGATACAGCTTTTACCGAAGAAAAGACTTTGAAAATGCCAGGGTTAACTTTTATGAGATCCTGGAGATAGAATCAACATATACAGGGCCGGCAACCTACTATTATTCCCATATTAACTATGAGCAGGGAAACTATGAAACAGCTTTAAAAGGTTTCCGGGAGATAGATGATGATCCTCTTTTCAGCGGGATAGCACCCTATTATATTTCCCAGATCCTGTTTATGCAGAAGAAGTATGAGGAAGTCATTGACTATGCCAGCCCATTCATGGATTCTGTGTCGGAGAATAGGCTGGGAGAGGTGGCCAAGATCATCGGAGAGTCCCATTTCATGCTGAATGAGTTTAAGGAAGCTATACCCTACCTGGAAATCTACCGGTCCAATACAAAGTCCTATACCATACATGACCGCTACCAGCTGGCTTATGCCTACTACAATAACACGGAATATGAGAATGCCCTTCCGCTGTTCGAAGAAATCAGCTATCGGAATACCGAGATTGCACAGAGTGCTCTTTATCATCTGGGCGACTGCTATTTGAAAACCGGAGATAAAAAGAAGGCTCTTATTGCTTTCTCCAAGGCGGCCAATATGGATTTTGATCCCAGGATTCAGCAGGATGCACTATTCAATTTTGCCAAGGTCACCTTTGAACTCTCCTACAGCCCATTTAATGAGGCCATCAGGGCGCTGGAGCTCTATATCAGAACCTACCCTGCAGCGGACAATACGGATGAAGCCTACAATTACCTGGTAACTGCTTACCTGGGAACCAGGAACTATTCCATGGCCATGGCCTCTTTGGAAAAAATCCGCAGAAAGGATGCTAATATTGAAAGAGCCTACCAGAAGGTAGCTTTCTATCGCGGACTTGAGCTCTATAAAAACCTTAGATTCACAGAGGCTGTGGACGCACTGGAGGTCTCCATGCAATATGCTTCTTATGATCCTGTTCTTGCAGCACGTACTTACTTCTGGCTGGGGGAGGCGGCTTACCGGACAGGTGACAGGACTACTGCCCGAATGTATTATGACCAGTTCCTGAGAGACGGAAGGGCCCGTCAGCAGCAGGAGTACACACTGAGTAACTACAGCCTGGGTTACATCTATTTTGATGAACAGAACTACGATGAATCGATCAACTGGTTTGCCAGGTTCCTTAACTTATCGGAAGGTCAGTCTGCGGCCCTGGTTTCGGATGCCTACAACCGGATGGGCGATTGTTACTTTGTTCAGACCCAGTATACCCGGGCCATCGATTATTACAACAGGAGCATTTCCTCAGGGATGGCCGATGTTGATTACGCCATGTTCCAGAGAGGATTTACCCTTGGCTTGCTCGACAGGACCCAGGAGAAGATAGATGTTCTCAGTCAGCTAATCAGCGAGCAGCCCCAATCGGCCTTTGTGGATGATGCACTTTTCGAAATTGGCAGGAGCTATGTGGTTCTGAACCAGCCACAACAGGCGCTGAAGTATTACAAACAGGTGGTCAATGAGCACTCCAATTCCTCCTATACCAATAATGCACTGAATCAGCTGGGTCTGATACATTATAATGCAGGGGAGTATGATGAAGCGCTTGTTTACTATGAAAGGGTTGCCACCAACTATCCCGGTACACCCGAGGCGGAGAATGCACTTAGCAGTATAAAAAACATCTATGTCCGGAAGGATAACGTGGATGGCTACCTGGCTTTTGTCACAGGCCTGGGGCGGGATATTACACGGAGCGAACAGGATTCTCTGTCCTATACTGCAGCAGAAATGATCTATATGCGTGACGATTGTGAGGGTACAATCCGCGCCTTCATTGATTATCTGGATGCCTTCCCACAGGGCCTTTACCTGTTGAATGCCCACTATTACAAGGCCGATTGCCAGCTGAAGTTGCAACAGAACGATGAGGCCCTGGAGTCTCTGGACTACATTATCATGCAGCCCCGGAATATGTTTACAGAACCTGCCCTTGAAGCAGCATCCAAGATCGCCTTTCGCGAAAAGGACTACAACCGTGCTGCAGATTACTACAGGGCCCTTCTGGAAACAGCCGAACAGAAAAAGAATATTTTCGATGCCCATGTGGGCCTTATGCGTTGCTACTTCGAGTTGAAGGAGTTCTCCAATACCATTGAGGCAGGCATGGATGTTCTTGAATTGGATAAGATCCAGGAGGAATACATAAGGGAAGCCAACTTTAAGATTGCCAGCTCATTCTATGAGTTAAATGAGATGGATTTTGCCTATGATTTTTACGCCAAGGGGGCCCATGAGGTTAATAGTGTGGAAGGTGCCGAATCCAAATACCTGATGATCGAGATTGTTTATGAAAGAGGCGAACTTGACGAGGCCGAAAAAATGGTATATGAGTTTATCGAGATGAATACACCGCATCAGTACTGGATGGGCATGGCCTTTCTGGCATTATCGGATATCTATATTGAGAAAGGGGATGAATTTTCTGCCATCAACTCCCTGCAGAGCCTGATCGATTATTATACCATTCCCGATGATGGGATCATTGCCAATGCGAAACAACGCAAAGCGGCACTTACGGAACAGGCAGAAAGTGATATTGCACCGGAGCCGGAGTCGATTCAATAGTCAAGGGTACCTTAGCATTAAAATGAAAGCAACTGAAATGAGACAATTCAGCATAGATACAAAGAGAATTTGGATATGGATGGTGATCTTCCTCCTGCCGGTGACTTTGATGGCGCAGCAGAAAGAGGTCAGGGTGGTCAAACCCTACTCCCCAACTCTTTCCGGAGCAGCGAAAATTGAGCTTCTTCCCAGCATGGATGAACAGATCGATTTTGATGTTCCGGACATTAGCTACCAGCTCTATCCTAAAAGATATGAGAGTCAGTTCAGCCTGGAGCCCATAAAGGCAGCACGTATGGTTAAGATGCCACTGGAGAGACTCTATAAGAGTCAGCTTACCCTGGGTTTTGGCAATTATCTCACCCCCCTGGCCGAATTGAATATAAACCAGCTTCGATCCAGGAACGGGACCTTTGGTTTATACCTGAGGCATCATTCCATGAATGGTAAAGTAAAACTGGATAATGATCTGAAAGCACCTGCCGGATTCAATGAGAACCAGCTGGAAGTCTATGGAAGCCACTTTCTGAAAAATGCCGTATTTGACTATGATGCAGGTGCTGCTTATAACTCCTATGTCCAATATGGCGTGGACCCCGAGCTTGATACTGTACTTGCAAGGGAGGACGCTCTACAAGCTTATTTCACTGCTGAGGGAAAACTGGGGCTGCACTCCATGCATGCCGATTCATTTCATGTGAACTATGATGCATTCCTGGAATACTACTATTTCACTCACCAGTTTGATGAAGCCGAACACGGGGTACAGCTGTCCTTCGACTTTAATAAAAAGCTACGGGTGGTTGACATTGCCGGTGAACTTGGCACCACCTACCTGGGTCACTTTCCCGACTGGGACACCCTGGTCGGGACCAAGACCATCTTCTGGTTCAATCCCAGTGTGGCCAAAGCGACATCCCAGTGGCGATTCACTGCCGGCTTCAATTTCTATGGCGAGGTGATAGACGGAATCTTTACTCCGCATTTTTATCCCAGGGCCCTGTTCCAGTTCCATATGATCAAGCAGGTGATCATACCCTATTTTGGAGTGGATGGCAATCTGGACAGCAATTCCAACCGTATGATCGTAGAGGAAAATCCCTACGTGGTTCCTACCCTCGCTGTCAGGCCCACCAATAATAAGCTGATTGCTTACTTTGGTTTGAAGGGCAATTTCTCGAAAGCGGTTGCCTATAACCTGAAGGCGAGCTATTCCATTATTGATGACGCCTACTTCTACGTGAACGACAATAGCAATCCCCTTATGAACCAGTTCGTTGTTGTCTATGACGATGTGACCCTGGGTACCCTGCACGGGGAGTTAGCTGTGCGTCCAGGTGACGCGTGGAAACTTATTCTGCAGGGGAACTACTATAGCTACCTGACCATGGTCAGCGAGGATCATCCCTGGAACAAACCTGAATTTGATATTTCCCTGCAAATGCGCTACAACATGGGTGACAAGATCATCCTTGATGCAGGCATTTTCACCATTGGCTCCAGGTACTACGAAAACTTCAATCTTGCGCAGGATGATACCCTGCCACTTACCTTTGATCTCAACCTGGGAATTGAGTACCGCTACAGCAAACTACTCTCATTCTGGGCCCGTTTCAACAATATGACCGCCCAGTCCTACTATCTGTATAATCAGTACCCCTCATACAGGTTCAGAGTGATGTTGGGGTTTTCGTATGCATTGTAACTTTTATCTCATTTGGATCGTATTCTTATATGCAAATAATCAAAAAGAAAATCTTTAGTTATGTTTACTTTATTAATATTCAGGAATGAGTTATTTTAGTCCCCAGTTTTTTGGGTTTGAGTTGTGAAACTTTTTGTAGTTTTGTTTCGTTTCAACAATATTGATTTCTTTTGCGGATTTTCAAATATCAAAATAAGTGCTCTCTGGCTTCAATAATTTTGATTTCAATTTTATTGATTTTGCCTTCCTGCAGGAATATCAGAGCATATGAACTTTTCGGGAGGAGATCTCAAAAAAAGGCATTGTTGTGGGCCCAACAGGACAGTATTCGTGTTGCAGAATCATTAAAAGACACCTTAATTGTCAGGGATCTTGCTGAGGAAGTATTTCAAGATTCTATTGTTTTTTCTGAGGAAGAATTGCTCTCAGAGGAGGGTATCAGGAACCAATATTATATCATTGTTGGCACTTTTGCTAAGCCTGACAATGCCATGAATTTAGCTGTGCAGTTTCGGAACCAGGGATATGAGGCCAGTATTATCAGGAGGCCCAATAGTTACGGAACCGAACTGCATATGGTATCAGTTAAGACCTTCAAAAGTAATGAAGAGGCCATAAGTTACCTAAATGAATTTCAAAGTGAAGTTCAATTACCAGCCTGGAAGTACCATTGTAAATAACTCTATTTTGCCAGTGACAGCCCTGTCACCAACATA
>CAYWGP010000269.1:0-14270 GCA_964458155.1 uncultured Bacteroides sp.
GAAGCGGAGGAGTTCTGGATAGTATTTAACGGAGAGATCTTTAACTATATCGAGCTCAGGAAGGAGCTGATTGATCTGGGTTACAGATTCAGAACCGGGAGTGATACAGAGGTCCTTCTGCTCCTTTTCAAACATTATCGCGAAAAGTGCCTTGAGAAGCTGAACGGACAGTTTGTCTTTGCCATCTGGGATACCCTTAAGAAAGAGCTTTTCCTCGGGCGTGACCGGGTAGGCATCAGACCCCTCTTTTATTACGGGGAGGGAACAACTTTTGTTTTCGGCTCCGAAATCAAATGCCTGATGGAGTCGGATTATGTTAAGGCTGAACCCGATCCCCAAAGCCTGAACCAGGTTTTTACCTTCTGGACCATTCCCTCACCGGGAACCATTTTCAAAGGGGTGAAGGAATTGCCTCCTGGCCACTATATGGTTGTAAATGAACATGATACAGAGATTAAACCATACTGGGAGCTAAAATTTCAGGGTGATCAACAGGCTGGAAGAACTCCCACCCTATCCGAGTCCATGGAGGAGTTTGAGTCCCTCATTGCAGATTCGGTAAGGCTTAGGCTCAGAGCCGATGTACCGGTGGCAGCCTATCTGAGTGGAGGGATCGACTCCAGTGCCACCACCTGGTTGATTAAACAAATTGAGCCGGGTGTGCTCAATACTTTTTCCCTTGGTTTTGAGTCGGCCGAGTTTGATGAAACTGATTTTCAGCTGCAAGTCGCTTCACAACTGGAAACCAAACACCACTCCATAAGCTGTAAAAACACCGATGTAGCTGATAATTTTGCACAGGTGCTCTGGCATACGGAGATCCCCCTTCTTCGGACAGGTGCTGTTCCCATGTTCCTGCTTTCGGGACTGGTCCACGACCACGGGATCAAGGTGGTGATTACCGGGGAGGGAGCAGATGAATACCTGGGAGGCTATAATATATTCAAGGAGGCCATTATCAGGGATTTCTGGTCCAGAGAGCCCTCCTCGAAATTCAGGCCGCTTCTTTTGCAAAAGCTATATCCTTACCTGGCCCAGTTCCAGGGCAGGAACAGTTCCATGTTAAAGATGTTCTTCGGACACAGGCTTCAGGATACGGCCTCACCTGTATATTCTCACCTGATTCGCTGGAACAACTCAAGTCATATCAAGGAGCACATCCGCAAAGATTTTCTGAACGGCTCAGCCTCCGATCCCATGGAGGATCTCATTTCTGGCCTGCCAGAAGGATTTGGAGAGCTGGATCTGCTCAGCAGGGCCCAGTGGATCGAGTCCACGCTGTTTATGTCGGGATACCTGCTTTCTTCCCAGGGCGACCGCATGGGCATGGCTCATTCCGTTGAAGGGCGTTATCCCTTCCTGGATCACAGGCTGATTGAGTTCTGCGCCACATTGCCCTGGAACCACAAAATAAGGGGACTGAATGAAAAATACCTGATGAAGAAACTGATGGAGGGCCGGTTGCCCGAGCAGGTTGTAAACCGTCCAAAGCAGGCCTACAGGGCACCGGTGGCTTCCAGCCTGACTTCAGCCAGGGCACCGGAATACCTGCGTGAAGCTTTGTCTCCTGAGATGATTAACAAGTTCGGGATCTTTAATCCCGTCTCGGTGGAAAAACTGCTGGGAAAGATGGGAGAAGGAAAGAGGGTGACTGAAAATGAGAATATGGCAGTGGCCGGCATCCTTTCCACACAGATCCTGATGGACCTCTTTGCTGCGGGGAACAATCCCTACCGTGAAACAGAAATGCGGGTGAACTGTCCCGTTAGCTATGATAAATCTTTAAAAAACTGATATGATGAGTAAACCTGAATTTAACCGCGACATCCTGAAGATCCAGGATATGGAATCGCTTGTAGATAAACTGTGTACCAGAATCCGGGAAGATATTACCTCCCGGCATAAAAGGTACGGGGCTGTGATCGGTCTGAGCGGGGGAATTGATTCATCGGTAAGCATGGCGCTTACGGCCAGGGCCATCGGACCGGAAAAGATGCTGGGGGTGATGATGCCCGAAAAGGACTCCAGCCCGGACAGTGAGATCTTGGCCAGGGAACTTGCAGATACGTTTGGGGTGAAGGTGATCAAGGAGGTGATTACAGCTGCGCTCGACGGTTTTGGATGCTATGCGCGGCGCGACCAGGCAGTCAAAGATATCGTACCTGACTATGATCCGGCTGTTGACAAGATGAAGATCGGCATCAAGCACGAAGGTAAGGGTTCCATGCTACCTCCGCTCTTCCACCTGACCGTGGTAAGGCCCGATGGCACAGAGCTGGTTAAACGGCTGCCCTCACCTCAGATGAGAACCATTATTGCAGCTTCGAATTTCAAGCAGCGTACCAGGATGTCCCTGTTATACTATCATGCCGAGAATCTGCATTATGCGGTTGTGGGGACTCCCAATAAGCACGAAGTGGACCAGGGATTCTTTGTGAAGTTTGGCGACGGAGGCGGTGATCTCTTCCCCATAGGAAGGCTCTACAAGACCCAGGTATACCAGATAGCTGAATATCTGGGTGTGCCACAGGGAATTATCGAGCGCACACCCACCACGGATACTTACAGCGCGGAGCAAACTCAGGAAGAGTTCTTCTACGAGTTTCCCCACGATGTGATGGACCTGTTGTGGTATGCCTACGAAAACAATTATGATCCTGGTGAGGTGGGTGCTGTTATGGGTATGACCGCCGAGGAGATTGAGCGTAACTACAGGAATTTCGAGCGCAGAACTGAGACCACCGAGTACCTGAGGACGCCACCAATAAATGATTATATATTTATTTAAATCCAGATGTTATGAACGTGTACGACTATCTGCTGGGGGAATCAGGTTTTCTTCATAAGAAATTCCTGTTAGGCAATAAGGAGGAGATGAACTATTCTGAGCTGAATTGTGATTCCCTCAGGCTGGCCCGCTTTATCAGAGAGAATTATGGACAGCACAACAACATTGTGCTTGTGAGTCCCAATTCAAAATTTTTCCTGGTGGCCTATCTTGCCATCATAAAGTCGGGAAATGTATGCGTTCCGCTAAATCCCTCCATCGAAGAGACCAATCTGGAATACATTGTGGATCTTTGCGAGACAGAAATTGCTTTTATATCACCCACACTCAAGGATGATCCCAGGTGGGACTATATAGATGAAATATATTGTGAGGTTCCCGAGGTAGGAAAGGGGAAGAACGGATTCGATCTGAACCTGTTCAACGAGGATTCTTTTGACGAAGACCGTCTGGCCGAGATCATTTTTACTTCGGGTTCCACTGGTGAACCCAAGGGAGTGATGATCACCCACCGGAACATAATTGCCAATACCGATTCCATTATCGAGTATCTGAATCTCACCGCCGATGATGTGATCGAGATCGTGCTGCCTTTTTACTACTGCTACGGGCTCTCACTTCTGCACACCCACCTGAAGGTAGGTGGAAGCGTGGTATTCAATAATAATTTTATGTTCCTGGGGGCTGTGATCAATGACCTGAAAAAGTATAAGTGTACCGGATTTTCGGGGGTTCCCAGCCATTTCCAGGTGCTGTTGCGCAAATCGAAATCGTTTAAGAGTGACAGCTTCCCCGATTTAAGGTATGTAACCCAGGCCGGAGGGAAGCTTCACAAGGTATTTATCCAGGAGTTTATGGACAGTCAGCCCGGTATCACCTTCTATGTAATGTACGGTCAGACCGAAGCCACCGCCAGGCTTTCTTACCTGCCACCGGAGCGACTGGAGGATAAACTGGGATCTCTGGGGAAAGCCATACCCGGCGTTACCATGGAACTTATCGATGACCAGGGCAAACCGCTGTGTGACTCCGGTGTTGTTGGTGAGCTGGTGGCAAGGGGCGATAATATTATGAAAGGCTACCTGGGCGATGAGACTGGTACTGCCGAAGCTCTGAAGAATGGATGGCTGCATACCGGCGACCTGGCCTACCGGGACGATGACGGATTTTTCTTCCATACGGCTCGGCGGAAGGAAATTATCAAGGTGGGAGGAAGACGCATCAGTCCCAAGGAAATTGAAGAGGTGATTGTAAGCATCCCCGGGGTGGTCGACTGCTCCATCTCTGCCATTTATGATGATATTCTTGGTGAAGCATTAAAAGCCGAAGTGGTGGTTGCCGATCTTAAGGATCCAAACATGGATGAGCTGGCATTTAAAAAGCTTTGTGGAGAGAAGCTTGCCCTTGAGAAAATCCCACAGGTATTTGAATTCAGCGCCAATTTGAAGATAGCCGCCACCGGCAAGAAGACCAAAAAGCTGAATTCGGTTTAATCCAGGTTCAGCAGGTACTTTTTAAAAACTTCGAAGTCAGGATTTATCAGGGTGGATTGTTTCTCCCTGGATGAAAAGGCGGCCAGCCTTTCAGGAATATCCAGCGAATCACCGATCACTTCTTCCACGCTTTCTCTGAATTTGGCCGGATGGGCGGTCTCCAGGAAAATACCGGTGATTCCGGGGTGCTCCTTTCTGTAGGATAGTGCGGCCTGGTAGCCTGTGGCACCATGGGGATCGCACAGATATCCATGCTTTCTGTAAACCCGGTCGATCACCTCACGTATCTCATTATCCGTATAACTGTATCCGTGCATATGCTCGGTGATCAAGTCGTGGCGGTGATTGAAAATATCCAGGATCCGGTCGAAATTGCTGGGATCGCCCACATCCATGGCATTGGCAATGGTGGGAGTGGAGGGTCTCGGTTTGTATTTTCCGCTGAGCAGGTAGGAGGCAACCACGTCGTTGGCGTTGTTGACCGACAGGAAGGTGTGCACCGGCAGTCCCATCTCCCTGGCTACCAGTCCGGCCGTCATATTGCCATAGTTCCCGCTGGGGACCGAAAAGAAGGCCTTTGTACCTGGTTCAAGTTGAGCCCAGCCCCTGAAATAGTAGAAGGCCTGCGGAAGGAACCTGGCCAGGTTGATAGAATTGGCCGAGGTAAGTTTCACCCGGCCGGATAGGTCCTCATCCATAAAGGCCTCTTTGACCAGTCGCTGACAGTCGTCGAAGTTTCCTTTGACTTCCAGTGCACTGATATTGGTCCCCAGGGTGGTGAACTGTTTCTCCTGGAGGAGTGTGACACCCCCCGAAGGATAAAGTACATGGACCCTGATGCCTTCCACACCCAGGAAGCCGTTGGCTACTGCACTTCCCGTATCGCCCGAAGTGGCTACCAGAACATGGAGATCCTGATCCAGATTTTTGGTGTAATAGCCCAGGAGCCTTGCCAGGAAGCGGGCTCCCACATCTTTGAAGGCCAGGGTGGGGCCATGAAACAATTCCAGGGCGTAGATTCCCTCCTCCACCTGAACCAGGGGGGTGTCAAAATTAATGGCCTCTTCGGTGATTCGTTTCAGATCAGCTTCAGGGATATCTTCTCCAAAAAGAGCCTGGGAAACAATGACAGCAATTTCGCTCAGATCCATGTCCCTGAATTCCTCCAGGCTTTCCATGGAAAGGACAGGCAGGGACTCCGGCATGTAGAGCCCACGGTCAGGCGCCAGTCCTTTTATAACGGCCTCTCTCAGTCCGCTCTTCATCTCCCTGTTGCTGGTGCTGTAGTAATACATTTCAAATAGTTTTACATCCGGCCTGACTGATCCGGGAGATGTAAATCCTTGATGGGAAATTACGTGTCGTGAAATGCTTTTTCATAACCTCACCTATATTGGTGGCCATCTCCTCACCCCTGCAAAGACTGAATACCGATGGTCCCGACCCGGAGAGTCCGCATCCCACCGAACCCGTTTCAAGGGCCGAAGACCTGAGGGACTCATAATCGGGCAGCAGTCCGGTACGATAGGGTTCGGCAAAGAGGTCGGATACGGAACGTCCGATCAGGGGATAATCGCCCGTTGAAAGGCCAGCGATCAGTCCGGCCAGGTTCCCGCACTGTTTCAGGGCGGTTTTCAGTGGCACCGTTTGTGGGATCAGCTTCCTGCTTTCGGAGGTCTTAATCTCCAGATGGGGGTGAACCACCGCGCACCAGAGATCGTCCGGGTAGGGGATATGCTTTATATCTATGGGGTCGTAGGCCCGGATCAGGGTGATCCCGCCCAGCAGGGCAGGAGCAATGTTATCGGCATGGGTGGCTCCGCTGGCCACTTTTTCACCCTCCATGGCATAGGGGATCAGTTGGGCCGTTTCAAAAGGGGAACCCAGAAGTTCGTTAATTCCGAATACAGCAGCCACACAGCTGGCCGCACTGGAGCCCACACCGCTGCCGGGTTGGATCTTTTTTTTGAATACCAGGTCAAATCCTTCATAGCTGTGCAATTCCCTCAGCAGGGAAGCTGCCGCCACTGCGGCCACATTCTCTTCCGGATCGGTGGGTAGCTCGCAGTCAGAATCATTGTACAATACCAGTTTATTGGTCCCGTTCCTGCGGATAATCATCTCATCGCCCGGTGCTTCCAGGGCAAAACCCAGCAGGTCAAACCCCGGTCCCACATTGGAGACGGTTGCCGGTCCGAATACTTTTATTTCATCTCGTGCCATTAGTTCACCTGCAGCTTTTTAAAAGATTCCATGCTAAACTCGGTCAGCGACCGGATTTTCAGGTCTGCAGCACCGAAACGTTCCTGCTCATATTCCATTTCGTCGGGCATGGCGACCACCTTCATACGGGCCGCTTTGGCAGCAATAACTCCGTAAAAGGAGTCTTCGAAAACCAGGCAGGTGGTTGGGTCGACCCCCAGGAGCTTTGCTGTACGCAGGAAGACTTCCGGATGGGGCTTACCCGCCATGTCCACCGCTGCAGAAACCAGGTGGTCAAAGGCATCGCCCAGTCCGTGTTTCTCCATAACCGCATCAATGTGCTCCCGGGTGGAGCAGGTTGCCAGCGCCAGAGGAAGCCCCGTCTCCCTGAACATCCCGATGAGCTCACGGGCTCCCTCCATCAGTTCCACCTCGTTTCTCATGGTCTCGACCATGCGCCTGTCATAGTCCGCCATCAGGTCCCTGGGATCGTTCCCGTCCAGTGGAAAGCGGGCCCACCAGTGCGCTACCATCTCCTCGGTACGCAATCCCCTGGTCTGCACCAGCAGGTCATCCGTCAGATCGATTCCCAGCTCTGCAAACAGGGCCCGTTCGCACAGTTGCCAGTGACGTTCCGAATCGATCAGGATTCCATCCATGTCCAGTATTACAGCTTTAATCATATTTACTTCGTAAAGCTTATTAACTCACTAACTTACTAACGGTTAGCGCAGCTAACCTTACTAAGGCTTGCGAAGCAAGCCTACTAACCGTTACAAACGTTTTACACGTTCGCAACCCTTATCACATCCGCAAACACTCCTGCTGCGGTCACTTCTGCCCCGGCACCATAACCTTTAATAATCAGTGGCAGTTCCTTATAGCGGTCGGTGGTAATCAGGATAATATTATTGCTGGCTTCCAGGGGGTAAACCGGGTGGGAGTCATCCACCTCTTCCAGTCCCATGGTCCCCCTGCCATTTTCCAGCCGTGCCAGGTAGCGCCATTTCAATCCGGCCTCTTCCATCTTCCTGCGCTTTTCTTCAAATTCCTGATCCAGTTTCTCAACTCCTTCCCAGAAGGCCTCCACGCTGCCTGTAAATAACTCTTCAGGCAGGAAGGGTTTGACCTCTATCTCCTTTTCTTCCAGGTGGTAACCCGATTCCCTTGCCAGGATCAGGAGCTTTCGTTTGACATCGGTACCGCTCAGATCAAGCCGGGGATCGGGTTCCGAGTATCCTTCCTCCATGGCCATCCGGATGGCCCTGCTGAAGGAGATGTCCCTGCTCATGGTATTAAAAATATAGTTAAGTGTTCCGGAAACCACGGCTTCCAGCTTGAGGATCCGGTCGCCACTCTTGATCAGATCATTGATGGTGCTGATCACAGGCAGCCCTGCTGCCACATTGGTTTCAAAGCTGAACTTGACACCGTTCCGGATAGCAAGGCGCTTCAGGCTGCTGTAGTAATCAAAGGAGGAGCTGGCAGCGATTTTATTGGCAGTAACCACCGATACGTACTTCTCAAAGAGCCGGTCATATATCATTCCCACCTCCTCGTTAGCGGTGCAATCGATAAAGACCGAGTTGCGGAGGTTGTGTTTGCCAATGGCTTTTATAAATTTGTTCATATTGGAGCTTTCTCCATTCTCCAGTAGTCCCTGGAATGCCGATGGATCCAGACCTTCCGGGTCGATGACCATCTGCCGGCTGTTCATGATACCCACCAGGTTTACCTTCAATTTCAGGTTTTCCATGAGCTTCTCCTGCTGCTTCTGGAGCTGGAGCAATAATTTTTTACCCACATTTCCCAGTCCGGCCATATAGAGATGCAGTTCGCGGTAATCCGACAGGAAGAAACCCTCGTGGATCACATTCATTGCTTTCTTCAGGCTGTTCACATCGATCACCACCGAGATATTCAACTCGCTGGAGCCCTGGGCTGTGGCAATCACGCTGATCCCGTTCCTTCCCAGGGAGCGAAACAGGATGGCCGAGATACCGGGGGTGTGACGCATGCCTTCACCTACGATGGCAATGATGGAGAGCTTCTTGATTACTTCAATCTCCATCTCTTTGCGATGCTGGATCTCAATCTCAAACTCCTCCTGCAGTGCTGTTATAGCCTTGCTCTGGTCGGCCGGGGAAACAGCGAAAGAAATGGTCATTTCGGAAGAGGCCTGGGTAATAAGAATCACATTCACCCGGGCCCTGGCCAGGGAGCTGAACACCCTTGCAGAAGTACCGGTTTTGCCCACCATTCCCGTTCCCCTGACGGTTATAAGGCTCACATAGTTGATGGAGGAGATTCCCTTGATGAGTTCGTTATTCTTACAGAAAGAGCTGGCCGTAATCAGCGTGCCTGCCAGGTCCGGATTGAAGGTGTTTTTGACCCTGATGGGAATACTGGCCCTGTAAGCGGGGGTCAGGGTGGGGGTATAGATAACCCTGGCTCCAAAGTGGGAAAGTTCCATGGCCTCCTCGTAGCTCATGCAATCCACCGTGTATGCCTTGGGGACAATCTTTGGATCGGCGGTCATAAAGCCATCCACATCGGTCCAGATTTCGAGCATGCCGGCTCCCAGGGCTGCAGCGACGATAGCTGCCGTATAATCCGATCCGCCCCTGCCCAGGGTGGTGGTTTCACCCTCCTGGTCGGAAGCAATGAACCCGGGCAGTACCACCAGTTGATCAATATCTTGAAAGCGTTCCACAATGGCCTTATTGCTCACTTCAATATCCACCGTGGAACAACCATATTGCTTGTCGGTCCGGAGAAGCTCACGCGCATCGATGTATAAGGCATCCTCCACATACCAGGATACAATAGAGGCCGAGAGTCTCTCCCCGAAACTCAGAATCAGGTCCTGGGTTTTGGGACTCAGGTCGCGTAGCTGCGACACTCCCCGGAGGATTTCCGTAAATTCATCCAGCAGGGCATTTACCTCCCGGGTAGCCTGGCCGAGCACCTGACCCTGGAGTAATTCACTTACGATCTCCAGGTGCATATTCCGAAGTCCCTGGGCTATTTCCTGGTAGGCTGCCTGCTGGTCCCGTGCCAGCTGAGCTGCATGGATGAGGCGGTCCGTGACTCCGGCAGAAGCACTGATTACTGCCACACAGGGTTCATCCTGCTTCTCCAGGATATCTTTTACAATCCGGATGCTTCCGGCACTGCCTACAGAACTGCCTCCAAATTTCAGAACTTTCATAGCCGAATCCGGGGGGTTATGCGCTTCGGGTTTCCATAGCCCGGTCGACTTTTTTAATAAGGCCCTGTAATACTTTACCAGGTCCCACTTCAGTAAAGGAAGTAGCTCCGTCGGCAATCATCTGCTTTACAGTCTGGGTCCAGAGCACCGGAGAAGTGAGCTGGGCAACCAGGTTGGCCTTGATGCTCTCCGGATCGCTGGAAGGCAGGGCATTTACATTCTGGTAAACCGGACAGATGGGATCGGCAAAGGGGGCAGCCTGTATGGCTTCTTCAAGCTCCAACCGGGCAGGCTCCATCAAAGGTGAATGGAAGGCACCTCCCACGGCAAGCTTCAGGGCACGCCTGGCACCCAGGGCCGAAAGCCTCTCAACGGCAGCGTCGATGCCGGGAATCGAACCGGAGATTACAATCTGACCCGGACTGTTGTAATTGGCGGCAACCACAATCTCATCGATCTCCTCGCAAACTTCTTCCACCTGGCTGTCTTCCATGCCTATGATGGCTGCCATGGTGGACGATTGTATTTCACAGGCCTTCTGCATGGCCATGGCTCTTTTGAATACAAGGCTCAATCCATCTTCAAAGGAGAGGGCCCTGTTTGCCACCAGGGCTGAGAACTCGCCCAGTGAATGACCGGCCACCATATCGGGATTAAAGTCATCCAGGGTGGAAGCAAGGATAACCGAGTGGAGAAATATGGCCGGTTGTGTGACCCGGGTCTGTTTCAGATCCTCGTCTTCGCCTTCAAACATCAGGTCGGTAATCCTGAAACCCAGGATATCATTGGCCTGTTCAAACATCTCTCTGGCAAAGGCATTCTGATCATAAAGTTCCTTGCCCATTCCAACAAATTGCGCTCCCTGTCCGGGAAATACGTAAGCGTTCATATATTCGGTTATTAATTAATGAAGTTTTTCCCCAATAAGACCCAGGAATTCTTTCCTGGTTTTTTCGGAGTTCATAAAAGCTCCTGTAAAGGCCGATGTGGTGGTGACCGAGTGCTGTTTCTGCACTCCGCGCATGACCATGCAGAGATGCAAGGCCTCTATGACCACAGCCACACCCATGGGTTTCAGGGTATCCTGGATACAGTCCCTGATCTGAACGGTGAGCCGCTCCTGTACCTGCAGGCGGCGTGCATAGGCATCCACCACCCTGGCTACTTTGCTGAGCCCGGTAATGCGCCCGTTGGGGATGTAGGCTACATGGGCTTTCCCGATAAAGGGAAGCATGTGGTGCTCACACATGGAAAAGAGCTCAATATCCTTTACAATCACCATTTCGGAGTATTCCTCGTGGAATATGGTCGATTTCACGATCTCCGCAGGATCGGTCCCATAGCCCTGGGTTAGGAACTGCAGGGCTTTTGCCACCCTTAAAGGGGTATCGCAAAGACCTTCCCTTTTTTCATCTTCACCCAGCAGGTGCAGTATGTCTTTATAATGTGCTGCGATGGCAGTGGTGGTCTCTTCATCCCAGCGTTCGATGCGGTCATAACCCCGATTTTGGTTTTCTCCTAAACCGTTATTGAATGATTCCATTCTGCAAAGAAACAAATTATTAATAAGTAGATGTTAATTCTTAATGAATTCGATTTCTAGATGGATCGAAATAGAGCATGAATCCTTATCTTGCACAGATGATTGTCGTAACAGGAGCAGCAGGTTTTATTGGAAGTAATCTGATCACGGGACTGAATGCCTCAGGTTACCGTGACCTGGTTCTGGTGGATGATTTTTCCAGACCGGAGCGCAAAAGCAATTATGAAGGAAAGGCCTACAGTGCAAAGGTGGACCGGTGGGAATTCCCAACATGGCTCAGGGAAAACCACCACAGCGTGCAGATCATTATTCACCTGGGTGCTCGGACCGATACCACCGAATTTGACTGGGGAGTGTTCCTGGAGTTGAATCTGAATTATTCCAAGGGTTTGTTCCAGGCCTCTGTGGAATTCGGACTCCCCATAATATATGCAAGTTCTGCCGCTACCTACGGACTGGGGGAACATGGCTATGTTGACTCCCACGAGGTGGTCCGGGATCTTGAACCGCTGAACCCTTACGGCCGGAGTAAAAATAAATTCGATCTCTGGGTCCTGGAGCAGGAGCACAAACCTTATTTCTGGGCCGGATTGAAATTTTTCAATGTCTATGGCCCCAATGAATATCACAAGGGGAGAATGGCTTCGGTGATCTATCATGCTTTTAAGCAGATTAAAGAGACGGGCCGCATGGAGTTGTTCCGTTCCCATCACCCGGATTACATGGATGGTGAGCAGTCCAGGGATTTCATCTACGTAAAGGATGTGGTGGATGTAATCATTTACCTGATGGAGCAGCGGCCTGAAAGCGGATTGTACAACCTGGGAACGGGAGAGGCCAGGAGCTTTCTGGACCTGGTGAAAAGTACCTTTCTGGCGCTGGAGATGGAACCTGATATTTCCTTTATAGAAACCCCCGAAGATATACGGGACAAATACCAGTATTTTACCCAGGCTGATATGCGAAAGTTGAGACAAGCAGGATATAAATCGCCATTCAACGATTTAGAGGCAGGAGTAAAAGATTACATTAAAAACTATTTGGACGGAGCAGTAATAAATTGATAAGTGATATGAAAAAGTTATTATTCTTAATTTATCTGGGATTTTTGTTTTTTGGGGCTAATGCGCAGATAATAGCAGACCATACTGTGGTTGACCGCTATGATGAGATACCCCAGGAATATCTGGATGAGGTGAAGAAATTGCTGGTCTCAATAGGCGGCGAATCACACTCTTCGGGCTATCGAATAGGAATGGATTTATTGGAGGAAATGGATGGAACTTTTCAGGTAGAGACCTTTGGTGATACTCCGGTTCCACCAGTGTCAGATCAATATTTGAGAATCGGAAGGCACAGAGTTTTAGGAGAGGATTATGTTTTTTCAGAGTCAAGGATCGCTAGTTTGAAAAATGAGATAACCGCGCAGTACGAATCCGGTGATCCTTTTAATGTCATGGGTTTTGCCTGGTGCTGGGACATGACTGATGATAATTCTCCGGGAGGGTTGGAAGATCCGGTTTACAATGTTCGTTGGGCTGGCAGATCTGAAGGGGGCCCCGACGGTAATATGAGGTGGGGACTGGACAGTGATGACCAGGCGCTTACTGGAAATAGTGTTTGTATGGATACCTATCTGGAAGCCATTGAATCATATATTCTGTATTGTAAGGAAAATTCCTATCCCACGACCTGGGTTTTTACTACCGGTCCCGTGGATTATCACGGAGGTACGGAAAATGGATTTCAGCGCGAAATCAAGCATAACTACATCAGGTCCTATGTGTTGGAAGATCAATCCAGGGTATTGTTTGACTATGCTGATATTCTTTGCCGGAACAATAGTGGTGAGCACTATCTGGAAGATTGGAATGACGATGGTACACTCCGCTCCCATGCACAGATACACCCTGATAATATGATGGATTACGATGCTTCATGGAACCTTGTTTCACATTCTGAGGATGGTGATCATATCGGTGAAGTAGGTGCAGTGCGCCTTGCGAAAGCAATGTGGTGGATGTTGGCCAGAATGGCCGGGTGGGAGGAGGAGGTCTCCTCAATTGAGCCGGATGGTAAAAGAAATGAGGATATTTTTCTGATAAATGGAGCAAATCACATTATAGTGAATAGCTCTGATCACTACAGTGATGGAACCATTAAAATGTATAATCTTTCAGGAATACTTGTCCATTCCTCCAGGATTGTTGGGAGTACTGCTGAAATTAACACTTCTTCGCTCTCCCCCGGTCAGTATATCGTGACTGTATCGAAAGATAATGTAAGCAAAGCAGTACAGGTGTTCATAGCAGAGTAATATGTTAAGAAAGTTTATTATATCAGGTATATTATTGATACAGTCTTTCATCCTTGTTGATGCCCAGATTATTGCAGATCATACCGTCATTGCAGAATTTGACTCGATACCTGAACAGTATATTGATTCTATAAAGAGTATGCTTGTTTCAATGGCAGGGGAATCTCATTCGTCTGCTTACAGGATAGGGGCTGAATTATTAGAGGAACTGGATACTACTTATCAGGCTGAGACCTACAGTGGCGATCCAATTCCTGCCATTACCAATCAGTATCTTAGAATAGGAAGACACCGCATTGTAGGAGAGGATTATTTTTTCTCGGAGTCCAAGATAGAAACGATGAAGGAAATGATCGCCTCTCAGAACAACGCCATGAATCCTTATAGCGTCATGGGTTTCGGATGGTGCTGGGATATGACAGATGACAATCCTCCCGGAGGCTTAGTAGATACGTTTTATAATGTGCGTTGGGCTGGCAGATCTGAAGGAGGACCTGAAGGGAATATGAGGTGGGGTCTGGATAGTGAGGACCAGGCACTTACAGGAAATAGCGTATGTATGGACACCTACCTGGAAGCCCTTGAATCATATATTCATTACTGCAGGGAGAACTCCATCCCCACAACCTGGGTATTTACTACTGGTCCTGTGGATGCTAACGGAGGTACGGAGAACGGCTTTCAGCGAGAGATCAAGCAGGCATATATCAGGGATT
>CAYWGP010000270.1:0-48572 GCA_964458155.1 uncultured Bacteroides sp.
TGCTGATGCGCTATATGCCTGTAGGGGTTCTGGGACTCGGGATAACCGCCCTGATGGCTTCCTTCATGTCTGGCATGGCCGGTAACGTATCCGCCTTCAACACCGTCTTCACTTACGACATCTATCAAAGCTATATCCAGCCGAACAAGAGCGACAATCATTACCTGAAGGTCGGAAAATGGACCACTGTTTTAGGTGTCCTGGTCAGTATCATTACGGCTTATGTGGCCAGGTCCTTTAACAATGTGATGGATTTCCTGCAGCTGGTCTTCGCATTTGTCAATGCACCACTCTTTGCGGCCTTCCTGCTGGGTATGTTCTGGAAACGCACCACGGGACATGCCGCTTTCTGGGGTCTGATCGGCGGAACCATTGCAGCGGCCATCCACCACGGATTAACCCTTCCTGCCGGTGCCACAGCGGGTGTCAAGGGCGGATATTTCGGCCTGGTTCATACCTACGGTAGTGAGATGGCGCAGAACTACTGGACGGCGGTCTACGCCTTCTCCACAGCACTATTGCTCACGCTGTTGATCACCCTGCTGACCAAAAAGCTGAAGACCGACGATGAACTGAAAGGCCTGGTCTACTCACTGACCCCCAAGGTAAAGGACGATTCGAAACACTGGTTCCAGAAGCCTGAAGTACTGGCCGTCATCGTGGGCGTGATCCTCATCATCCTTTCCATTATTGTCTGGTAAACTGAAAAAAAAAGATATACAATGGGACTTGATATAAAAATACCAATCGGATTGATGTTCATCATCATGGGATTAATTCTTACCATCCTGGGACTGGTCACCATGGGCGATACGGCCATGTACGAACAAGCCATGGGTTACAACATCAACCTGTTCTCCGGACTGAGCATGCTGGCCTTTGGATGCTTTATGTTATTCACTTCCAGGCTGTTTAAAAAGAAAAAGGCGGATTAGCAGATAAAGCAAGTTGTGGAATAAAGTAAATATTGAACAACGCAACTAATTCTGAACCTGAGTTTTAAGTCTACTTTCTCCACCCCGCGGAGATCACCACAATGGCCCCGGCAAGCACCGAGAGGGCGCCGAAGATGCTGAGCGCAGAGAAAGCTTCGGGTTCGATCCAGGAAACCTTCAGCTGGCTCAGGATGGCCATAGTGACAAAAGTAATGATGGGGTTCAGGGTGATGATCACACTGACTCTTGTGGCTTCGGTAAGTTTGATGGCCATGGCAAGGGAGCCATAGGCCAGCACGGTGTTCAGTCCAAGGTAGATAAGGATATACCAGTTTACAGCAGGCATGCCTCCCAAATTGGAATACTTTACAAGCGGCGCCAGAGCAAGGGCACAGGCCCCGTAAATAAAGAGGTTCAGCTGGTTGGGTCCGATCTTCTTCAACAGGGCCTTCTGGGTCGTGGCAAAAGCTGCCCAGGAGAGTCCGCCTGCCAGCACCAGTATCATACCGCGGGTGAAGTGCTCTGCTCCTGCTGTGAGATCCCGCAACTGCTCCGAATAGAAGAGTCCGATCCCGGAAAGAACCAGGATGAATCCCACGATATGTTTCCAGTTCACATGCTCCCGGAAAATTATAATCCCCGAAAGAGCAAAACTGACCGGTGCTATCTGGATGAATACCTGCGAGCTTGAAGGACTTACATATTTGATCCCTGCTATAAAACCTGTGTAGTTCCCTGCAAGGAAGAGGGCTGCCAGTAAGAGCAACAAAGGAGGCCGTTTAAAAATTGAGAAATCGGTCCGCCTGAATATGAGGGTCCAGGCCGCCAGGACTACAAATGCGATGGCAAATCTGAACCATACAACTGTCACAGGTGAAAGTTCATAGGTAATCACCTTCAGAATAATAGCCATGAAACCCCACAGCGAAGCTGTAAACATTGCATAGACTGCACCTTTGCGATTATCGCTGCCCATATTTCAGCTTGCTAAAATGCCCTTGCTACCAGACAATATCCATCTCATCCAGCAGGTAGTCCGCCCCTGCAAACTTATCAATGATAAAAAGTACATAGCGGATATCCACGGTGATATTCCGGCAAAGGGAAGGATCATAATGCACATCGCTCATGGTTCCCTCCCAGTTGCGGTCAAAGTTGATCCCGATGAGGCGCCCGTCGGCATCCATAACGGGGCTTCCTGAATTCCCTCCGGAGGTGTGGTTTGAGGCTATGAAGCAGACCGGCATGGTGCCATTCATACCATATTTTCCATAGTCCTTTGCTTCATATAAGTCCCTGAGCTTATCCGGAACAACATAGTCAATCATTCCTTCATCTGCCTTATCCATAACCCCCGCGAGTGTGGTATAATACCCGTACTCAACACCGTCCTGGGGCTTGTATCCGTCCACCTTCCCGTAGGTAAAGCGCATGGTAAAGTTGGCATCCGGATATAGCAGTTTGTCCTGTTCCTTCTCCAGCAGAGCTGCCATGTAAATCTTGTAGTTCCTGTCCAGCAGATCCTCCAGTTTGCCATAAACAGGACCTGCCTCTGCCATAAGCAAATCTGTAAACTGATTTACGACAGCTACCACAGGATCCTTCCGAAGGGAAAGGATGCCCTTTTCAGAATCTTTGGCATACTTGTCCATCAGCTTCCTGAATTTTTCGGGCTGATTAAACACCGTCCTGTCATACATTGATTCCGTAAAACGGCTGAAGTCCCCCTTGTACTTGCCATTTATTTCTTCAGCTACGGCAGGATAGAACGATGCCGGCATCTGGCTGAAATAGGCTTCCAGCATGGCGGCACATATTTCCTGGTCCACGGGCCTGTAGTAATTCTTATAGAATCCTTCCATTTGTTGCTCGATGCGTTCCCTGGAGGCGCCCTGACTCATCATTCTTTCGATCCGGGAAGCCTGCCTGAACAGCTCTATGGTCATGATGGATTCATTCATCATATCCATGGCCATCTCGTAAGGTTCCATCTCCTTATAGATCCTGGCAAACTCATCCAGTACACCATCATATTTCATGATGCGTTCACCGTCGGCTTCAAGCCACGTTCTGAATTCCTCCTCCTCGGCAAGTTTCACATCCACTGCATGCATCCTGTTCAATCCCAGAATAATGCCCTGCCACTTCTTCCATGCATTGCTTACACGCCTGTATTTGCTTGCATACTGGATTCTGACCACATCATCTGCTCTCATATAGCGATCCATAATTTCCAGCCTGGTGGTCCTGAGTTCTATTTTCAATGGAAGAGAAGTCTCCAGCATGGAGCGCACTGCAGCTGAATAAAGATACTGCGTGGTGGAACCCGGGTAACCCATGACCATTGTAAAATCACCCTCTTTTACCCCACCGGCTGCAATCTCCAGGTGTTTTCTGGGTTTGTAGGGCCGATTGGATGTATCATAAGCAGCAGGCTTATTCTCCTCATTTGCATATACCCTGAAAACTGAGAAGTCGCCCGTATGTCTGGGCCACATCCAATTATCCGGGTCTGCACCGAAATTACCAATTGACTCGGGAGGAGCACCTACAAGCCTCACATCAGTAAACGCTTCGTAAACAAACATATAGTAGGCATTTCCGTAATAAAACGGTCTGACTAAAGCACTGTAGTGATTTCCCTCGGTGGCTCCTTCGATCAGCTTTTTCATATTAAGCTCCATTCTCTGCAGGACCTCTTCAGCGTCCAGCTCCCCTGTGATTCCCTCTTCCATCTCCAGCGTGACATCCTGCATATAACGAAGGAAGGTAACACTGAGCCTCTCATTTGGCAGCTCCTCCTCTCTGCTCATGGCCCAGAAACCATCGGTCAGGTAATCATTCTCAATGGAGCTATGCCGCTGAATAGCGCCATAGCCACAGTGATGGTTGGTCAGAAGCAAGCCATCAGCTGAAATCATTTCACCGGTGCATCCACCCCCAAATATTACCAGAGCATCCTTCAGACAATCCTGGTTGATGCTGTAAATATCTTCTGCACTTAAACTTAAACCGGCTTCCTGCATGGCAGCAATATTATACTTTTCCATCAGCATGGGAATCCACATTCCCTCGTCGGCCTTTACATCCTTTACTCCGGTGGCCATCGACACAACAATGGATATCCAAATAAATCCCCACTTTGATCTCATAGAGAGCTTTTTCATCTTATAAATCTTTTTAGTTCATTATATACTCGTTGTACGGGGAGGCCCATGACATTAAAGTAGCTCCCGACAATTTTTTCAACGGCAATATGCCCGATCCATTCCTGAATCCCGTATGCCCCGGCCTTATCGAAAGGCCTGTAATGGTCCACATAGTGTTCAATTTCACCCTTCTCCAGCCTGGAAAATGAAACATCTGTCACAGCATAGAAGGAGCTCCGGGCCTGATTTGAACGAAAACAGACGCCGGTAAAAACCTGGTGTGTGTCGCCCGAGAGACTTTCTAACATTTCCATGGCTTCCTCCCTGCTGGAAGGTTTTCCCAATTCCTTCTCCCCGTGCCAGACAATGGTATCGGCTGTAAGCAGAATTTGTTTCTCCTCCAGCTCCTTTGTATAGGAATCTGACTTGTGTTCTGCCAGGTACAGGGCGATGTCTCCTCCTGAAAGACCGGCCGGGTACTCCTCGCTGGAATGTTCCGTTTCAACCAGCCTGAAGGGGATGCCTGCCTCTTTCATCAGGGCAGATCTCCTGGGCGATTGGGAGGCCAGTAATATTTCATATGATTCAAAAGGATCCAACAGCATTTAATACTTGATATCGACCAGGTAGAACACCACCACCGAATACAAAATCCCGAATAACATCACCAGCTTAATGAGGGTGCTGGCACGGTGATATGCTCTCTTACTCGCGGCTGCCATTACCTGGATGGCCAGGAGTATCAAAGGAAGCAGCAGGAACAAGGAAAAATATACAAGCGAGATATAATCTGCCGGGTCGACCGAATAATATATATACTTCAATAAAAGAAAAACCAGGGCAAAAAGCGTAAGAGCAATCAGGATCACCACCACAAATTTGGTCCAGAAGCTTCCCAGAACGATGGGTACTGTTTTCATTCCGTAGGCATTGTCGCCCTCCAGATCCTCCGCATCTTTGATGATCTCTCTTATCAGGGTGGTGATAAAGGCAAAAAAGCTAAAAGCACTCACCCAGGCAAAAAGATAGGAAAAATTGGTATCGTAGCGTATCATCACTTCCCCGTACTCTTTGTTCAGGAGGGGAATCTCGAACAATACAACCATCAGCGGAACAAGTCCGGTCAGAAAGGCCACCGCCAGGTTTCCTACCAGGAATTGTTTTTTATAGTTGGTGGAATAGAACCAGAGTAAACCCGTTGAAAGCACAAATACCAGTGAGAGGGATGGCAATCCCACGTAAAAAGCCAGGTAAATACCAATACCCACACCCGCTATATTCAGTATCATATGAAGAATCATGGCTACCTTCCGGCTTATTGCCACACCCACTACCACGCGTGCCGGCTTGTTAATCAGATCGGCCTGTGTGTCAAAATAGTCGTTAATAATATATCCTGCTGCTGCGATCAGCATGGTCGAAAAGACCAGTAGAGCAAACTGGAAGTCCCCGAACTGAAGTTCAAAACTATCGGAGGGAAGCAGGGGTTCCATAATGAGATAGCGCATGGCATACTGGGTGAATGCAATGATCAGCAGGTTTGGAAACCTGACCAGACTGAATATGCGAGGTCTCCTTATCATTGCTATCTTACCATGTAAAGGGTTCGCCATTGTTCCAGCGGCCATGTAAGCGAAGCACCTGTTCCATGACATCACGGACACAACCCTTTCCTCCTTTAAAGGGAGAGATATAGTGTGCCACTGATTTTACCTCCTCCACGGCATCGGCCGGACAACATGGTACTCCGGCCGCTTCCATAACCTCGATATCGGGCATGTCATCGCCCATATAAAGTACTTCCTCCGGCTTCAGATCGTATTTGAAAAGAAAGTCCTTGAAATCGTCCATTTTGTAAGAGGAAGCGAGGTATATATCTGTAATTCCAAGTCCTTTGAAACGAAGAGCCACCGACTGGGTATTTCCTCCCGTTATTATGGCGATGGGATAGCCGTGTTTGACAGCATATTGCAGGGCATATCCATCCTTGGTATTCATGGAGCGCATAATCTCTCCGCTGGGATGCAGATAAACTTCCGGACTACTTAATACACCATCCACATCAAATGCAAAAGCTTTTACAGCCTGTAATCCTTCTTTAAAATTTGTCATGCAATCAAAATTCTTCTGTAGCTAAGCTACTCCCGGGACCTTTCGATATCCCGGCTTATAAAAGTATACATTTTCTCCCATTCAGGATGATCCTTCAGCAATTCTATATGTTTATTCATGCTTGCCTGGTCTCCCCTCACCGCAGGACCGGTCTGGGCACTCTGTGCATCCATCTCCCTGAGCTTCTGAAAAGTCTCCTCCAAAAGCGGACCGAGCAATTGGGGATTGCACCCGGCCATCTCCATAATTTGCTGTGCCACATTTACCATGTGGTTGGAAAAGTTATTGGTAAAAACAGCTGCCAGGTGGACCTTCAGACGGGTTTGAGAATCGCTAGCCTCCACCCTTTCTGAAATACTGTGGGCCAGACCTTTGATACCTTCAAGAGCCTTTGATGAGGAGGCCTCGACCAGGAATGGAATGTGAACCCCGGCGATATTCCTCTCCCTGCTTAAACTCTGCAGCGGATAGAGCACCCCATACTCATGGGTAAGGCCCTCGAATACTTCCATGGTGACCGCACCAGCCGTGTGAAGCATGATCCCTTCGTGCCCCTTTAAACCTGCAGCCACTTCGGCCACTGCATGGTCGGGAACGCAGATAATATAGAAATCAGCTTTCCGGGGCAAGAGATCAGGATCTGTCACAGCCAGAGAACCAAGTTCCCCGGCAAGCCTCTCTGCAGATTCCCGAGTCCTTGAAAAAATGCATTCAATCCTGTGGCCCGCAGAATGAAGATGCCGGGAGATGTGTGTAGCCACATTCCCGGCACCAACCATTACAATACTATAAGAATCAGTTGATTCGATGATTATAAAGTTAGAAGCAGTATCTGTTCTCGTCGATCAGGTGGTCGGCAATCCTTCTGCGGGCCTCCTTCACATTTACACCTGCCACCCAGGTAAAATGAGAAATCCCTTTTTCAAGAAGCTCACGTACCTCGCCGTAAGCAAATGAGTATGTAGTATCCTTGGCAAACTTGGCAATCCTGGCAGCTGCATCATATACAAATACATCAGCCATATCACGGTACAATTTGCATGCCTCCTCGCCTTTCATGGCCTCCATCTTTTTCAGGCGCAGCACAACCGACTCGGCAGCATATAGCTGGATAATGCAGTCAGAGATGTTACTCAGAATCTCCTGCTCCGTTACCAGGGTACGGTTGAATTTTTCAGAGGCTGCTTTCAAGAGCATCAGGATTACCTTTTTCAGGTTGGCAACATACTGATCCTTTTCTTCATAGTAGCCTGCAGCTGGCTCAGGTGCACCTTTGAGTCCCTTCACTTCCTGGAAGGCTTCTTCGGCAAGTTCAAAAATGGGCAGTACCTTTTTTGCTCCTTTTTTCAGAATATTGTCCACCAGCAAGAGACGGTTAATCTCGTTTGTTCCTTCAAAGATCCGGTTGATCCTGGAATCACGGTATCCCTTGTCGATCATCATCTCGGCAGAGAAGCCCATACCTCCATGGATCTGTACTCCCTCGTCCACGATGTAATCCAGGGACTCGGATCCAAAGACCTTCATGGCTGCAGCCTCCACGGCAAAGTGGTTAAAAGCCTCCATGGTATTGCGGCCCTTGTCGTCGCCATTGGCCACATAAAAATCAATGGCATCATCCAATGCCTGGCTGGCACGGTAAACGGAGCTCTCAGTTGCAAAGGTGCGGATCACCTGCTCGGCCAGTTTGTACTTGATGGCTCCAAACTGTGAGATAAGGCAGTTAAACTGCTTCCTTTCGTTAGCATAACCCACCGACTGGTCCACAGCCATCTTGGCTGAACCAATCACATTGGCACCAAGCTTGATTCTTCCCATGTGCAGGATATTCAGGGCAATCCGGAAACCCTCTCCCCTCTTACCAAGCATATTCTCGACCGGAACCTTCACATCGTTAAAGAAGATCTGGCGGGTGGAAGAACCTTTGATCCCCATCTTTTTCTCTTCGGGATTAAAGGTAATCCCTTCATAGTCTCGCTCCAGGATAAAAGCACTTAAAACCCGGTCGTTGTCTATTTTGGCAAATACGGTGAATACATCGGCAAAACCGGCATTGGTTATCCACATTTTGGCTCCATTCAGTGTATAGTGCTTTCCGTCTTCTGAAAGGACAGCCTTGGTCGTTCCGGAGTTTGCATCCGACCCGGCACCCGGTTCAGTCAGGCAGTAAGCCCCCACCTTCTCTCCGGTTGCCAGCTGGGGTATGTATCGGGCCCTCTGCTCCTCATTTCCATAATATAAAATGGGCAGGGTACCGATCCCGGTGTGACAGGAATAGGCAACTGCGTAAGAATATCCAGCTCCCATAACCTCACTGGCATACATGGTTGTAATAAAATTCTGACCGAAGCCCTCATACTCCTCGGGTATGGCTATCCCCAGCAGTCCGAGTTCACCTGACTTCTGGATCAGGTCCCTCATAAGACCTTCCTCCTGTGCATCGATCCGATCGGCCACTGGAAATACCTCCGTATTCAGGAAATCCTTACAGGTTTCCCCAATCATTCGCTGCTCTTCGTCAAGCTCTTCAGGGATAAATACATCGGACGGACTGGTCTCTTTGACCAGGAATTCACCACCGGTAATCAATTTCTTTTCTTCCATATTTATAAATTAAGCGAGTTGGCCACCAGTTCTGCAATATCGTAGTTGCTGATCTCCTCCTCTTTGTTCTTGTATTTCAATCCGTCGGTCATCATCACCATGCAATAGGGACATGCTGTGGCAATGATATCTGCGCCTGTTTCCAATGCGTCTTCTGTTCGCTCCATAAAGACTTCCTTCTCCCCTTTCTCTGCCTCCTTGAACATCTGGCCGCCTCCGGCACCGCAGCAGAGTGCAAAGCTCTTATGTCGCTTCATCTCCACGGTTGAACCAAGTGCTTCCAGTACTTCCCTTGGAGCCCTGTACTCGCCATTGGCTCTTCCAAGGTAACAGGGATCGTGGAAGGTGATTTTCTTTCCTGCCATTGAATCACTCTTCAGAGATAGTTTCCCCTCCTTCATCAGGTCGCGCAATAATTGCGAATGGTGTATCACCTCGTATTCCCCTTCCAGATCGGGATACTCATTCTTCAGGGTGTTGTAGGCATGGGGATCACAGGTGATTATCTTTTTCACCTCGTAGCCATTGAGCAGTTCAATATTCATCATGGCCTGCATCTGGAAGAGCATTTCGTTCCCGGCCCGACGGGCCACATCTCCGCTGGAAGCTTCTTCAGCACCAAGCACAGCATAGGAGATTCCCAGGTGGTTTAACACTTTGGCAAAGGCCACACTTACCTGCTTGTAACGATCATCAAAAGCCCCGGCGCTGCCAACCCAGAGCAGGTAGTCGGGCTTTTCACCCTTTGCTATCAGGTCGGCCATCAAAGGCACTTCAACCTTTCCGTCTGACCACAGGGTCCGGTCCTCCTGGGAGAACTGCCAGGGGGCACCATTATTCTCAATATTAGAGAAGATAGCATTCAATTCACCAGGTGCGGCCGATTCTTCCATGACCAGGTAGCGGCGCATTCCCAAAATGATTGAAGGATGATTGATATTTATGGGACACTCCTCGGCACATGCATTACAGAGGGTACAGGCCCAGAGCTCCTCTTCGGAGATATAGTCCCTCAGGAGGGAGCGCTCGTCCGAATACTCTTTCCCCATCTTGACAAGTCCGGGTCCTTTTTCCTTCATCCTGGCCCTTACATCCATTCCTATTTTTCGGGGTGAAAGCAATTTCCCGGTGATGTTGGCCGGACAAACAGAGGTACAGCGGCCACATTCGGTACAGGCCAGGGAGTCGAAGTAATTTTTCCAGCTTACATCCTCCACATCCATGATGCCAAAACGCTCAGGAACTTCTTCCTCTGCATCGGCACCCTCCGGCGGGCTTGCAAAGGCCTGATCCGGATCCATCATGATCTTTACCTCCCTTGTAATACTCTCCATGGTATCCAGCTTACCCAGGGGCTCCAGTCTGCTCAGGAATACATTTGGAACAGACATAAACACATGGAAATGCTTTGAATATGGCAGGTAATTGGCAAATACAAATATCAGTCCGATATGGGCCCACCAGTTGAATTCATACCAGAAGTGATAGTTAATACCACCATGGAAAAGGGACGCCAGCATATTACTTACCGGATACAATCCCACCAGCTCGTGACCAGCCTCGGTGGCCGACAGAATATAGAAGGTATTCATACCCAGCAGGGAGATCATCAGGAGTAAGATCATGCTAAGGGCAATGTTCGCATCCAGGTGAGAGATATGCTTCATCTCGATCCCTGAAAAACGCTTCACATGCAGGAAAACCCTCCTGAACAGGAATATCAGGATGGCAATGGCAATAATCAGGGCAAAAATATCGCCCGAGGCCATAATAAAATTGTAGAATCCACCCAGGACAGACAGAACCCGCTCGGTTCCGCTTAGCCCGTCTATGATCATCTCGATGCTTCCAATGAGGATCACCAGAAAACCCCAGAATACCAGGGCATGTAAGAGTCCAATCACCGGGCGGCGGAAGATCTTGGTCTGTCCGATGGCCACTTCCATCATCACCCCGAACCTGCGTCCGAGCTGTTTTACCGGAAAGCCTTTGCGGGTATTCTTTAAATAGCCTGCATACCTGCGGACGGTAAAGGCAAACACAAGCAGGGTAAGCAGCAATAGAATCAGGAAAATAATCTGTTTGTCCATATAAAGGAGGATTAAATGAGCTACTGGGCTTTTGCAGCCCTGACCTCACTGATAAGCTCGGGCAACACCTTCAGGGCATCTCCGACGATTCCATAATCAGCTGCCTCAAAAATCGGTGCGTCCTTGTCAGTATTCACAGCCACAATGCACTTGGAGGAGCTTACTCCTGCCAGGTGCTGGATGGCACCTGAGATGCCAAAGGCCATGTAGAGATTGGGCGCAATGATCTTCCCGGTCTGACCGGTATGCTCTCCGTGGGGCCTCCACCCCTCATCAGATACAGGACGGGAACAGGCTGTGGCGCCTTCCAGTACAGCGGCTAACTCTTCAATGGGAGCCCAGTTATCACCGGATTTCATTCCCCTGCCTCCTGAAATCACAACATCGGCATCGGTAAGCAGCAGTTTTCCCTCCTGCTTCTGAACATCCTTAATGGTAGTCCCGGCAGAAATATCAACACCCGGATCAAAGGATTCCACGGAAGCACTCCCCCCGGATTCGCTTATTTCAAAAGAATTTTGCGACAGGGTCAGGATGGCCTTTTCAGTCAGGATCTCCACCTTTCCAAATGCTTTCCCGCTAAATACTTTTTTGTATACTACCAGCGGACTGGCCGATACCGGAACAGCAGTTACACCTGCAGCCAGTCCGGCCTTCAGCCTTACAGAAAGACGGGGTGCAATGGCTTTTCCTGTATTGTTATGAGCCATCACCAGAACCTTTGCTCCGGTTTTTTCCATGGCTGATGCAATAATAGCCGTATATACCTGGTTATCGAGCCCGGATGGAGCTCCATCCGCACTCAACACCAGGGAGGCCCCATAGTTACCAAGGCTCGACAGTTCATCCTGGTCCACGGATCCGATGGAAAGAGCGCTTACATCGCCTCCAACCAAAGCGGCCACACTTTTAGCATAGGATACCAATTCATAAGAGAGTTTCTTGAATTTACCATCCCAGTTTTCTGTATAAACTAATACTGACATAAAAATATCTTTATTTATTATTAGTTAATCGTTAATTATCAATTATTTAGAGGACTTTTGCCTCGTTCTGGAGCAGATTGACAAGTTCTTTCACATTGTCGGCATCCACCATTTTACACGGAGCCTTGGGTTCCGGCATGGCAAAAGCCTGGTAGCTGGTATAGCTTTCAGCATCCGCTGCACTTACCACCTGTAATGGCTTTTTCCTTGCCATCATGATTCCGCGCATGGCAGCAATCCGAGGCTCCTTTGCAATCCCCTTCTGGACGATGGCCACAAAAGGTGCAGGTACACTTACTTCTTCTTTTCCTCCATCAATATCACGGGATAAAACAAGCTCACCGCCCTCGAATTTCAAACCCGAAACCGCAGATACGGAAGGAATATGCATGATCTCCGAGATCATTCCCCCAACTGCAGAACCATTGTAATCACTGGACTCGATTCCGCAGAGGATCGCCCCAAAGTCGCCATCGGCGGCAACAGCTGCCAGCTGGGCAGCAACAAAATGGGCATCGGTCGAAACTGCATCTACCCGGATGGCATCATCGGCCCCGATGGCAAGTGCTTTTCTGAGGGTCGGCTCCACACTGGCCGAACCAACAGTCACTACAGTCACATTCGATACAGGATTGGAGGCGTCCTCCTTCAGTTCCATGGCCCTGGTAAGTGCCAGTTCGTCCCATGGATTGATGATCCACTGAACCCCGCTATCATCGAAGCTTGTGTGGTCGTTCGAAAACTTCACCTTGGTGGTGGTATCCGGTACATTGCTAATACAAACGAGAATACGCATATTGATCAATTTTTAAGACGTGACAAATATAAAAGAAATCTAAAAACAGAACATAGTAAAAAGCTTATCTAAAATTAATACAAAAAAGCAATGATAGGTCCTGATATTCAACGGAATTATATACTTCCCTTCCCATGACCCCAAACAGGGAAAGGGGACCCTGTTAAGCATCCTGCTAGCCTGTGGCACCAATCTCTTCTAATCTTGTTAAATCCGTGATGGATATATTCTTGTTATCGAGCGACAGAATTCCTTCTTTTTCAAATTCCTTCAGGAACTTGATCACGCTTTCTACCGAAATGGAGGCGAAATCGGCAATGTCCTGCCGGCTAAGGTAGCTGAAGACCTCTTCGCCCCTTAGCAAATCAGATGTAAGATAGAGCAGTGCAGTGGCCAGTTTCCCGCGCATTTGTTTGTAAGAAAGGCTGGCAACAAGTTCCAGCAGGTTCTTTTCCGAGGTATAGTTTTTGGAAGTAATTCTGAAGCCAAACTCCGGATTGGTCTGTAAGAGCTTCCTGAGGCTCTCCTTGTCGATCATCAACAATTCGGCATCTTTCATGGCCACAGCTGAATAGGCATAGGTCCGTTCCCCAAACATGGAGGAGAAGGCCAGAAAATCTCCGCTTCTTGAGATCCATAGATTCTGCACCTTATTCCGTCCGGTCTGCAGGTAGACTCTTATAAGTCCCGACTGGATAAAGAGTACATGGGGAGCAAAGGCTCCCTGCTTAAAAATAGTTTCTCCTTTCAGATAGGTGATCTGTGTCCTGTTTTCGCTAAGGGACTTAAGATCCTCCCTGGAAATCAGTTGAAAACAGTCTGGTTCATTCTGCCGCTTCCTTCCTTTCATATCCAAAGATAATTGAAAAATGATAGTAAAAAAGCTGTCAAATCCCGGTATCGCTCATGCTGCACCTTCCGGACAAAAGCGAGATCTTTGCACGATTAAAAAACAGAAAGTTGAACTATAAAAAATAGAAAAAATGAAAATGCTACACACAGAATTACATGAGGTAGAAACCGCAGCTGAACTTGAAAAGCTTATTTCTGAGAATGAGAACCTAATGGTATGCTGTGGTCGCATGGGACCCATGTGTATTCCTGTATACGGAGTTATGGAAGAACTGGAAGAAGAATGCGATAATGTGAAGTTTGCTGTTATGGCATTTGATTCCCCTGAAGCAGGAATTATCAGAAATGATAAGGCATGCCTTGGATTTATGGGACTTCCCTTCACCATGTATTACAAAGACGGGAAAGTGGCCAAAGCTACTTCCAGCATACAGAATATGCAGCAGGTGAAGGGCATCCTGGACGAGCACTTCTGTACTTCTGACGTAAACGCCTAGTTATGAGCATGGAGGAAGTTAAGGATCTTATAGTTGTTGGTGGCGGGGCCGCAGGCCTCACTGCCGGCATCTACAGCTCCCGGGCCCGCATCTCCACCCTTATCCTGAATGAAGGTGCGGTTGGTGGACAGATGGTACTTACCGATGAAATTGCCAACTACCCAGGGGTTGAAAAGACCAATGGCTACCTGCTTGCCTCTACCATGAAAAAACAGGCCAGAGATTTTGGATGTAAAATTAAATCCAACCTGAAGATCAAATCATACGATCTGGAAGGTGAGATTAAGAAAGTTGCCCTTGAAGATGGCAGGGAATTTAAGTCCAGAAGTGTAATTCTTGCCCCTGGAGGGAGCCCAAGATCGCTTCACTTACCCGGTGAGGAGAGTTTTAAAGGAAGCGGGATCTCCTACTGTGCCACCTGCGATGGTGAATTCTTCACTGGCAAAGAGGTCATTGTTGTGGGTGGAGGAAATTCTGCCCTGGAAGAGGCAGTTGCCCTGACAAATCACGCCAGGAAAGTAAACATCGTACACCAGTTTGATCATTTCCAGGCCTTCCAACATGCTGTGGACCAGGCAGAAATGAATCCAAAGATAGAGTTTATCATGGAATCGGAGCTGCGCTCCTTCTCAGGCAACGGTGTGTTACAGGAGGTAAGCCTTGAGCATTTGCCCTCAGGTGAGCTCACAACGAAAAGTATTGATGGAGTTTTTATCTTTGTGGGATATAAACCCAATACAGCAGATCTGAAAGGAATTATTGAGCTGAATGAACACGATGAGATCCTGGTAGATGCGGATATGAAGACAAGTCTGCCGGGCGTATTTGCTGCTGGCGACTGTATTCAGAAAAAATACAGGCAGGTTACCACGGCTGTGGCTGATGGAACCATCGCTTCGCTCAGTGCAGCCGATTACCTGAGATCATAATTGACTAACTAGATTGCAATGAAAGAAACTGAAGTAGTGAGCACCAGATGGCTCGAAAACATGTCCTTTGAATCAGAAATAAATGGACACAAACTCATCGTAGATGCCAAAGAGGAAGTGGGCGGACAGGACAAAGGTCCCCGGCCCAAGCCTCTTATGCTGGCGGCCCTGGGTGGATGTACCAGTATGGACATAATTTCCATCCTGAAAAAAATGCGTGTGGAGCTGAAGAGCCTGAATGTGATTGTGGAGGGAGAGCTGAGCGAAGAGCATCCCAAACGTTTCACAAAAATGCATGTGATCTATGAGGTGGAGGGCGACGATCTTCCTTTGGATAAGATCGAGAAAGCAGTTGCGCTTTCCGAAGAAAAGTACTGTGGAGTTAGCGCCGTTTACAGTGAAGTCATGGAAATTACCTCCGAGATCCGGGTCAAAGCGTAAGCAAGACACCTTCCTCGTACAGGGAAAATATCGTATTATTTGGAGGTAAATACACATACCTTATTCCAATGATACGATTTTTTGTGCTTATAAATCTGGGGATTCCACCACATGGGCCTTTTACTGCTACCGATCTTTTTGTCTTTGATATACGCAACGAGGATGGCACCCTTGCCAGTGGTGAAGATCCCTATGTATGGTACCACCGGGAACACGGCAAATTCTATGCTGTGCTCAAGGATTTCTCCGGGAAAATCACCGGGGAAGTCCCGGGATTGGCGCTTCTCGAATCAGATAACGGGATTGAATGGTCGAAGCCGGAACAGCCATTCTTCATGAGGAAAGAGCTCTTGTTGAGTACTGGAGAAAAAATCGGAGTGAAGCACCTGGAACGGCCACAATTGCTTCTGGATGAAAATGGGGATCCCCTGGTTCTCTATGCCGCCTGTTCCCTGGCTTATGCAGGAGAAAAGAGAGACGGCAGCACTTTCAACGTGCATATCCCACTTCAATGAAAAAAGGCCATCCCGTTTAGAATGGCCTTTTCTGTATAAATAGGTTTCGGAATATCAAGCCTGGCCGGTCGGGCCACCAAAATTCATGGGTACCACCGGTCCGCTGTGCGGTTCGATGTTCTTAACCGGACCATGAGCCTTCTCAAACTTCTCCACATTGTCCTTCAGGGCCATGAGCAAGCGCTTGGCATGCTCCGGAGTCAGGATTACCCTCGATTTTACCTCAGCCTTGGGCACGCCCGGCATCACCCTTACAAAGTCCAGTACAAATTCGGACGATGAATGGGTAATAATGGCCAGATTGGAATAGGTGCCCTGGGCAACTTCCTCTTTCAGCTCAATCTGGATCTGGTTCTTTTTGGCTTTATCTTCCATCAGAATCAACTTTATTACTTAACAGTTTCACTTACCTCGCTATCTTCGGAGCTTTCTTCTACTGCAACAGTACCGGAAGTAAGTCGCTCATACTCCTCCCTGGATCCCACAACCAGGTTTTTATATACCCTGGATCCGGTTCCTGCAGGAATCTGGTGACCCACGATCACATTCTCTTTCAGTCCGTCGAGGATATCCACCTTACCAAAAATGGCTGCTTCATTCAGCACCTTGGTGGTCTCCTGGAAGGATGCGGCAGAGATGAAACTGTTGGTCTGCAGGGCAGCCTTGGTAATCCCCTGGAGCACCTGCGATGAGGTGGCAGGAACGGCATCCCTTGCTTCGATCAGTTTCTGGTCTTTACGCTTCAGTATCGAATTATCATCTCGTAGTTTACGGGCAGTAATAATCATACCGGGTTTATACTCAGGTGAATCACCCGCTTCTACGATCACTTTCTTGCCATAGATATAGTCATTCTCATCCATGAAATCATGCTTGTCAACCACCTGCTTCTCCAGGAATTTGGTATCACCCGGATCCACAATTTCCACCTTACGCATCATCTGACGTACAATGATTTCAAAGTGCTTGTCATTAATCTTCACACCCTGCATACGGTATACTTCCTGAACCTCGTTTACAATATACTCCTGAACCTTGGTAGGTCCTTTGATGGCCAGGATATCGGCGGGAGTGATTGCTCCATCTGAAAGTGGAATACCGGCTCTCACATAGTCATTTTCCTGAACCAGGATCTGCTTGGACAGCGGAACCAGGTACTTCTTCACTTCACCCGCCTTGGATGTAATGATTATCTCACGGTTTCCACGCTTGATCTTCCCAAACTCAACTTCACCATCAATCTCAGACACAACGGCAGGGTTGGAAGGATTCCTTGCTTCGAACAGTTCGGTTACACGTGGCAGACCACCGGTGATGTCACCGGATTTACCAACAGCTCTAGGAATCTTCACAAGGATCTCACCGGCAGACACCTTGTCTCCTTCGTTCACAGCGATGTGTGCTCCCACCGGCAGGTTATAGTTTTTAACCAGCTCTCCTTTGTTGTCGAGGATCCTGATCAGCGGGTTCTTGGTACGGTCTCTGGTCTCCACAATCACCTTCTCCTTGAAACCGGTTTGTTCGTCCGATTCCTCCCTGAAAGTGATCCCTTCAATCACATTATCAAAACCAACCTTACCAGCAGCTTCACTGATAATCAAAGCATTATAAGGATCCCACTCACACATCAGATCTCCCTTCTTCACTCCTGCTCCATCCTTTGTATAAAGCTTGGAACCATAGGGAATGGTATGTGTGGTCAGTGCAATTCCGGTATTCTTATCCACCACGCGCAATTCAGCCAGACGGCCAATTACGATATCCATCTTTTTGCCTGTTTCCGGATCCTTGGAGATTACTGTACGCAGTTCCTCGATCTCCACAACTCCATCATACTTTGAAACCACATTGGATTCGGAAGTGATGTTGGAGGCAGTACCCCCAACGTGGAAGGTACGGAGTGTAAGCTGAGTACCGGGCTCCCCGATGGACTGTGCAGCAATAACTCCTGTGGCCTCACCCATCTGAACCATTTTTCCAGTGGCCAGGTTACGACCATAACACTTGGCGCATACACCCTTCTTTGATTCACAGGTCAGCACCGAACGAATCTCCACACTCTCGACGGGAGACTCTTCAATTTCCGCCCCGATCTCTTCGGTAACCTCTTCCCCGGAATTAATAATCAATTCTCCTGTCAGCGGATGGTAGATATCATGTACGGTGGTTCGACCCAGGATTCTTTCAAAGAGAGTCTCCACCACTTCTTCATTCTTTTTAATAGCAGAAGCTACCAGTCCGCGAAGGGTTCCACAGTCGGGTTCCTGGATAATAACATCCTGGCTTACATCAACCAGACGACGTGTCAGGTAACCTGCATCAGCTGTTTTCAGAGCTGTATCGGCTAGACCCTTACGGGCACCGTGTGTGGAGATAAAATACTCCAGTACAGACAGTCCTTCCTTAAAGTTGGAGAGAATCGGGTTCTCAATAATTTCAGAGCCTGAGGATCCGCTCTTCTGGGGCTTGGCCATCAGACCACGCATACCTGAAAGCTGGCGAATCTGCTCCTTGGATCCCCTCGCACCCGAGTCAAGCATCATATAGACAGGGTTGAATCCCTGTTTATCGTTACTCAGCTGTTTCATCAGGGTCTGGGTCAGACGGGCATTGGTATGTGTCCAGATATCAATAATCTGGTTGTAACGCTCATTGTTTGTGATCACACCCATGTTGTAGCTGCCAACCACATCATCCACCTGCTTATAACCATCTACAACAAAAGTCTCCTTCTCTACAGGGATAATTACATCGTCCAGATTAAAGGAAAGTCCTCCTCTGAATGCCATTCCATACCCCAGGTTCTTGATATCATCCAGGAACTTGGAAGTTTTGGCAGTACCGGTGTTCTTCAATACATGTCCGATAATATCACGCAGGGATTTCTTAGTCAGCAATTCATTGATGAATCCGATCTCCTCGGGTACAGATTCGTTGAAAATTACCCGCCCAACGGTGGTCTCGATAAGTTCAGTTTCGCCATTCTCTGCTCCCAGCTTGGGAATCCTTACTTTGATAACCGCATGCAGATCGGCACGTTTCTCATTATAGGCGATGGTCACCTCTTCGGCCGAATAGAAAGTCATGTCCTCACCCGCAACCTGCTCCTCCTTGGTGGAACGCTTGGCCTTGGTGATATAGTATAGTCCAAGTACCATGTCCTGTGAAGGAACTGCAATAGGTGCCCCATTGGCAGGGTTCAGGATGTTATGAGAAGCAAGCATCAGAATCTGGGCCTCCAGAACTGCTGCATTTCCAAGAGGAAGATGCACAGCCATCTGGTCACCATCAAAGTCAGCGTTAAAGGCAGTACAAACCAGTGGGTGAAGCTGGATGGCCTTACCTTCAATCAGTTTTGGCTGGAAGGCCTGGATACCGAGCCTGTGCAGTGTCGGGGCACGGTTCAGCAGAACCGGATGCCCTTTCAGTACATTTTCCAGGATATCCCACACCACGGGATCTTTACGATCCACAATTTTCTTGGCCGACTTTACAGTCTTCACAATACCGCGTTCAATAAGTTTGCGGATAATGAAAGGCTTGTAAAGTTCTGCAGCCATATCTTTAGGCAGTCCGCACTCATGCAGGGCCAACTCAGGACCAACTACGATCACCGAACGTGCCGAGTAGTCGACCCGCTTACCCAGCAGGTTCTGACGGAAACGTCCCTGCTTACCTTTCAGGCTGTCGGAGAGCGATTTGAGCGGACGGTTGGCATCGGTCTTGACCGCATTTGCCTTCCGTGAGTTATCGAACAGTGAGTCCACAGCTTCCTGCAGCATACGCTTCTCGTTACGAAGAATTACTTCAGGGGCTTTGATCTCGATAAGTCTCTTTAAACGGTTATTCCGGATTATCACCCTGCGGTAGAGATCGTTCAGGTCGGAGGTGGCAAAACGCCCACCATCCAATGGAACCAGGGGTCTTAATTCCGGGGGAATCACCGGTACTACCTTTACTATCATCCACTCGGGCTTGTTCACACTCTTGGATGCACGGAAGGCCTCAACAACCTGGAGTCTTTTAAGAGCTTCATTTTTACGCTGCTGGGAGGTTTCTGTGCTTGCTTTATGCCTTAATGAATATGAAAGCTCATCCAGGTTAAGTCTTCCAAGCAAAGCATGCAGCCCTTCGGCACCCATACCTGCAATAAACTTATCCGGGTGATCATCCTCAAGCAACTGGTTCTCCTTGGGCAAAGATGCCAGGATATCCAGGTACTCATCTTCTGTTAAGAAATCAAGGTAATTCACTCCATCGGCCTGCTTAATACCCGGGTTGATCACCACGTATCTTTCGTAATAGATAATGGAATCAAGCTTCTTGGTGGGCAATCCCAGCAGGTAACCGATTTTATTTGGAAGTGAACGGAAATACCAGATATGGGCTACCGGTACAACCAGTGAAATGTGACCCATACGTTCGCGACGCACTTTCTTCTCAGTCACCTCAACACCACAACGGTCGCAAACGATTCCCTTATAACGAATCCGCTTATATTTACCACAATGACACTCATAATCTTTAACCGGACCAAAAATCCTTTCGCAGAACAAACCATCCCGTTCCGGCTTATAAGTCCGGTAATTAATGGTTTCAGGCTTGAGGACTTCCCCACTTGATCGCTCCAGGATCTCTTCCGGAGAGGCCAATCCAATGGAAATCTTGGTAAAATTGCTGCTTTTTACTTTGGTGTCTTTCCTGAATGACATATAATGTTGTATTAATACGTTTCTAAAACTTATTCTGACCGGGCTTGAGCCCGTATAAGCAGATTAAACCAGGTTCACGCTGAGTCCTAGTCCGCGCAGCTCATGGAGCAGCACATTCAGTGACTCCGGAATACCGGGCATTGGCATTGGTTCACCTTTCACAATGGCTTCATAGGCTTTCGCCCTTCCTATGACATCGTCGGATTTCACCGTCAGGATTTCCTGAAGAATATTGGCCGCGCCAAATGCTTCAAGTGCCCAGACTTCCATCTCTCCAAAACGCTGTCCACCAAACTGGGCCTTACCACCCAATGGCTGCTGCGTGATCAGTGAATATGGTCCGATACTCCTTGCGTGCATCTTGTCTTCAACCATGTGCCCCAGTTTCAACATGTAGATCACACCCACTGTTGCAGGCTGATCGAAACGATCACCGGTACCACCATCATAAAGGAAGGACTTTCCATACCTGGGCACGCCTGCCTCATCGGTCAGCTCATTGATCTGGTCGATCTTGGCCCCGTCAAAGATGGGAGTAGCAAACTTCTTATCCAGGTTCAGTCCGGCCCATCCAAGTACAGTTTCATAGATCTGTCCCAGGTTCATCCTGGATGGCACACCCAGTGGATTCAATACGATATCCACAGGAGTTCCGTCTTCCAGGAAGGGCATATCTTCTGAACGCACAATCTTGGCAACAATACCTTTGTTACCGTGCCGACCGGCCATCTTATCCCCCACTGTAAGCTTGCGCTTCTTGGCTACATAGACCTTGGCAAGCTGAATAATACCTGTAGGCAGCTCATCGCCGCTGGTTATACTGTGCTTCTTCCGCTTGTAAAGTCCGTCAATCTCCTTGAACTTGATAATATAGTTATGGAGCAGGTCCCTGATCAGGTCATTCTTATGTTTATCAGTGGTCCACTTCAAAGGATTCAGGTTAGGGAAATCAAGTTCCTGCAGTTGTTTTTGTGTAAACTTGGTTCCCTTGGGGATAATATCCACATTCAGGAAGTCCTTCACACCCTGTGAGGTCTTTCCATTCACCAATTCGAACAGTTTATCAATTAACTGGACCCTGATTTCTGCAATATCCTTGTTGTAAGTATCATCGATCTTCTCAAGGATCTGCTTGGTAGCGGGACGAGACTTTCGCTCCTTCATAGTACGGGAGAACAACTTCTTGTCGATCACAACTCCATAGAGCGATGGTCCTGCTTTCAGTGATGCATCTTTCACATCACCTGCCTTGTCACCAAAGATGGCCCGGAGCAACTTCTCTTCAGGAGAAGGATCTGACTCCCCCTTGGGAGTGATCTTACCTATAAGAATGTCGCCGGGAGTTACTTCCGCTCCAATCCTGATCAGACCGTTCTCATCCAGGTTCTTGGTGGCCTCCTCACTTACATTGGGAATATCCGAGGTAAGTTCTTCCAGTCCGCGTTTGGTATCACGTACCTCCAAAAGGTACTCATCCACGTGTATGGATGTAAATACATCTTCACGTACCAGGCGCTCCGATACCACGATGGCATCCTCAAAATTGTAGCCTTTCCATGGCATAAATGCAACCATCAGGTTCCGGCCCAGGGCCAGTTCTCCCTGCTGTGTGGCATATCCCTGAGTCAGGATATCCCCTTTCTTCAACTTCTGGCCTTTTCTTACAATAGGATTCAGGCTTATACAGGTATTCTGGTTGGTCTTCCTGAACTTGGGAAGCTTATAACGCTTCACATCATCATCAAACCTTACAAAACGCTCTTCCTCACTGTGTTCATAACGAACTACAATCTCGTTGGCATCCACGAACTCCACTACGCCGTCCACCTCTGCTCTCACCTGCAACCTGGAGTCGCGAACAACATTTAATTCAATCCCGGTTCCAACAATGGGAGATTCAGGATAAATCAGGGGCACTGCCTGGCGCATCATATTGGATCCCATCAGGGCCCTGTTGGCATCGTCGTGCTCCAGGAAGGGAATCAGGGATGCTGCAATGGAAGCGATCTGGTTGGGAGCCACGTCCATCAACACCACATCATCCTTCTCTGCCAGCGGATAGTCTGCCTCATACCTGGCCTTTACCTTTGGATTTACAAAGGTGCCATCGGGATTCAGGGGTGCATTTGCCTGAGCAATCAACTTGTCCTCTTCTTCCTCGGCACTGAGATACACAATACCCTTATTGGCCAGCTCTACCTTTCCGTTCTCGGTTTTCCTGTAAGGGGTTTCAATAAAGCCCAGATCACTTATTCGTGCGAACACACAAAGTGAAGAAATAAGTCCAATGTTCGGACCTTCAGGGGTCTCGATAGGACACAGCCTGCCATAGTGTGTGTAGTGTACGTCACGAACCTCGAATCCGGCACGCTCACGGGACAGACCTCCTGGTCCGAGAGCCGACATACGGCGCTTGTGAGTCATTTCGGCCAGCGGATTGGTTTGATCCATAAACTGACTGAGCTGGTTGGTTCCAAAGAAGGAGTTGATCACCGAACTTAAGGTCTTCGAATTGATCAGGTCGGTTGGTGTAAACACCTCGTTGTCGCGAACATTCATACGCTCACGAATGGTTCTTGCCATCCTGGCAAGTCCAACGCTGAACTGGTTCATCAGCTGCTCCCCAACGGTACGCACCCGCCTGTTACTCAGGTGGTCAATATCATCCACATCGGTCTTGGAGTTGATCAGCTCGATGAGGTATTTGATAATCTGGATAATGTCTTCACGTGTCAGTACCCTGTGCTCCACATCTGTATCCAGTCCCAGCTTCTTGTTCAGCCTGTAACGGCCAACTTCACCCAGGTCATAACGCTTGTCCGAAAAGAACAGCTTATCAATCACATCCCTGGCAGTGGGCTCATCCGGTGGTTCGGCGTTCCTCAGCTGCCTGTAGATGTGCATCACAGCTTCCTTCTCCGAGTTACAGGGGTCCTTCTGAAGGGTATTGTAAATTATGGCAAAGTCATTGATGTTGGGAACATCCTTATGTAAGAGGATGGTCTTGGCTCCTGAATCGATAATCTCGTCGATATGCTCGCTTTCAAGAACAGTCTCCCTGTCAATGATCACCTCGTTCCGCTCAATGGAGACCACCTCGCCGGTATCTTCATCCACGAAATCCTCGATCCAGCTCTTCAGAACGCGGGCAGCCAGTTTGCGGCCTACAAGCTTCTTCAAACCTGTCTTGCTAACCTTCACCTCATCGGCCAGGCCGAAAATCTCCAGCACATCCTTATCACTCTCATAGCCAATGGCCCTGAGCAGCGTGGTAACAGGTAATTTCTTTTTACGGTCGATGTATGCATACATCACATTGTTGATGTCTGTTGCAAACTCGATCCATGATCCTTTGAACGGGATAATCCTGGCGGAATAGAGCTTGGTTCCATTGGCATGGACGCTCTGTCCGAAGAATACTCCCGGCGAACGGTGCAGCTGACTTACAACCACCCTTTCGGCACCATTGATGATGAACACACCCCTTTCGGTCATATAGGGAACCGTGCCCAGGTAAACATCCTGGATCACTGTGTCAAAATCTTCATGTTCAGGATCCGTACAGTAGAGTTTCAACTTTGCCTTCAGTGGTACACTGAAAGTCAGTCCACGCTCGATGCACTCGTCAATTGAATAACGGGGTGGATCGATAGTGTAGTCGAGAAACTCCAGTACAAAATTGTTTCTGGTATCAGTAATGGGGAAATTCTCCTGGAAAACCTGGTACAAACCTTCGTTGTTCCGGTTCTCCGGAGTGGTTTCCATCTGAAAGAAATCATGAAATGATTTCAGTTGAACCTCCAGAAAATCAGGGTATTCCAACTGATTTTTTGTGGAAGAAAAACTAATTCGGTCTTGATTTTTATTTGGCATTGACATCGCGTTTTAATCCGTGGATTAAGTGTAGAATTATAAAACTGCAAAAAGGCCTAGATCCTTTCGGGCGCCCACAGCGCCCGAGAGGATTCTAAACCTGTAAGTGGATAATGCGATTGCCCTATTATTTAAGCTCAACTTCTGCTCCAGCTTCTTCTAATTGGGTTTTGAGAGATTCTGCCTCATCCTTGCTTACACCTTCTTTCACAGGTGCAGGGGAGGAATCAACAACAGCTTTGGCCTCTTTCAGTCCGAGTCCGGTGAGTTCCTTCACAAGCTTAACAATCTGCAGCTTGGCTCCACCCGGAGCTTTCAGGATCACATCAAATTCGGTCTTCTCAGCAGCAGCTCCGGCATCACCACCGGCAGCAGGGCCAGCAACAGCTACAGCAGCAGCTGCAGGTTCAATACCATGCTCCTCTTTGAGGACTACAAGCAATTCATTTACTTCTTTAACGGTCAGTTCGACTAACTGATCAGCAATTTTTTTAACGTCAGCCATTTTATTAATTTTTAATGTATTAGTTTTCTTTTTCTGATAATGTTTTCAAAGCGCCGGCCAATTCTGATCCGCTTGCTGCAAGTGCAGACACCAGGTTTCTTGCAGGTGACTGTAACAACATTGCGAGATCACCCAGCAGCTCATCTTTCGATTTAATATTTACGAGAGCTTCCAGCTGATCATCCCCGACATAGATTGATTCCTCCACAAAAGCAGCCTTTAAAACAGGCTTCTCCATGGTCTTTCTAAACTCCTTGATCAGTTTGGCAGGCATATTACCTATCTCACAGAACATGATGGAGGTGGAATCTTTCAATGCATCGTAGAGATCATTAAAATCGCCGTCGGACTTCTCCATTGCTTTACGGAGTAATGTATTCTTAACAACCAGGAGGCTGATTTCTTTCTCAAAACACTTCCTTCTCAGATTTGATGTCTGCTCCGCATTCAGGGAGGAGATATCTGCGAGATAAAAATGTTTGGTTTCATCCAGCCGCTGTGCCAGGTTGTCAATGATTACTTCCTTTTCTTCTCTTCTCATCGTATTGAGACACTTTAGCGATTATTATTCTTCGATAGCTTTAGGATCTATCTTTACACCAGGACTCATAGTACTGGAGAGATAGATACTCTTGATATAGGTTCCCTTGGCCGCAGATGGTTTCATCTTGATGATCGTGTTTACAAACTCACGGGCATTTTCAGCGATCTTATCTGCAGTAAAGGATACTTTACCAATAGAGGTGTGTATGATACCATATTTGTCTACTTTGAAATCGATCTTTCCCATCTTCACATCTTTGACAGCTTTACCGATTTCCATGGTAACTGTACCGCTTTTTGGATTAGGCATCAGACCCCTTGGACCCAGCACACGGCCGAGTTTACCAATTTTCGCCATTACGGGGGGCATGGTGACGATTACATCCATATCGGTCCAACCACCCTGGATTTTCTCGATATAGTCGTCAAGCCCTACATAATCGGCTCCGGCCTCTTTTGCCTCATCTTCTTTCTCGGGAGTACACAGAACCAGCACCTTGACATCCTTACCTGTCCCATTGGGAAGGGTAACAACGCCACGTACCATCTGGTTGGCTTTCCTTGGATCCACACCCAAACGAACATCGATATCAACCGATGAATCAAATTTGGTAGTGGTTATCTCCTTCACAAGTCCAGAAGCCTCACCAATCGTATATTGCTTGTCCTTGTCTAACTTCTCAAAAGCTAACTTCCTGTTTTTAGTCAGTTTACTCATTTTTTTAACGAATTAATTGTTAGACGGAAATTGACCTTTAATAGTAATTCCCATACTCCTTGCGGTACCGGCAACCATTTTCATAGCAGACTCCACAGTAAACGCATTGAGGTCGGGCATTTTTGCTTCAGCAATCTCGCGCACCTGATCCCAGGTGACACTTGCTACCTTCACCCTGTTTGGCTCAGGCGATCCTTTTTTAAGTTTCGCCTTCTCCAGCAGTTGAACTGCCACAGGGGGAGTCTTTACGATAAACTCAAAAGATTTATCGGAATAGACGGTAATGATCACTGGCAATAGTTTCCCGGCCTGCTCCTGGGTTCTGCCATTAAATTGCTTACAGAACTCCATGATGTTGACACCCTTGGCACCCAGTGCGGGTCCCACGGGAGGGGATGGATTAGCAGCACCACCCCTTATTTGCAACTTGATTAAGCCTTCTACTTCTTTTGCCATTTTATTTAACTGTTTATATACTTACCGCTCACAATTTCCGCTGACAACCATACAGGAAGCATTCATGGGTATATCATTGTCTGGAGATTGCAATTCTTTAAATACACATTAACTAATAACTACTATCCTTCCTTCTCTACTTGCATGAAGCTCAGTTCCAGTGGGGTCTTGCGACCAAAAATTTTCACCATCACCTTAAGCTTCTTCTTCTCGTCGTTGACCTCTTCAATAATGCCGGTAAAACTGTTGAAGGGACCATCGATTACTTTCACAGATTCGCCAACGAAGAAAGGCACAGTAATCTCTTCATCACTGGCTGACAGCTCATCCACCTTACCCAGAATCCGGTTTACCTCAGTGGGTCTGAGAGGTGTTGGCATCTGGTCCCCTTCGGAGCCCAGAAATCCAATGATGTTGGGAATATTCCTCAGAATATGAGGGATTTCACCGGTCAGCACTGCTTCAATTAACACGTAACCAGGGAAATAGTTTCGTTCCTTACTGATTTTTTTACCATTTCGTATCTGGTAAACTTTTTCAGTAGGGATCAGAACCTGTGCAATATAGTCCTGCAGGTTTAACCTGCTAATTTCACTTTCAATATATTCTTTGGCTTTCTTCTCTTTGCCTCCTATGGCTCTGAGAACATACCACTTCTTTTCCATACTCATGGATTACACAAATTTATAGATGCCTTCAAGGATAGTTTGAAAAGAGATATCCATTGCGAAGACAATCAAGGCAAAGATGAGAGATGCAATCATTACCACCAGGGCGCTGTTTTGCAATTCTTTCAGGGTGGGCCAGGTTACTTTGTATACCAGCTCGTTATAAGATTCCTTCAGATAATTTACTATTCTCTTCATTCTGATTAATATTTGCACGGGAGGAGCGACTCGAACGCCCGACACCTGGTTTTGGAGACCAGTGCTCTACCAACTGAGCTACACCCGTGTACTTAACACATTAAAATAGAGAAGCCGGGTCTGTGAATTGACCCGTGCTCTCTATTATATATAGTAGTTAAATACTAGTCGTCGATCTTGATAACCTGACCGGCTCCAACAGTACGTCCACCTTCACGAATCGCGAAACGAAGACCAACGTTGATAGCAACAGGGTAGATCAGCTTAACAGTGATCTCCACATCGTCACCAGGCATTACCATCTCAGTTCCTTCTGGAAGCTTGATCTCACCGGTTACGTCCAGTGTCCTCAGGTAAAACTGGGGACGGTAGTTGTTATGGAAGGGAGTATGGCGTCCACCTTCTTCTTTTTTCAGAACGTACACCTGAGCCTTGAACTCGGTATGGGGAGTGATCGATCCGGGCTTGGCAATAACCATACCCCTTTTGATCTCCTTCTTATCAACACCACGCAGCAGCAGACCAACATTGTCACCAGCTTCACCGCGATCGAGGATCTTACGGAACATCTCAACACCAGTTACAACAGTCTTGCGACCTTCTGCTCCAAGTCCGATCAGATTCATCTCATCACCTGTGTTTACAACACCCGTTTCAATTCTTCCGGTTGCAACAGTACCACGACCTGTGATTGAGAATACATCTTCAACAGGCATCAGGAAATCCTTCTCAACTTCACGTGGAGGAATGGGGATGTACTCATCTACAGCATCCATCAGCTCCATTACTTTGTCTTCCCACTTCTCTTCACCATTCAGTGCACCCAGTGCAGAACCGTGAATAACAGGAGCATTGTCACCGTCAAATTCATAGAAGTCGAGCAGTTCACGAACTTCCATTTCAACCAGTTCCAGCAGCTCATCGTCATCAACCATATCAACCTTGTTCAGGAAAACAACGATCTTGGGAACGTTCACCTGCCGGGCCAGGAGGATGTGCTCCCTGGTTTGTGGCATAGGACCATCAGTTCCGGCAACAACGATAACAGCACCGTCCATCTGGGCAGCACCTGTAACCATGTTTTTTACGTAGTCAGCGTGACCGGGACAGTCAACGTGTGCGTAGTGACGGTTTGCTGTCTGATACTCGACGTGGGCAGTATTAATGGTAATACCTCGCTCTTTTTCTTCCGGTGCGTTGTCAATAGAATCGAAATCCCTGATCTCAGAGAGTCCTTTCTTTGCAAGAACCTGTGTAATAGCAGCGGTCAATGTGGTTTTTCCGTGGTCAACGTGACCAATAGTTCCAACATTGACGTGCGGTTTGGACCTATCAAATTTTTCCTTAGCCATAACTTGTTTAATTAATTTGCTACTTGTTTGTTTTGTTACATTTCTATTTATCAGAGCCAATGCCGGGAATTGAACCCGGGACCTCTTCCTTACCAAGGAAGCGCTCTACCCCTGAGCTACATCGGCTTACTCAAGGTTTTGAGCGGGAAACGAGGCTCGAACTCGCGACCCCAACCTTGGAAGGGTTGTGCTCTACCAACTGAGCTATTCCCGCTTTTAACTCTCCTTCGAGTTGTGGGGAAAGAAGGATTCGAACCTCCGAAGTCGTACGACAGCAGATTTACAGTCTGCCCCAGTTGGCCACTTTGGTATTTCCCCGAATATCAGTATGTTAATGTACGTTATATAATATCAGAGCCGATGGAGGGATTCGAACCCCCGACCTGCTGATTACAAATCAGCTGCTCTGACCAACTGAGCTACATCGGCAATCAAAGAACGTCAATGAATTATACCCTCCAAAATCGGTTCGCAAATGTATGAATATTTTAATTAGTTCACAAAAATAATAGTTTCTTTTTTAAAGTGCATAAAAAAAGCTGCCGGAGCAGCCTTTTTAACAGGTTTATTAGTGTTATTTTTTCCTGATTTTCTCTTTTCGTTTAACCAGCTGTTTCCTCAAAGCGTCAATTGATAGATCGGTAGCCTCCTCAAACGTCTTACACTGTTTCTTTGCAAATACCGACGAACCTTTCACATCCAGTTTAATCTCCACAAGCTTGTTATCCCGGTTGGACGTATCTTTGTCCAGCCTGAGGAAAACCTCTGCTCCCATAATTTCATCATAAACAGTAGGTAACTTCTTGACCTTGGTGTCAATGAAACTTAACAGTTTCTCATCTGCGTCAAACCGAATCGAATGCATCTTAATATCCATAAGTACCTCCTTCTTTTAGGCCCTTGGATGGGCCTGGTTATAAATAGACTTAAGTTTCTTATATGTATTGTGCGTGTAAATTTGGGTTGCTGAGAGGTTGGCATGACCCAGAAGCTCTTTAATGGCATTCAGGTCAGCTCCCCTGTTCAGCATATGTGTGGCAAAAGTATGTCTGAGTACATGAGGACTTTTTTTATCCAGGGTGGTCACCATGGCCAGATAATTATACACAATCCTGTAGACCAGCTTGTCATAGGCAGCGCCTCCCTTTTCTGTGACAATCAAACGATCTGTTGGTTTAAACGCCACCACCTCATCTCTCAGAACCAGGTAATTCTCTACGGATGCCAGCAATTCATCCCCCAGGGGAATGATCCTTTCCTTTCCTCTTTTACCCATCACCTTCAAACTCTTTCCCTCTCTATTTATAGAACCAATTCTGAGCCCAATTAGTTCACTTCGGCGCATACCTGTCTGGTAAAGAAGGTCCAGTACCAGGCGGTTTCTCAGTCCGGTAAATCCTTCGCCGAAATCATATTCATCCAGTAAGAGATCCATTTTTCCCTCCTCCACAAAGGCAGGGACGCGCTTGTTTAGTTTTGGCTTCAGGACCCTGTCCACCGGATTTGAATCCAGTTGTCCTTCTTTAATTAGAAAATTACAATAGGTGCTGAGGGAGGTGAGTTTACGGTGGACAGATCTTGTGCTGTATGATGAGTCCATTAAATAGACCACCCAGGAACGAATAGCCTTAAAATGCAAATCCATGCCCTCGCAGCCAGTTTCCTGACAGAAAGCATGGAATTGATTTAAGTCGTTTTTGTAAGCTTTGATGGTATGCTCAGCATACCTCTTCTCGGCCTGCAGGTATATCAAGAAATCTTCAATCCTGGTCATGGGCAGCATTTAATATCCTGCCAAAACCCCTGGATTTAATCTTCCTGCTGTTGCAATTGTTGAATATAAATGGCTTTAAGCTTCTGCTGACGCTTGGAAACGGAAGGCTTAATGAAAGCCTGACGGCTCCTGAGTTCCTTTACCACACCGGTCTTTTCAAACTTTCGCTTAAACTTTTTTAAAGCCCTTTCAATATTTTCACCCTCTTTAATGGGAATCACAATCATTTTCAATCAGTTTTAAATTTCGAGCCGCAAAGTTAGATATTCATATCTTAATATTCAACTAAACCCGGTAAATTTTTTCAGGATAGAAAATGAAAACAGCAATATTTATATAAATAATCCAGAAATTTTGACAAACATTCACTCCATATAAATATATGTAAAAAAGAAGTGCAGAGCAATACTTTAACCGAAATGAATTCACGGCAAAATAATTGCAACTTATTGTCCAGTACTAACCCTCAGAAACACAAGGATATGCTTAAAAACTACCTCCTCCCGCTCCTGCTTGTATCTCTAATAGTTTCTGCCTGTAAGAAAGAAGCAGAAGACCTCAACCTGGATTCGGAGACAGAAGCGCTTGTTTCCATTCTGCAGGGTGAATATGTTCCGGTGGGTTTTCTTTTTTCGCAGGGAACACTTACTGCGGTGGAGGTGGAGGCCCTTGGGAATTACGTGGCCTGGTACAATGCATTCGAGAATTACATGGAGTATTTCTTCATTGGATCGGCTTACAATAATCGTCCCGGCGACTACTACATAAGCTTCGATCCTGACCTGTATGACTACCTGATCTATTTTGACAAGTCAACTGCGTCTGTTCTTCTGAATTAACCTGAAGCGAAATTTAGATTCGATAGCTCCTGCCCTATTTCTCTTATTCCTTCAAGTATTCTTTTGGTTTGGGCCGCTGAGGGCTTCTTTACTCCATGAACATACTGTGAAAGCAGGGACTCATTCATTCCTATTCTTCTTGCCAGGAATTTCGAGTTTATCACCCGGTAGTATTGAAAGAATTGTGGAATATCGATTTCGAATTCCATGTTCGCTTCTGTCACCTCGGCGCCCTGTTCAATTAAAAAAAGATTCATTGCCTCCACAGCATGATTTAGCAATTCTGTAAATGATTTTCCGGTCGTATATACTGGGTAATCTTTACAATATGCGGAAAAACCTGTATCGGTCTTCTCAATCACAAGTTTGATCTTCTTTCTTAAGGTTTTCATCTCAATCCAGCGTCTCTCAATATTCGTTTTTCCAATCCCTTTCCCATTTCCTGACTTCCATGGTTGGGAAATATAATTCTATTCTCTTTCTCCGGATGCCCGAGTTTCAAATGCGAACCCCTTTGTGATATAACAAACCAGCCATCCTTATATAGAATCCTGAGTAGTTCAGAACACTTCATATCCGTAATATGAAGGCATAACAAAGGTAAATAAATATTTACCTATATTCAAAATATCCATCTATCTTATTTAGGGTGGAGTCGGGTAAAATCTGATTCGTTCTAAGTTCGTTTATGGAACTTATATCTCCTTTGAAATCCCGGTACTGCACCAGGGCCTTAACATCCTCATACTCCAGGTAGGGATGTTTTAGCAAGTCCCTGAAGGAAGCACTGTCTATGGGTATCTTACGAATTAATGTGCTATCTACATATACCAGGTTCCTAATCCTCTGGATGGTCTCAGCAGGCATACCATAAACCTCGCCCAGCTGATCAACAGAAACAAATCCACCCAGCAGATTCCGGTATTTAATGATCCGGCCGGCAAAGACCGGCCCGATGCCCGGAAGAGGAAGTAGTTGTACAGAATCGGCCAGATTGATATTAATAGGACCAGCCTGTTTTTCTAGATTAGATGAATTGTAATATCCAGAGGCATGACTGGTGCTCTTAGCTGCACTTTGTCTAAGGCTATCAGCCTGTGCCAGTGAAGCTATGATCAGCCTGGCCTCCCGTTCAAATTCCTCCATCCCCTCAGGCTCCCGGTCGGGAAGAAGCCCTACCGTAATTCTTAAAACCAGGGAGAGGATCAGCAGCAGGGAAAGCAAAATCAATGCTCGCTGCTCACCACGGGGTAGCAGATAAAATTCTCTGTTTAATCGTTTCGACATCTATGGGTTTATGTGGCAAATAGCCACAAATCACCCAACTCCGGGAAAAAGCGTAATTACCTTACTATAGACACCCAGGGCAAAAAGAAAGGCAATGGCAAGGGGTGCCACAAATTTGACAAGAAAGGTGAATAGCTTGTAATATCTGATTTTGTATTCCCCATCACTGGACAGCTCCTGTTTTAACTTATCACCGGAAAGGAACCATCCGACAAAGACCACGATGAAAAATCCACCCAAAGGAAGCGTCAGGTCCGGAGAAGCATTAAAAAAGCCAAATACATCCGGCGAAACTGTACAAATAATTCCAATGAATCCCCCGCTGATCAATGAGAGGATTGTAGCCCTTTTGCGTGACATATTCAACTGTTCTGAAAAATAAGCTACAATCACTTCCAGCATTGAAATGGTGGAGGTGATGGCGGCAAAGCACAGCAAGAGGAAAAACATAAATGCCCAGATTAGTCCGCCTGCCATATTCTGAAAGATTACGGGAAGGGTTTTATAAACCAGGTCTGGTCCGTCAGCAGGATCAATCCCGAAAGCAAAAACAGCAGGAAATATAGCTATTCCGGCTAAAATGGCCACAAAAGTATCAGCCGCAACCACGCTTACTGCTGTTCCGGCAAGACTCTCTTTCCTTTTAATATAGGATCCATAGGTGATCAGTGTACCCATACCAATGGAAAGTGAGAAAAAAGCCTGTCCCAGTGCTTCAAGGATAATTTGGAAAGGGGCCTCCCTGATCTGGGTGAAATCGGGTTTGAACAGAAATACCAATCCCTCTCTGCCCCCCTCAAGTGAGATTGATCTGGATACCAGGATCAGTAAGAGCAGAAGAAAAATGGGCATCAGAATCTTGGCGTATTTCTCAATCCCATTCTTAACTCCTGAGATTACAATATATCCTGTGAGGAACAACATCACTAAAAACCAGATGATTGGTCTCCAAATCCCTGCGATGAATGAGTCATAATGATCGCTGAAAAACTGCGTCATCGCTGCAGTATCCATGGATTCAAATCCGAACCTGCCTGGTAATAAGATCCATTTTACAGACTGGACCACGTATTCGAGGGTCCATCCTGCAACTACAGTATAAAAAGCAAAAATGATAAATACTGCAACAACCCCAAGCATACCGACCAGATGCCACTTTGTGCCGGGAGCGATCTTTTTAAATGCCCCAACCGGATTTAACTGGGCAGAACGACCGATCACAAACTCCGACAACATCACCGGGATCCCAATGGCCGCAATGAAAATAAGGTAGACCAGCAGAAAAGCTCCACCCCCATTTTGACCAACCACGTATGGAAAACGCCAGATGTTGCCCAATCCAATGGCTGATCCAGCCAATGCTGCCAGAACCCCAAATTTACTGGTAAAGCTGTCTCTGTCTCCCTTTCCGCCCTGCAACATTCTCTTCGCTTAAAGAGTATCGATGCAATTCAGGTCATCGAAAGCCGCCTTCAGGCGTTCGATCATGGCCTTTTCGCCTTCGCGCAGCCAAACCCTTGGATCATAGTATTTCTTATTGGGTTTGTCTTCGCCTTCGGGATTTCCGATCTGGCCCTGCAGATAATCGTGCTTTGCAGCTTCAAACTTACGTATACCGTCCCACGTGGCCCACTGGGTATCTGTGTCAATGTTCATCTTGATCACGCCATAGCCAATGGCCTCACGAATCTCCTCCTGTGAAGATCCTGATCCACCATGGAATACGAAGTATAAAGGCTTCTTGTCCAGTCCGTACTTCTCAACAACAAAATTTTGTGAATTATCAAGAATCTTCGGAGTCAGTTTTACATTGCCTGGCTTGTAAACCCCATGCACATTTCCAAAAGAAGCTGCAATGGTAAAGTTAGGACTCACCTTGGAAAGCTCCTCGTAGGCGTATGCCACATCTTCGGGCTGGGTATAAAGCAGGGAGTTGTCCATATCGGTATTGTCCACGCCATCTTCTTCTCCACCGGTACATCCCAGCTCAATTTCCAGGGTCATTCCTATCTTGCTCATACGTTCCAGGTATTTCTTGCATGTAGCGATATTCTCTTCAAGTGGCTCCTCACTCAGGTCCAGCATATGGGAGCTGAAAAGGGGCTTACCGTACTTCTCGAAATGCTTTTCTCCGGCATCCAGCAATCCGTCAATCCAGGGAAGTAGTTTCTTGGCAGCATGGTCGGTGTGAAGGATTACAGGAACTCTATAAGCTTCTGCCATGGCATGCACATGCTTGGCACCGCTGATTGCTCCAATGATTGCAGCGTTCTGGTTCTCGTTGGAAAGTCCTTTCCCTGCAAAGAATACTGCTCCTCCGTTGGAGAATTGAATAATAACAGGAGAATTAACTTCACGGGCTGCTTCAATCACAGCATTTACAGAGTTGGTTCCCACTACATTTACAGCAGGAATGGCAAACTCGTTCTTCTTGGCTATTTCAAACACCTTCTGAACGTCTTCTCCCGTTACAACACCGGGCTTTACTACATCAAAGATCTTATTGGACATGATCGGATTATTTAAATAGATTGGATTAAAAATGAGCGACAAATTTAGTACAAAAAATGGTAATATCAACAGAATCAGAAGGGATAACCGATGGCAATATTTAATGTCAGATCGCTACCGGTGATACCCGAGTTTCTAGGCATCCAGTTGGAACCTTCAATCGCATAGGGGCTACGCAGGGGTATACCCAGATCGAACCTGAATATCAGGAAACTGAATATAGCCCGGGCGCCGACTCCTGTACCTACTGCTAATTCGCGATAGAAGCGATTAAATTCAAATCCTGCCCCCTCACGATCATCTTCAGAAGAGAGGGACCAGATATTACCCACATCCAGGAATAATGCGGCTTCAATCTTCCAGAATAGCTTAAACCTGTACTCCATATTGAACTCCAGCTTCACATCACCAGTCTCGTTGGGATATTCCGTCTCATCCGTATCATCATAGGAACCCGGACCCAGGTCTTTTACCTGCCAGGCACGGATGCTATTGGCGCCTCCAGAGAAATACTGCTTTACAAAAGGCATGGCATTTGAGTTCCCATAGGCATATCCCACACCGGCAAATCCACGAAGAACAAGGCTAATATCTTCATACAGAAAAATATAGCTTCGCAAGTCAATATCCACTTTCAGATACTGTGCAAAATCAACTCCAAGTATCTGGTAGTTCCCATCTTCGGACCGTGTGCCGAAAGAACTGAAACCCGCATATAAGAGGTTCCCCGCAGTTTCCAGGTTCAGACGCACATCCTGGAAGTTCTGGCTTTTTAATAACTTCTGGTTGGACCAGACCATGGAATATCGGGCATCGGTAATCAATTGTGGTTCGTAACTGTAAAAGAGATACGTTCCCTCCAGCCAATCCTGGAAAAATTCAGATTTATAGGGAGTTAAAATAAGACTGGCCTCAATGGGATAAACCCTATGGATGATTTTTTCAGTCCCCTTCCAGTCATAACCAAAAGATGCATTAGCCATGGTTCGTGTATAATCCGGACGTTTCTGGTAGTTATATGAAAGGCGAATATTGGTCTGGGGATTGTATTTCCTTATAAACTGTTCCGTTCTCACCGGAAGAAGAAACTTGGGAATCCGCAAACGGGCTTCCACTCCGAACTCCTGCATAATATTTGCACCGGTATATGTTGAGTCTACTTCATCCCCCGTGGGCTTTATGTTTTCAAGGGCGCCTAAAAAAGTTAGATCAAATTGCTCAGAACCCTTGAAAAGGTTTTTATGCCCGTAGCTTAAGTTAGCTGCAGCACCTATATTCCCTGCCGAGTTGGTACCTTCCAGTTTCACGGAATAAGACTGCCTGGTTGCCGGAGCCACCATCACGTCGCAATCAAGCTGAGGGGGATCTGAATCCACCTCCCTGAAGCGGATATCCACCATTCTGAAAGCACTCAGGGAAGAGAGGTTCCTGTAAGTCCGGTTCACATCGGAAGCGTCATAAAGGGTTCCGGGAATAATATAGTTTTTCTGCGTAATTACAGAAGGCCTGATATTTGGTTCTCTGGCATGAATCAAATAAATACTGTCGTAAACGGTGGTATCGTTGTGAAGGCTGTTCACATCCACGTTTCTGTCATAGTTCAGCGCCTGCATATCAGGCATCATATAAACCTTTCTGATGGTATAGACCGGGTGATCGGTATGCACTATCTGTCCCCTGCTATTTACTTTTGAATAGTTACGAATCCCCAGGGTTATGTCAACCAGGTGCTCATTTAGCGCACTATCCACCTCATAATAAATATAGTCGCGGTTGAAAGCGTAGTACCCGCTGTCGCGAAGAATGGTTTCAATCCTGACCCTCTCTTCCTGCAGCACATCCACATCAAAGAGTTCACCCTTCTTGAATTTACTGGTAGCTGAATCCTTAAGTACCATATTTGAAAGATTGGCATCCTGGAAAAAGTAGGTGATATCGCGAATCTTGTATGGTACATGGGGAGTAACACGGTACACCACCTTTGCACGTCTGTTTTTATACATGGTGGTGTCGCTTACCTCTGCTTCATAAAATCCCTTATTTCGCATGTGAAGGCCAAGCTGCTCGGTGGATTTAAGCATCATATCCTCATCATAAATAGCAGGGGGCTCCCCGATCCGCCTTAACCAGTTTTGAAATCCATTATCCTTTTCCGGAGAAGAGAGATTATACAACGAAAGGTAGAATCTCCAGAAAATAATCCTCTTGTTCGGCTTTTGCTTAATATACTCGTCAAGCAATTTCTTGTCATAGTCACCCTTTTCAGATTCTATTTTATAATTCTGCAAAAGGTATTGATCTTCAGGAACAAACTTGGTGGCTCTGCATGAGAAGAGAAGTGCCGAAACAAGGATAAAAATTATATAAGGAATTGTTCGCCGCAATATGCTTTCTTAAAGAGGCTAAAATACAAATTTTACCGCACCAGAATATTTTTTTCATCTTTGCATTTACATAGCTATGGAACATGATCTCCTTCTCACAGTCAAAACTGATTCGCTCACTGCAAAAAAAGAAGTACAGGGACCATCACGGGGCCTTTCTGATTGAAGGTGAAAAAATGGTCCTGGAAGTGGCTTCAGCTGATTCTAAGAATCATTTCCAGGTGCAAGAGCTTTTCGCCAGCCCCGAATGGATAGAGAGCCACGGCAAAGTTTTGCAACAAAGTGGCGCAAAAGTAACAGAAGCCACTCCGGATGAAATAAAAAAAGTCAGTAACCTGGTCACCCCCCAGCCCGTAATTGCAGTGGTAAGCAAACCGGCAGACAATTTCAGACTGGAAGAGCTTCTCCAGAAGCCGGTCCTGGCCTTTGAATCGATACGCGATCCGGGTAACCTGGGTACCATTATACGTAGCGCAGACTGGTTCGGGATCAGGCACATAGTCTGTACCCCCGACTCAACTGACCTCTATAATCCCAAAGTGGTCCAGTCTACTATGGGTGCCATTACCAGGGTGCAGGTTCACTACATGGAATTCGAAGCCCTGTTAAAAAGTAAGGAAATTCAGCAAAAAACTGTATTTGGCACTTTTATGGAAGGTGCAAATATATATGAAACGCCCCTGGAACCTGATCCATTGATCCTTTTCGGTAACGAATCACACGGGCTATCTGCAAGCCTCAGCCACCATATCCACCACAGGATATCCATTCCTTCTTTCTCACCGGCAGGCCATGGCTCAGAATCCCTCAATGTGGCCTCTTCGGTTGCAGTGGTATGTTCGGAATTACGTAGGAGATAGCCAGTGACTATTCAAAGTGGAAATTGAGCATGATGATATAGGAGCGGGCCTCTGATATGGAGTTGGCATACTCGGGATGCCCGGTCCGTCCATCCGGATCAATCATATTCATCAGGCCAACAGCCACTTTCAGCTCTGGCGCAAACTTGAAATACCTCAAATAGTTATCTACGCCGAAACCAAATTCCAGGTAGAGATCGCCCCTCTTAAACTTTACATATTCATCTGAATCACTGTCATATACCCCGGGTTTTTTGGCCGACATATCATACCTGAAATTGGCGCCTCCCACCACATATGGCCTGAGATTATTCAGTCGCTTGGACCGGTACTTGAAATGTAAGGGGAAATCAAGAAAGGCGGGGCCCAATGGTACCGGGTTAGCCACCCCGGGTGTCTCATTCTGCTCTAAAACCTGATTGTTATTAGGATCATAATCATAAAAGTAAATCTCCCTCGAGCCAAAACTGATCCCGGGAAGAAACCTGAGGTTCCAGTTCTTACTCAGGCGAAGATCCGATACAATGCTCACCTGGAAACCAGGCTGAATGTAACTCAGGTCGGCATAAAGAAAATCTTCGGCTTCGTAATTCCTTACAAAGCCCACATCCATAATATTCAGTCCGACTGTAAATCCAAAATGAATTTTTTTCTGGTCAAATGAAGTCAGGTTCCTGGGGCGCTCAATCTGGGCAGAAACCGCCAGGCTGAAAAGTAGCAGAAATATAATTAGCTGAGGCTTTCCCATTTCTGAAATAAACGACCAAAGATAGTCTTTATTATAGTCTGGTCAATAGAATCATTAATCGCCCAGGAGATGCTCAAGTGCGTTTTCAAAGTCACGGGCATAGTCAGCGATAAACCCGAAAGAGATGTCATCTATTCTCAGCTCCTCCTTGGTTACATGTCCAAGAGCAGAGAAATGGATCCCGGTTTCCATCATATAATCAAGAAAATCCGTTTCCTGCTCGGCGGTAACACTTACCACCACACGGCTCTGGGATTCACCGAAAAGGAAGGCATCGCCCCTGATCTCGGCTGGAGAGGTTACATCAAAACCCAGGCCTCCGGGAAGGGCACACTCCACCAGTGCCACGAAAAGTCCACCCAGTGAAACATCGTGTGCTGAAGAAACAAGGCCCTGACTGATCACACTGGAAATTACCTGTTGCAACTTCATTTCATACTCAAGATCAAACTTCGGTGCTGCCGATTCATGAACATGATGGAATACCGAGAGGTATTCCGAAGATGAAATATCATTGTCGGACCGTCCGATCAGGAATATCATATCTCCCTTTTTCCTGAAATTCACTGTCATCACATCCTCATAATTATCCATTAAACCCACCATTCCAACCACCGGGGTTGGGATTACCGATGCGATATCCTCCCCGTTGTGGGTCAGATTATGAAAGCTTACATTCCCCGCAATTACCGGGATGGACATACGCCTGCATACCTCACTAATTCCCTTTACACTTTCGGCAAAATCACTGTATACATAAGGATCTGAAGGATCGCCGTAATTAAGGCAATCGGCCAGGGCCACCGGTCTGCCCCCTGAACAAATAATGTTCCTTGCAGCTTCTGCCACTGCAATCATTGCTCCCTTTTTTGGCTCGAGCTTACCATAGCGTGAGTTACCATCCACACTCATCGCCAGAACCTGGTCATGGCCATTGATCTTTACTATCCCGGCATCAGATGCATATTCACTGCTCATGTTTGAAAGCCCGGCCATGGTATCGAATTGCTCGTAGATCCACCTCCTGGAAGCCACATTGGGAAGAGAAACCACCTGCCTGGCAATATCTTTCAAATTACCCGGGACCGGCACCTCATCGGCCGAAATGGCCCGCACTTTCTTTCCCCTATCTTTCATATCTCTTATGTAGACCGGGGCTCCTCCGCCACGGACAAGCAGGTCTACAGGCAAATCACCGCAAAGGGTGGAAGCATCCATGATGAGTATTCTTGCTTCCTTTTTTACAGTGCCCACCTTTGAGCATTCCAGGCCCCAGCGCTGAGCAGCCTCCAGGATTTTTTCAAAATCCTCAGGACTGGCGGCCAGCAACATCTGTTCCTGAGTCTGGGAAAGGAGCATTTCAAGGGCATCAATATCATCATGGACCCTGGGCATCTCATGAAGCCTGATCTCCACACCCAGGCCTCCCCTGAATGCCATCTCGGAGGCCGCACAGAGCACCCCACCAGCCCCAATATCCTGCATTCCCCTGATTAAACCTGATGCATTCAATTCATGAATGCAGTCCATCAGAATTTTACCACTGGCCGGATCGGCCACCTGGGAAGCCGGAACCATTTGCCCCTTATTTTTGAGGGCCTTGGATGCAAATCCTGCACCGTGAACACCATGGCCCGATGTTTTTTTACCAAGCAGAATCAAATGTTCTCCCTCCGAAGTAAAGGCGGCCCTGATCAGTTTGTCCTTATGGACAATACCCACCCCCATGAGGTTAACCAGGGGATTGTATTTATAACTATCATCAAAAAGGATTTCTCCACCCACCACCGGTACTCCAAAATTATTGGAATAGCTTCCAAGAGCACTTACTACCGAATTAATCATCTCCTGGATATGCTTCTCCCTGGGATTACCAAAACGCAGGATATTTAACAAGCCAACAGGTTCGGCTCCCATGCTAATAAGGTCGCGGTTTACATTACCTACTCCAACTGCTCCCTGCCGGGGATCAACTGCAATGGGATGGTTGTGTGATTCCATTTTTACAACGCAGGCCAGTTCATCATTGATATGAATTACCCCTGCATTTTCGTCCCCTGCCGGAACAAAAACATCCTTACCTTCAACAGGCATCCCTTCCAGCCACTTGATGGAGCTTTTATAAGAGATGTGTTCCGACCACATGGCCGCAAACATATTCAGTTCAAAAGGGGTGGGCTCCCTGCCTAACATTGATTCAATGGAATAAAGCTCATCCTGAGTCAGGTAAGAAAGAGCACGTTCTTTAAGTTGAGTGCTGTTCAGATCCATATTTGTATCGATTAATGAACAAATATAGTGAATAGATCATCAAGAATATTTCTACTTTTGTTGGAAAGCCAATATTATGAGATCCATTGCCATTGTCACAGGAGCTTCCTCCGGAATAGGAAGGGCCACGGCACTAATGCTGGCGCGAAACAATTTTGATGTTATTATTACGGGGCGCCGTTCAGATAAACTCGAATTGGTAGAGGAAGGGATCAGATCTAAAACAGATGCAGATGTCCTCTCACTGAACTTTGATATAAGGGATAAAAAGGCCGTCGAAGACGCCTGTGGAAAACTTTCCGGAAAATGGGCAAATGTTGATGTGCTTGTGAATAATGCGGGACTTGCCGCCGGGTTGAGTCACATCCACGAAGGCAGTGTGGATGACTGGGAACAGATGATCGACACCAACATTAAAGGATTACTGTATATCACCCGCCTGATCACTCCCGGAATGGTAAAGAGAGAGAATGGACATATCATTAACATTGGTTCCATTGCGGGCAAAGAGGCCTATGAGAGCGGCAATGTATACAATGCCTCCAAATTTGCCGTGGACGGTCTGACTCAGGCCATGCGTATCGACCTGGTGGAACACGGGATAAAGGTAAGCGCCATTAACCCGGGTGCCGCCGAAACCGAGTTCAGCCTGGTCCGCTTTAAAGGAGATCAGGAGCAGGCCGACAAAGTATATGAAGGATTTACCCCGCTTTATGCAGAAGATATAGCCGAGGCCATCCTGTTTGCAGTTACCCGGCCACCCCATGTCAATATTGACGACATGCTGATTATGCCTGCTGCACAGGCCAGGAGCAGAAAAATTAAGCGCAAGAAACCTTAGAATAACTACCAGACTATAATATTGAAATCTTAAACCACCACACATGTATACTGTTGAATATCTTGATCAGTTTACCAGGAAGGTATTTGAGAAAATGGGCTGTAGCCCCGAAGATGCAAAAATGGCTACCAATGTGTTTATTGCTGCCGAGCTCAGAGGCTACTCCAGCCACGGCATGATCCGCATTAAAGACTACTTCCAGTTGTGGCAGGCCAATCGCATCAATGTCACTCCAAATGTAAAGATCGTTCATGAATCGCCCAGCACAGCCGTCGTTGACGGGGATGGCGCCATCGGTATGATTGCAGCTACAAAATCCATGCAGATAGCCATAGAGAAAGCCCAAACAGCCGGAACCGGATGGGTATCCACCCGTGGATCGAACCACTATGGCATTGCAGGTTACTACTCGATGATGGCCCTGGAACATGATATGATCGGGATCTCTATGACCATAGCCAACCCGCTGGTGGCCCCCACCTGGTCGGTGTCCCAGATGCTGGGAACCAATCCTATTGCCGTGGCCGTGCCGGCCGGAATACATCCGCCATTTGTGGCCGACTTCTCCACCACCCCTATCGCGCGTGGTAAACTGGCCGTTGCTGCCAAAAAAGGTGAAAAAGTGCCCCTGGGTTATGTTCAGGATGCCGATGGAGTACCCTCGGATGATCCTGATATCCTGAAAGTAGGTGGCTCCATGCTTACCCTGGGAGGTACCCGCGAACAGGGAGGTCACAAAGGTTATTGCATGAGTGCCGTGGTAGATATATTCTCTGCAGTGCTATCCGGTGCCAACTTCGGACCTTTCTGTCCACCTTCCGTAGCCTACCTCCCGGTAAAAGAAGAAAAGGTGGGTGAAGGCACCGGCCACTTCTTTGGAGCCATGCGTATTGATGCCTTCCAGACCCCCGATGCCTTTAAAAAGCAGATGGACAAGTGGATCGAGACCTTCCGTGCGGCCAAACCGGCCAAGGGCCACGACCGTGTGCTGATCCCCGGGGACCCTGAAAGGGAAAACGAGGAACGCATCAGCAAAGAGGGGATCAATGTACTGGTACCCGTTCAAAAGGAAATGAAGGAGATTGCCGATGAGCTGGGAATCGAATTTGACTATCAGGGTTAGCAATAGAGTATTTTTTACTTAATTTTTACACCTTTTTTGCATCTTAATTACATCTTTTCTGCCTTTGCCGTAGTGTAAAGTTCTATGTTTGAATTTGATCCAGACAAAAGCAAGGCTAATAAGCTTAAACACGGGATTGATTTCTACAAAGCACGCAGGCTATGGAAGGATCACAATCGAGTTGAAGTCCCTGCCCGGTGGGTTGATGAGCCACGATACCTGATTATTGCTGCCCTGGGTAATGACATTTGGTCAGCATTCTATACATTGAGAAACAAAAGAATCCGTATTATTTCAGTCAGTATAGCCAGAGAGAATGAAAAAGAAATATATCACAGCAGCAGAATTTGATGCGAAATTTGATAAAGGTGAAGATGTATCTGCACACTATGAACTGGAAAGGGCTGTCCGACCCGGTCTTGAGCAGAGGAGAGTAAGCGTGGACTTCCCGGAATGGATGGTCCAACAGCTGGATCAGGTAGCCCGCAGGCTGGGGGTTACCAGACAAAGCGTGATCAAGGTATTCATTTCCGAAAAGTTAAAAGAGGAAGAGCTCTAGAAAACTGCGAGTTCCTTAATCCAGAACCACCCAGAAAAAGAACAGGAGGTTTCCGGCGATCAGCAGGTAATATCTGTATCTCCTGATCTTTTCCCTGAAAACACCTGTGATGGAAATACTTATGGACAACAGGACAAAGGCAATTATTGCCATGGCAAGTGCATTGAATAAGGTCTTATAAGAAGTATACTGTAACCCGGTTCCAAGGACGATGCTGATAAGGGCCAGCAGAACTGCCAGGCCGAAAGATATCAGGGCCAGATTAAACCACGCTCTCATTACCATAATAACATGAATTAACAGGTATTATTGCCGATTTGTTGAAGATTAATCACTCCGGATCAAACAAAAACACTTCCTCAATGGTGAGATTGAATACCTGGGCGATATCGTAGGCCAACTTGAGGGAGGGATTGTACTTCCCCTTTTCCAGAAAAACGATGGTTTCCCTCCTTACCCCTACCTTACGGGCCAGATCTGATTGAGTCAGGTTGTCCCTGGCCCGAAGTTCTCTGATACGATTAGTCATGGGATTTTCTGATGTAACTATGATAAATCCAACTCAAGGCATAGATAACAGCCATTCCCAGGATGCCGGCACCAATCAGGGTACTCCTTTCGAGTTCTATACGATCTTCAAAAAACATAAAAGCCAGCCACATGTAAAGCGATACGTAATAGGCAGTAGCTGCGCTTTTCCGGAGTATTCCTTTTGACATCTCATCTTCTGCCGGGAGATTCTGTTTGGCACTCTTCAGTCTTCTGAAGACCACTATAATGGCAAATGCCAGAACCACAAATTGTATGACTATTATGGAGGAACCTGCAAAATCAAGGGTAGCACCCGATCTGACAAACCAGAAGATCATGGTCACCAGGACCGAAACAGCCAGAACGGCTATGAATGTTGCTTTTCTAATATTCCATCTATTCTGTTGCATAATTCTAACTTAATGTTATATATTTCTAATACAATGTTAGGTTATTCTAACATATTATGCAAATATTTTGAAGAAAAAGTTTTGCTAAATTTGATATTTCAGATGCGCAAGATTGGTCAAATCGACATGGCTAGGATCTCTTATATTCGTATTATAAACCACTGAGAAATTGAATTTATCTAAGATCCAACATCAATCCAGAAAGGAATATTTCATGCGAATCAACCGGGTGGTGGACTATATTGATGCTCACCTGGACGAGGAACATAGCCTGGAGAACCTTTCGCAGGTGGCCCACTTTTCCCCTTTTCATTTCCACCGGATATTCAGGGTCCTCACAGGGGAAACCATAAACAACTATGTAAAACGAATCCGCCTGCAACGGGCCGGAAGCATGCTGATAAACGACTACCAGCGTCCGGTATCAGAGGTGTCTGCCCTCTGCGGATTTAACAGTACTGCGGTATTCTGCAGGGCATTTAAGGCACACTTCGGTCGGAGTACCGGGGAGTTCAGGTCCAATCACCTTGAGCAGGTAAGCAAGAATGGTCAATCCAAGAGCAAAAACGATCAATCCGGTCCGGGTTCATCCGCCTACTTTAGTGATGAATTTATGAACCTAAACCGCAACACAAACATGGAAAAGAACATTGCAGTAAAAGAGATGCCTGCCATGGACCTGATCTATTGCAGGCACGTGGGCCAATTTGACCAGATCGGCGGATCCTATGAAAAACTATTCAAATGGGCCGGGCCCAGGGGATTGCTGAAGTTCCCGCAAACCAAGACCCTTACCGTATACCACGATGATCCCAATGTGGTGGACATTGAGAAGCTCCGGCAGAGTGCCTGCATCACTGTGGACGAAGATGCCAGACCCGAAGGGGAATTCGGCAAGATGCACCTGCCCGGAAGCCTTTGCGCCGTGGGAAGCTTCAAAGTCAAGCCCCACCAGTTTGGCGAAGCCTGGGATGCGGTCTGCCGCTGGATGGCCGAAAGCGGCTACCAGCCCTCCGAGGGCTACCCCTTTGAGTACTATCCGGAAGAGCACACCGATGAAAATCCACCCACCTTTACCGTGGATATCTGTGTGCCGGTGAAACCCCTATAGGGTATGCCTCATGGGTATTTTACCGCCAAGTGGTTATTTAACTTCGTTAAAAAATCCCAGTTGGCTTATAAAACACCCATGAGCCAATATAAAACACAAGGAAGCCTGATGAATGAATGGTGCTCGAGAGGGCACCTTTTTTTGATTAACCACACCTTGAATTGATGTTGTTGGAATCACGAAGGATACTCTAAGCACAAAGAGCCTTCTATTTACTTGATTCGTAATGTCTTATTGCATATATTTATACATCTGACAGGCTTGCCGAGCACACCCTCTCTTTTGTGTCACACCCTCTGCTGATTCTCAATATCCCACCCTGGCAACATTATGAACATATTAGTACGTTTTACTCTATTCCTGCTTACCGCCCTCACTTCTTTGACTGTTAATCTTCAGGCCCAGGTTGGTAAAGTATCCTACCAGGATGTGGGGAATCTCGAAGACTATTCCAATCCGCAGTGTTTTGCCTTATACCAGGATTCTACCGGATTATTGTGGATAAGCAATTGGTCAGGGATAGCCCGCTGGGATGGCTATAATATGCTCAACTATTCCTACCATCCCTTTGATTCCATAAGCTGGCCAAGCAGGTATGTGGGACGTTGGATAACCCGGGATGATCAGAACAATCTCTGGTGCATAGGTTCCGGGCTGGTCAGATATGATCTTGAAAACGAACTGTTTCAGGAAATACCCCTCAGTTTTGAAAATACCGAATTAACCCTTCGCTATGTGACTTACGATTCGGATGGATACCTCTGGCTGGTCTGCAAAGAGGGTATCTTTCAATACAAGTACGAGGAAGATTCCCTCAGGATGATTTCCCGGTCCGGGTCAAACGGACAGGAGAAAATAAATTACAGACCCAGGATGGTAAATATATTGAAAGACACTACCGGAAAGGTCTGGATGTCAGACAACCACCTGGGTCTGTTCTTCTATGAAGCGATGGAAGATGTCTTTGTAAAACAGCCTTTGGATCTTCCTCGTCACGTTGATGAGAATATGAACATGGTGAGAATGAAGCAGGATCCCCAGGGTCACTTCTGGATATTCGGAAACAAAGCAGAACTGGCCAGGTTCAATCCATATACCCGGGAACTTAAATGGGCCGGCTTGCCCGTCTATGATAAGGGCGCCCCCAGCACTGAAGGCGGTATGGCCATAGATGGCCAGGGCAGAATCTGGTTTGGAGTGGACAGGGGCCTGATGCTCTATAATCCTAATACCAATGAGCTGACTACCATGGATACAAGCTATGCCAGCACAAGGATTTTCGATATGATCTCCGACCAATATGGCAATATCCTCTTTGGGAGCTATGAAGGGATTAAGATCATCGATTCACACGATGTGGCCATCCGGACCCTTTATCTCAAAGAGGCATTATATTCCGAAGGTACAAACTGGATTACAGGTGTAGCCCGGGATGGGCAGAACTTATGGTTGGGAACCTTCAAGACCGGGATCATCAGGTACAACCTGAAAACAAACCAACTTGTCCATTTCCGCTCAGATGAGCGGCCTGGTGGTTTTGACCATCCCTACATATGGAAAACTCTTCGCGACCGGACGGGCAGGATCTGGTTCACCGCAGGATGGACAGGCTCCCTTTACAGGGTGGCGCCGGACAACAGTTCCTTTGAAGCGTTCCATCCGGGTTCGAGCCATATCATCACCCAGTGTGATGAGGGTTTCTTCTGGATCATTGATCCTGAACGTATTGTAAGGTTTGACCCGGTTACACTGGATACTACATCCATCCATTTTAAACAGCCTCTACCGATCGAGGGTGTGAGAAATCATTTCGACTTCATAGCCTTTATAAGGGACAAGGCGGGCATATTCTGGTTTGGACAGCAGGATGGTGGCCTGTACCGGATCGATCCGGAAAGCAGAGATTGGAAACATTATAACTACAGCAGAGATAATCCGGAGGGGCTTCCTGACCAGCATGTCAGGAATATCCTGTGCGACTCCAGGGGAACGATCTGGGTCTCCACCTGGAACGGATTGAGCAAGATCAACATGCCGTCAGAGAAGAACATGGCCCTTTCCTTCGACAATCAACTTATTCACGATCCTGACCTGAACCATCCCTTCAAACTCACAGAAGATATCCATGGCAATATCCTCGTGGGCACACAGAGCGGACTTATTGTGATCCGGCCCGACGGAACCATACACAAATACACAAACAAGGATAAGCTTCCCAGAGATCCCTCATCCATCTGGACGCTGGAAAAGGATCACGAAAACAGGACCATCTATATGGGCCGATCAGATATTGCCATCATCCCATCAGGATTTCTTGCTCCGGAAAGAAGCACTGCTCCCACCCTTTTTACAGAGCTCTGGATTGGAGAAGATAGGGTGAAACCGGGACCAG
>CAYWGP010000271.1:0-5766 GCA_964458155.1 uncultured Bacteroides sp.
ATATCTGTGGCCGGAGGCATGCTAAAAGATACCGTTACCACTGGAGATGGAACTGGATTATGGAGTGCTCCAAACACCGGTGCAAGCAATCAATATGGGTTTACGGCTTTGCCGGGAGGGTCTCCCTTCAGGTACCAAGGTGAGTATCCGATTCAGGGTATTGGTGAATGTATTGAGTTCGGGACAGCTTCTTCAGAATTGGGCTCCTCTTCAACTGTAATCCTATGGTTTTATGATAGCAGGGCTGTTGTCAGCAATATCCCAGTTGATGAACCCTGGCCCGTTTATGTCCGCTGTATCAGGGACCCCTAAAAAAGTGAGTTAGCATTGGGAGGGATCAGATACGTACGCCAAGGATGGCTACGTCGTCGTATTGCTGTTCATTCCCTTTCCAGGACATGAAGTGATCGTGAAGATGCATTTTTTGCTTATCCATACTCTCTTCAGATATGGATAGCAGGAGCTCCCGGAACCGATTGTACTTGAATTTTTTTCGTTCTGGTCCGCCGAACTGGTCAACATATCCATCAGAAAAGAGATAGAGCTGATCACCTGGCTGAAGGCCCAGGCTATGCGCCTGGAAACTACCCGCATCGCCATAGGGATAACTAATAGTCATCCGGTTGGCCGGGACAATTTGCAAGGTTCCCTGTCTGACCAGGTACAGTGGATTGTAGGCACCGGCAAACTTTAGTGCTGACTTTTGGCGATCATAGTTACAAATCGCAATATCCATTCCATCCATCTGTTCATCACTGCTACCCTTTTGTTTTAGTGTTTTGATCACTTCCTTTCTGAGCATATTCAGGATCTTACCCGGATCGGCATAATTGCGTTCCAACACAATCTTGTTTAAGAAAGACATTCCCAGCATGCTCATAAGGGAACCCGGCACCCCATGTCCCGTGCAGTCTGCCACAGCGAAAATCACTTGCTGACCGACCTGTGCAGACCAGTAAAAATCGCCACTAACTACATCCTTGGGAAGGAATAGGATAAAGTGCTCTGGCATATAATCTGCCATGTTCTCCTGCTGGGGCAATAGGGCCGTCTGAATACGGCTGGCATACTCGATGCTATTTTTTATCTGATCCAGGGCAGATTTCAGTTCCACATTTCTTAGCTGAAATATCTCTCTTTCACGCACACTCTGCTCAATGGCAAAGGTGATTTCTTGATTCTTAAGCCGGTTCCTGGTCTCATCATTCAATACCTGTTCCTGAATCCTGCGATACATCCTGTAATGATCCAGCGCCTGTTTGTAATCCTCCATTGATTCATAATACCCGGCCAGGGCCTGGTGAGCCTCCACCTGGAGTGGCCTGGCCTCCAGTTGATTGGCCAGATCAAGGGAAGACTTGAAGCAAGACAGTGCCTGATGCTGCTGTTCCTGTTTCTGCATGATGCGGCCCAGGCCAAGGGTGGCCTGCAGCCGGCACCTGTCATCGAGGTCTTTATCATTGTATGAAAGGATCTTCTGATAATAGTTCTCAGAATGATCCAGTATCTCCATGTCTTCATAGGTACTGGCCAGGCCCAGGTAGGTCCAGGGTATGGCCCCTCTCTGAGGTGACTTCTCTCTGATTAACAAGCTCTTTTGATAATACTCGAGTGCTTGTTTATATTGTTTTCTTAAGGTATGCACCCGGGCGATTCGATTCAATGAAGAGGCAACTGCCTGCTGGTCTACCAGTTCCTCCCGGATACGGAGCCCTTTCATATAGGCATCCAGTGCACTATCATAGTCCCTGAGGCGAGTATGGATCAAGCCCAGAACACTCTGAGCCTCACCCAGGGATTCCTTATTGTTGATACTATTTGCAGCTCGGATAGCCTTCTGACATTGTTCCAGTGCATTTTCGTAATCGCCGAAACTTTCATAGATATTGGCTATGTAGGTAAGCGTGGAGGCATATCCATTCTCGTAAGGATTATCCTGGAACCAGGAAAGGGCCTTTAAGCAAAGTTCCAGTGCTTCACGGTTCCTGGATTGATAAAAGTGACCGACGGCCAGGTTCAGACAGGCATAAGCCCTGCCCCGTTCGTAGTTAAGTCCTTCGGATTGTGAAAATGCTTTTTCAGCAGCAACCCTGGAGGCATCCGGGTCTGCATAGCGGAATTCCCAGGATTGCAGATTCAGTTCATCGGTTCGGATTCGCAAATCTGAAGGCATGGATCTATCCTGTTTATCTGATTTATAATCGCTTATTCTAAATCAATCCTAAAACACCTTGTATTTCAGATTATAGCTAACTACCAGGGATACCTGAAGGTCGCTGAGCGTGATCAGGTTGATATCATTGGTATATCCAAAAGGCTCTGAGGAGGGAATATCTTCATATCCCTGGATATCATCAAATTTTGCAAGCTTTTGCTTGCTATTAAAGTGCTGATCATACCGTATATCCACCCCGATATTGATGTTTTTCAGGTTATAGATTAAACCTGCTCCCACTGAAACCCCCAGGTTCTCCAGATCGGTTACAAAAGTGGCCAGGATGTTATCCGAATCGGAGGATTCAGTAAACCAGTATTTGCCAAATTCTTCTGAATTCTCTCTCTGATAAAGCGAGAACTTTCCAGATACTCCCCCCTGCAAATAGGGCTTCACAGCTCCTTTCAAGGGTAGATAATATTTTATCAGGACGGGAATCTCGATATAGGTGATCTCCTCATTATATAGATAGTCCCCTGTCTGGCTGCTCTGCACCTGGTAATCGAACCTTACTCTGAGCATTCCGACTCCCGCCTGGAGGGCCAGGTTTCGTGAAATTGCCATTTCACTCACCACGCCAAACTGAAATCCTGTTTGGCCCTCAAGAGAAAATGTGGTTGCCATCTTCGGCGGATCCGTATAATTCTTTTCAAGGGATAATAGCGGGAAAATCATTCCGGCGCGAAGACCCAGTTTAAATGAAGGCTGTGAACTGACCCCTTCGAAGATTTGCCGGAATTCCATCAGATCACCTTCTCGCCAGTTCTCAGCATAGTCCGGCTGATACTTCAACAACTCCCTTATATACTTTTCGGCATCCTCGGGATTTCCGATCATAATACTGGAAAGCGCCGCCAGCCTGTAAATATTTACTGATTCTACCCTGGTCAGATCTTTGTGTATACGCTGACTTTGCAGGCATGGCTCGAGAATGGATAATGCAGATTCTGCCAATCCTAAATTATACTGTTCCAATGCCGATTGATACTTGTCCCCGCAATCGATCTCCTGGGCAATGGAGGAAGAAAAATGGACCATCAGACTTAATAATCCGGCTGTTAATAGTACTTTCTTGAGTATCATGGTACAGGTTTTAGTTACATGTGTTTTCAATCAGGTCTTTCCAGGTTACCTTTAATGAAGTAGTTCCATTCCTGCTCACTCAGTGCTTCTCCCCCTGAGATTAACTTAAGCTTGCTGTATAGATCTGCAATAGCAATGGGACGATAACGCATTTGCGAATGGTCTCCGAATAATACAAACCTGCTTTGCTGGTCAAATGCCAGGGACAATATCAGCTGTTCATTTTCAATTACAAGGTGTTTGATTCTCTCGGCTGTTCTGTTTGCTTCATCACTCAGATCCCAGAGCATGATCGCATCGGTACCTGCCGATACAAGCCAGTTGTTATCAAAACTGAATTCCAGCCTGGAGATCACCCCCACATTTCCGATTGTTAAAACATCGGCAGTATTCTCTTGACTTAAAAGGGGTTGCAAGAGTATTCTTTTTATCTCTCCCTGACTGGAGGTCACCAGCCAGTCAAGCTCATGATTATATGCAATGGACTGAAGAGCTTGCCCATCCTCGTTCACAAAGAGAGTCTCCGGTTCTGAATCACTTCCAGGATCCCAGCCCATGATCCTTCCATCCGACATAGGAAATACTAACAGGTCTGAATCAACCACCACAAATTCTCTGATGTTCTCCTCCAGCTGAAGCTCATTGATAAGTTCCTGCTGATTCAGATCCCAGACCTTAAGGGTTCTGTCTGCAGCAGAAGAGACAATCCAGTCGCTGCCCGGCACAAAGGCCAGGTCCCATATCCTCCTTTGAGCATGACTGTACAGGACTTCAGGAACCGGTGCACCGGAGGCAGACAGATCCATATGAACCACATTGCCGTCCACCATTCCGCAGACCAGTTGATTGCCCGAATCGTTGAATGCCACGGACTGCACAAAGGACATGCCTGGAAGGCTGATTTCGGAGCTTGTTACCAGCTCAGGCCGTCTACCCTGATCCCGGGTTTCAAGCTTTGAAATGAGCAGTTTTCCTATGGCATTGCTATAGGCAATACCCTCCTTGCTGGATGCAATGTCCCATATCTCACCATCGATCAGTTTTTCATCTTCAAACCCCAGGTAGGCTTCCTGGAGTGCCTGCAGTATTTCAAGATCATATTGCAGGTCCATGTCATCCTGGCTGAAATGCGTGTATGCGTAGCCCACGAGTTCATAGGCCATTAGTGCCAGGCGGGCTTTCAGGTCCCTGTCAGTTTTCATGATCAGGGATTTGTTGGCCAGCTCTTTCCCGTTGAAAAGGTAGAGGTAGAAGCTGGCCTCATTGTTTGCCCGGATGGCTTCCTCTCTGGCTTGATCTGAGGCAATTCGAGCGTCCTGGGCGATCTTTTCATTCTCAAGTGCCCTGTTCCGGTCATCCAGAGCCTGTTCCTTCGCAGCTTCTGCTGCCGTGTTTGCCCGGATGGCTTCTTCTTTCGCTTCATCGGATGCTATCCTGGCATCCTGTGCGATCTTTTCATTCTCAAGTGCCCTGTTCCGATCATCCAGCGCCTGCTGCTTCGCAGTTTCTGCTTCTGTATTTGCTTCTAGCGCCTCATTGGTCCGTGCTGTGGCAATGTCTGACTGATCAAGTGCCCTGTTCCTTTCATAAAATGCCCAGATGGTAAAACCCGTGAGTATGATAATAAGGGTGCTAACTGCAGCAATGGCAATGGTTCTCCTCCTGCTTCTGCTCTTCTGGACCTCCCTCTTGCTCTGTCTGATGAATTCTTTCAATTCATCATTCAATATTAGCTTATTCTCATAGAGGGCTATGTACTTCAAATCGCTTCCCGTTAAGAGCACCTTTCTTTTTAGATACGTATTGTAACTATTGTCCAGGAAGGATCTGATCTCCACCATCTCTTTCTCGAGGGCGGTCATTCGCTCAAAGATGCGGAAGGCGATGGCATCGTGCCGTAGTTCAAGAAATCCCTCCTCATCCTGATCTGTGATGATCCTGACCCTTACAAAATACTGGAGGATCTCTTTTATCTGTCTTTGATCCAGCGGATGACCTATGACCTTGAGCGATTCACTTATCTCATCCTGGCTGATTAGTTTTTTGGTTCCGTCAGTGGATACCATGGTCTTCAGAACCGCCTCTCCCAGTTCTCCGTGGGGCATCAACTGAAGTTGTTCGTCCAGAAATTCACTGAGCACATTGCCCATTCTGCCAAGCTCTTCCAGGTCCGCGTGTCTTATTACAGGTTTCTCCTCATCCCTTTCAACTGCCACCCTGTATAACTTATCCATAAGGATTTGCAGCCAGGTTAACTCAAGGCCTTCAGATTGTACCACCAGCTGATCCAGGATTTTTTCAGGCAGCCCGTCCTCAATCCCCACTTCACAAACCCGGCATGGTTCTGTGATGACCTTCAATGCCGAAGACCTGTTCATTCGTTCAATCCGGATGCGATGGTCGTACAAACTGGGTATCTCAGGCTCAAATTCAGTAAGATTAGCAAAAAACTCTTCCCGGATGACCAG
>CAYWGP010000272.1:0-25241 GCA_964458155.1 uncultured Bacteroides sp.
CTGGAATATTATTCTTTGAATCCAACCGCGTTTGGAGAACTTATCCCGGCGGTATGAATCTCGATCGTATGGAAGGTCTTGAAAATCCTGAGGATACACACTTCCCTGAAGATTGGATAGGATCGACAACACATGCAATAAACAAAGGCCGTGAACATCTTAAAGAGGAAGGGCTATCAAAAGTCAATATTGCAGGTGAAACGATGACGTTAAAATCGCTCTGCGAAAAAGATCCTGTCGCTTTGCTCGGAGCGCATCATTATAATAAATATGGAGCCAATATCCAGTTTTTAGTAAAATATCTCGATGCTGCGATCCGATTGCATATCCAGTGTCATCCGACCATTCCTTTTGCTCAGAAATACCTTGAAAGTAACTCTGGAAAAACGGAAGCATATATTATTTTGAATATTCGTGAAGAAATTGATGATCCCTACATCTATTTGGGTTTCCAGAATCCCCCTGCTAAAGAGGATTTCAAACGAATGATTGAAGAGCAGGATGAAATGGCTATACTGGCCTGTTTCGAGAAAATACCGATAAAACCGGGAGATGTATTCATAGTACCTGGTGGTATGCCGCATGCCATTGGTGAGGGTGTATTAATGATAGAGGTTATGGAACCAACAGACTTTGCAGTTCGCATAGAATTTGAACGAGGAGGGTATGTATTGCCAGAGCAGTCCCGTTTCATGAACCGGGGTATAGATTTTGCCCTCTCCATGTTCAATTTTAAACCAAGCCCTGTTACGTCCGTCAAGGAAAACTATTTCTGTGCACCACGTGTTGTAAAAAAACAGAACCAAAGTATAGAGTATGCACTTATTGATGCGGATAAAACCTCATGTTTCAGGGTCAACCGGATCGATATCAGGGATAGCTACAGACTAGAGGTTGAGTCCTTTTACATTGGCATTGTTACGAAGGGATCTGGTACAATTGTCATTGGTGCGCAAACTTTTCCGGTAAAGGAGGGTGCTAAATTTTTCATCCCCTACCAAACTGGGCCTCTTGTATTTGAATCGGATGCTGGCATGGAAATCATCACGACTTTTCCGCCTGGACAAGAACCATAAAGAGCTGAAGAATTCAGCTACAGCAAAATAAATCTTCCAGACTCAACATTATCACCTGCATGGAGAATGTATAAATACGTACCTCCGGACAGGTCGCTTCCATCAAACATAATTACATGCTGCCCTCCATGCATTTTTTCATAAACCAGGGTTTCAAGTTCTCTGCCGGACATATCATAGACTTTCAAAGAAACCAAACAACTCCCCGGAATGCTGAATTCAAATTGCGTGCTTGAATGAAAAGGATTTGGAAAATTATGAATTGTAATATCCCCGCTGCTTATGGATTGGTTGGCAGATGTGGTACTAAAAGCCTCGGTGGTCGCTGTAGTTTTATTCGAATAGTCGGAAAAACCGGAGATGTTGAATGCTTGTACACTGTAGGTATACTCAGTAAGTTCTGTTAAATTTATACAACTGAATGAAGTGACATTTGCATCCACGGTGGCAATGATTGAGTAAGAACCAGCTGTTTCTTGCTCAATGATAAATCCATCTTCATTGTCGGTAAGGTCTGCCCAACTCAGGTCAATCTGACTGTATGAGATTACTTCTGATGTAAGATCAGCAGGAGCATTTGGCAGGGGTGGTAATGTAGCACCGCAATACTCATACTGGCACCATTTTACCAGTGAATCCATGCAGTTAAAATCAATTACAGTTAGGATATTGTTTCCACTACTTTTATCATCCAATACAGGATCGTTTTCTGCTTCAGGATGATATACCGCAATGTCGCAATGATGTCCTCCCCTGGTGTTTACATCTATTCTGTTATCGTAACAAACGACAGATCCCGATATGTTTTCAATGATATTATGTAAAGCACTGTTGTCATTTTCCATCCCCAAGCCTCCAGCCCAACTACTATTTTCACCGCTTTTTCTTAATCCTTTATTGCCATAACAAACGATATCTACCACATTATTTTCTATAATACCCTGTTCTGCATCATCTTTGTTTCTGAAGAATACACCACTTCCCTGGTTATAGTAACAGACCGCCTGTATATAATTATCCCTGATAACAGCTCCGGGGCAATTGGACGAGATGTTAAAGCTAAAACCAGAACTGTTTAGACTTCCGTATGATACACAGTCAATAAATTTATTGCCAATAATATGTGCTCCAACATCTCTGTTATCGGCATACCCTTCTTCACGGGCATACATCCCGAAGCCCGGCCCCACATTATCTGCAGCGATGCACCGGATGAATGTACTGTAGCGGCATTTGGGTGTCCATCCATCACTGCCACAGTCAGAGGCAATACAATCAATCCATTTGTTGTGATCCCCTTTATCAGTTAGAGCATTACCACTTTCAGAGAACGATCCGACAAGGTTTCGGCATTCATTGTTTTTGCATCCGGGACCCAGGGTGAAATTATCATCTGTTACTTCCGTGATGACCATGTCATGAAATTTCGAGTTTGTTACGCTCCCAAAATTCAAATATCGCATGCTTTTCGCGTAGTTTGCGGAGTTCCCGAGATAAGTACCGCCCGACATATCAATTTTAGTTGCTCCACCTGGTTTTTCAGTAATCCCTGTTCGGCGCCTTGCATCTATCACGGAATCGAAATAGCCCGCTTGGTCCAGTTCAGCATCGCCCGCCAAAGTGACCGTTCCATTCAGTATCCAGGTAAAATCAGATCCCAGATAGATGGTTCTTTTGTGTATGAAGTCTCCATTAAGTTCCAGTGTGTCGCCGGCATCCAACTCATCCAGTGCATTTTGAATCAAGTCCGTGTCATCACCGGTTCCTGAAGGTTCAATTACTATAACCGCTGAAAACAAAGGGCTGATACTTAAGAATAGTATCATTGCCATGCTATGTATAAATCTCATTTTGTATAAGGTCAGATTGTTAGAATATGGTTTTATCCTAGCCTCAGGATACATTCGACAGGGGATAGGATAGTGGTTCCTGATGAGCTCTCCTTATATCCGGCATGCGCTTACTCTCCAACTTAGATTGACTGGATATAATAAGGAGTTTAATTCTGCAATTATAAAATGCATCCAGGCCAAGTTTCCTGGCCACAGATGTGATGGAGATCAATATCAGAGCAAGCGCTACTAATAGGTCCGGATTGATAAGAGGGTAATTCCCGTCCTGTGGAACGCCGATTGCCAACCCGAAATAGCTTGGAAGTACCAGGTAATATAAAAAGAGCAAAACTGCTCCTGCAAAAACTGCACGCCTGGAATAGAGCCCAAGAATGAGTCCGAGACCCAGCGTGATCCATACCCAGGTAATCAGGAAGTCTGCAGCACACAATACATTCAGGTTTGAAGTGATCAGCTGGGAAAGTTCGGGCATATTCACCTTGGATTCCAACAAAAATGCCAGGGAGGGCCATTCGGGATATATAATTTGAGTAATGCCCCTAATAAGCAGGTGGCATCCAATCATAACGCGCAGTGACACCAATAATATTAACTGTAGTTTCAAAGTTACTGCTTTGCTTTTCATGTTGCCAAATTTTCAAAGCTTACCAAAATAAACACATGCTCATCTTGTTACCAGGTCCGGATCTTTATGTCTCTGAACCATACATCATTTCCATGTCCCTGTAGCAGGATATGCCCCTTCTCCAATTCCCCGAAACTTTCCAGTTCCTTGTATTTGCTCAGGCTGACAAATTCTCTGAAAGCCAGGCTGTTCCGGTCAAATTCAAGCACTTTCTCCCCGTTGAACCAGTGCTCTACATGGTTTCCATCCAAACAGATTCTGACCTTGTTCCAAGAACCTGGCGGATTGATTGGTAAATCTTCCGGAGGGGGGATCATGTCGTAAAGTGAAGCCATCTTATGGTTGCCGTCCCTTCCATTATGTGCATCGGGATGTCTTTCATTATCAAGCAATTGGTATTCAAGCCCAAGGAAAGTTCCTTCCTTACCCGGAAACTTATCGCTCACGAGATATTTGATCCCGGAGTTGGCACCTTCAGTGAGTTTTACCTCAAGCTCAAGCTCAAAGTTGCCAAATTGTTTTTTTGTGATAATGTCATGGCCTCCCGGCTGACCTTCCCGCTCACCCAGGACCATTAAAACCTCTCCTTCGACCAACCAGCCTTGGTCAGGGAACAGATCCGATTTGGTATCCCTCCAGTGGGCAGTATTTGATCCATCAAACAGATTGACCCACTCTACTGCTTCAGTGTTTCCAGTATTTTGTGTTTGACCCTTTTGATCACATTGTACAAAGGAAAAGGTGAATGCCATCAGGATAATTATTCTTGTCTTCATAATTTCACAATTGGTGGTTTCTAAAATTTTGGCTCCCAACCTGGCTCGTATTCACGTCCCCAGAGCTTTTGGGCTTCTGCGTCTCCCTGTATATGCCCATTATTGGGATCGATGATAAGGCCTCGTCCGACTCTTTGAGCGATATTTCCCAATTGAACCCAGGTGGTGCTTTTGTGTCCGGTTTCCACATCGGCATTGGGTGTTTCACCGGTGCGGATACAATTCAGGAAATTATCAATGTGTACATTATCGAGGCTTGCAGCCGGACTTGATATATCCCTGCCATCGACCACAACATCCGAAGAAACTTCTTTAATGACATTGTCATCCCTGTCATAAATCGTATAGCCATCATGGCCTGTAAGCAGGCTCCCGTTTTCCCCATAAAAGAGTACGCCGCGGTCAAGGCCTTCCACCATATTCCCGTTGCAGCTTCGACCTTCCCATACGATTGAAGCACCTTCTTCGCATTCATATGTGATGATCTGCGTATCGAATGCCTCCCAGTCATCTTTGTATTGATATCGACCTCCAACCGAGTTTACTCTACTTGGAAAATCAATACCCAGTCCCCACCTGGCCACATCTACTTCATGGGTCCCGTTATTAAGCGCTTCCCCTGTTCCCCAATGCCAGAACCAGTGCCAATTGTAATGTATAAGGTTGTCTTTGTAAGGACGACGCGGGGCCGGTCCCTGCCAGAGATCATAATCAAGGTTTGAAGGCACGGGAACAACTTTCCCAATACCAATGGGCCCCCGGTTATTTGTATACCAGGTTTTTGCCATATAGGCTTTGCCTATAGCACCATTTTTAAGTTCGTTGATTCCCTCTGTCAGCAGCTTCCAGGACCGGCGCTGAGATCCCATTTGAACGACCATACTATATTTCTTCGCTGCCTCGATGGCCATTTCCCCTTCGGCCGGATTATGACTGAGGGGTTTTTCCACATAAACATGCTTCCCCGCCACACAACTCATGATGGTTGCAGGCACATGCCAGTGATCTGGTGGGGCAAGATATACGGCGTCGAGGTCTTGTGCTTCAAGCATTAAACGGATGTCCTTCACCCCCTTTGGAGTAAGGTCCACGGCTTCCTTTACGGCTTTTATGCCTTTGTCCATCGCCTTGTCGTCCACATCACAGATGTACAGCACATCTGTATTTTTCTGCAAGGCAAAATTGGCTGCCATTTTTTTCCCCCTTCCATTGGTTCCCATGATCCCCATCCTGATGTGCTCATTCGCACCAATAATCCGTGAATAACTTGAAGCAGAGAAACCATATCCAATTCCTCCAAAGGTCAAAGCTGAGGACCCTGCAGCTACTTTTTTAATAAAACTTCGTCGTGAGTATTCCATAGAGGTATATTGTTATATCTGAACAACACGCATAAAACATAAAAAGAGCAAATCACTCTAAACTGAAGATAGGGACACAGGGTTTAATGTTGCATTAATAAGAAATTAATAGCAAACAATGCTCATCAGTTTTATGGGGGAATCATGAAACTGGGACGATAGAGCCTGTGAAATCTATTGTTTGATAATGGTTTTGGATATGTTGTATACCTCGTTTCTGATCTTCAGGAGATAAAGGGCATCAGGCAGATTAGACATGTCTATTTCTGAGACCTTTTCTATTGAGGAAAATGAGCAACATTTTTGGCCAAGCATATTGTATACTTCCACCAGGGATTTCTCCGGCAGTCCCTTCAGGTATAAAATGGACTGAACAGGGTTCGGATAAAACTCTGGTGCTTGTATTTGGGAATTCAAGTCCACGGATGTACTTGCGCAATCAGTGTCTTTCAGCAATATGAGAGTCGTATCAAGCACACAACCATTGGGACTGCTGTAGCTAATCTGGTAATTGCCGAACATGTCTTCGGAAAGAGAATTGGAAATCAGCACCGTTCGTGAATCTGAAGTAAAACCGGAGGGCCCTGTGATAGTCCACACCAAACCGCTTGTGGCAGGAAAACAAAAAAGGAGCAGCGAGCTTCCGGGACAGGCATACATAGTATCAACATGTCCTGAAATCTGCACGCCATCAAGCATGGGGTAGACTCCAATGGGCTCCAGGCTGTAGGAGATGGTAACGTGACCTAAGTCCACCGGGCATGTTCCGTCTTCCCACCTGATCCAAACCGGGTAATCACCGGGAGGAAGTCCGGATATGGTATCCTTCCAGATTCCCGGAGTAGAGGTATAGGTATAATTCATGCCACTGTCGATGCTTATCTGGATTTCACCTGCATAGGGCAGATCATTTATTAAAAAAACAATGCCGCCATCTGCGGTGCAGGAAGCATTTACAGCACCTACGGTGGCATCCGGCTCAGCATTAAAAATTGTATAAGGTCCCAGATCCATAGGATGAGTGTCGTCCTCATTTCTCACCCATACATGGTATATCCCCGGAGCCAGTCCATCGACCACCATTTCGCTGGTTCCCAGCGGCGTAGTATGGGTATAATTCACACCTCCGTCGATACTGAATTCATATAGACTGCCTGCATCTGTCAAAGGATATTTCAGGATGAGACTCCCGTTATTCTCTCCACACCTTGCGGCTATGGGCCTGGCAGTAAACTCATCAATCCCGTCAGGGGGTGTCCCAAGCGTGGTACGATTATTTACCTTTCCCCTAACGATCTCAGTGGCCAGTTTTGCACATCGAAGGTACCAGTCGCTGGGTAAATCATATCCGTCGGCGTCCAGTGCCAGCCAATATCCCTGATCAGGGGTTTGTTCATCATTTTCTGCCAGTTTGTACATCGCTGTGGACTCGTCGACTTCATCGAACATGGCTATGTAGATGCTTTTAGCATTTCCACTTACGACCCTGTTGGCCTGGGTCCAGAAAAAATTACCCCCTCGTCTGGGTCTGGCATTTTTGGGGCCGTCTTTCAGATTGTACCAGGAAAATCCAGGCCAGGTCACCGGGAGGAAATCCACATTGTTCTGGTCGCACCAGTCCTGTCCGGGCAGGACATGGGCATTCATGAAATTCTGATGGCCATCATCATTGCTGAATCTTCCTACAGCCCACGGACTGATTACATCGGCCTGTGCAAGGGCATCCAGCCAGCTGCCTCGTTGATGAAAATCATGATCCACCCCCAACATGACACTGGCACGGTATTTTTCCTCTGTGGATTCACTATTAAAAAAATCAAGCAAGATTTGCAGATCACTTTCTGGGAATTCATCCCTCACTGTAAATCCCCAGATCGCAAGCAGTGGCTTGCCCCGGTGATGCAGATAATTTGGACTTTCTGTGATCTTCAGGTCATCCACCAGGTGTTTCCAGTCATTGATAATAACGTTCATCTGGCCCGGAGTAAATCCTGAGATATCCCACATGTTGACAAATGTCCGGCCATATTTCTCACATCCCTGCATTACATTCACAGTCACAGTATCCCGGGAACTTTTGAGACTTCCACCTGTAATATTATTTACAAATCGTTGCAGAAATACTCCGTCGAGGCCATAGTCACGAAGCCACTTCATGTGCCTCATCACTGTTTTTTTTGTATAGGCCGAATACACCTTGGCCAGCCTCCCATCCGCATAGGTAAAGCCGCCTGTGGGGTATAGTTCATCTGCTTCATATTCCCTGAAATCCGGAAACATATCCACCGTGAGTTCTTCCGGACTGGACATGCTACCACCCCAGTGCCGCCATCTTGCATATACAGAACCGTCATCCGGGTGCAGGAACCAGCCCTGGTATCCAAACATGACTTTGCCATCCAGGGATTGGAAATCGACCGGCTGAATATCCAGGGGGTCCTCAGATACTACTGGCAAAGCCGTTTCCTGCAATCTGATATCATCAATTTTTGCAGTAAGCGTTCCTGCCAGGGGCTGATAAATGCGGAAGTAATTAATGGCATTCAGGTCGGGATTCCCGAGCTTTATCGCGGAGGATATGGGCAATACCAGCTCATTCCATCCGGCCGTTAAGCCCAGTAAAGAAATGTTCCAGGCGTACTCATCTGTATCAGGACCTCCTGCAGAGCTAATCTCGATTTGTCCGCTACCATCAAACACTTCCGGGTCGGATACGAATAACCAGCACTTCAGGTAGCCGGTCTCATCCACCCCGGTGTGAACCTGGGAAAAGGATTTGGCAAACCAATTTGTTCCATCTCCTGTAAATGAAAGCGAAGCTATCCCTTCCTTTTTATCCGAATAATCCCCGAAAAGGGTATTGGATCCGGTCCATAAATTCGTTCTGTCGCATCGTTGTAAAACGATCTGCGAAAGGGTATCAGATACCCCAAAAAACATGATGAATAAGACCATCAAACCTAATCTTTGCATAGACATAATCTTTAATTCTTACCCACAATAAATTTAACTGTTCGGTTTTCAAGCTTGTCCGATCCGTTCAAGGTTAACAAGTAGACCCCATGATGATATTCAGAGGTGTCAATCTTGATCATATCCATTAAATCTCTGATGGGGATGTTTTGAATGATTTTACCAGTGATGTCATGAATGCTCACACTGGAATAGTTCTTCAGGTCACTGCCTTGCAGTGTAAGCACATGACGAACCGGATTTGGATATACCTGTATCATTGAGGACCGAGGATCGTGCACAAGGGTCGGATGAATTACTGAAACCTCAAAAAGCTGATACATGATCGCATTTTTGTATTCGGCCTTGAGGAACACTGCCACTGTGCCCGTTTCTCCAGAAACCCTCATTAATTTAAGTGTGCTTCCTGATTCCATGATTTCAGCAGTGAGCAAATCTTCTCTGCTTAATTGTGGGATGGATAGCGAAATGCTTTCCGTACCATCTCCCCCCACAATCCCGAACAATCCGTCCAGCGGGATCAGAAGGCTATCTGTCAGTGTGGTGTCCTGAAGATTTCTAAGTGCCTCTATTTCATATTCCTGAAGCTCGTCAGGGTGTGCAATACCGAGCCGGATGTCTGAGAATGGGAAACCGCTGACATTCAATGCAGTGGACAAATTATTGTAGTTGGTGTTCCTGTATCTGTAGATCAAGGGTGTGGTATTTGTATGGTCCTGCCATATGACTGATCGTATGGTACCATCATTTTTCCTTAGTATTACATTATCCAGATAGAAATGGTTGTATCCCGCTGCCGGGGATCGCAATGCAATATAACAAACCGGGATGCCCAGGGCACCGTTATTGCCTATCCCCACCACCTTCCGGACCCATTTCCCTTTCGGCCAGCTAACGCTTGAAAGCAGGAGACTGTCATGGCTTACGCCATTACTGGATGTATAATAGGGATTCCAGCCTCGCCCGGGAGTAAAGAAAACGCCCTGATCCGTTTCGGAATCTTCATGAACATATATATCAAATTCGACCCTGTCACCTGATTCAACATTGTTTACAAATTCAGTGGTATTTGGTCGTGCAAATCGTATAAATACTCCATAAGTATCTCCATTGGAAATCGGGGATTTCTGCCAAGCCTCTACCTCGAGGATCTCGCCTTGCGGATTTGGATCGGTGGAAAAAAGGTTTTCGGGACTGATCGGAAGATAGGAGAATCCCCAGTTGTTGTCATTAACCCATTTTCTGTAAATGGCAACCAGGGTATCCAGGACTGCGCTGTTTGCCGAAGCCACATTATTCGTTTCAGTGATATCACTCTCCAGGTCATAAAGCGCAACAGTGCTGTTGCCCGGTATTTCATTGTAATGCAGTTTCCACTTATCCGACCGTAAACCTCCCTTTTTAATATCTACACCGTAATAAGGATCATCATATCCGCCACGGGCCTCAAAGTTATTTATCAGGGCATCCTTCAGGTCGATACCATCAAGACCGGTACCTGAAATTGGCAATTCTGCCAGTGACATCATGGTGGGGTAAAAGTCCAGGTACTGGGTAAATCCAGAATAAATTCCACTGTTGCCGCCATAAGCAGCTAATCCGGCATCCAACGCATCCGGCCACCATATGGCTGCAGGTACATGGATACCCCCTTCCCACATGGATTTCTTAAATCCCCTGAAAGGAGTATTGAGACCATCTGCATTGGCCCCGTTATCGCTGCAAAAGAAAACAATGGTATTCTCACTTAAACTGAGTTCATCCAGTTTTGCTAAGATATCTCCAACGACCTTGTCCATTGAGTATAATATGGTGGCATATACCAATGGCTGGAAGAAAGTTTTATCCGGATCTATCACATCATTATCAAATTCCGCGCCCGCCTCTGTCCTGATCTCTTCCACCTCACTAATCTTTCTCCCGCTCAGGGGACTTGATATATCCTTTACCCTTTCCCAGCTACCCGGAAAATAGCTGCACAGTTTCTTCAGATCCGTCAGGGTGATCTGGAGGGGTTCATGGACTGCTTCCATGGGAACATAGCAAAAAAAAGGCTGGTCCTTATTTGTTTCGATGAAAGAAACAGCTGCTTCACCTATCTGCTTTGTAACATATCCGTCTGCTGTTTCCGCGGCATATTTTCTGTCCACCCACCAGTTAATGTCCTTATGCCAGTTGCTGTATTTGGTGAAATAATCTCCCCCCCCGCCATAGTAACCCATCCAGTGATCAAATCCATAAGCATTCACTCCTTCACCCCAGTCAATCCCTTTGAAATTCTCAAATATATTGTTCGTAGTGTCACATTCATCAGGTTTGGAAACCATGATGCCATTGCCCTCTTCGGGAAAATTCATGTAGGAATTGTGCCATTTGCCAAAAGCCCCGGTCACATAACCGTTTGCCTGCAAATCTTTCGCCACATTGGGAATGGAATTATCGAGGGTACCTCCCACCTCATTTCCTGATCCCACCCGCGTATAATGTCTTCCGGTCAATAAACCGGCACGGCTTGGCGAACACACATGATGCGTGTAAAAATTTTCTAGGTAAAGTCCTTCCCGGCAAATGCTATCAAGGTTGGGAGTATATCTGAATTTGGCAGGATCCTGGTTGTTGTAGCTGATATCATCGTGACCAAGGTCGTCCGCCAGGATGAACACAATATTGGGTTTTTCCTGGGCATGGATCATGCCGAAGGTCATGGAGCATAAGAGGCAAATCGTAAGCGTCCTTTTTCTCATTGAGCCGTCGCCTGAGGTGATTGGGCAGATTCTACACATCGATCTGAGTTGAAAATCCCGCTCTGCATTCGAAACTACATTTATTTATTATAGCATTGCCAGCTTAATAATAAATAAATAACTTATTAACCATTATTCTTACCAAGTGATTGTGGATGGAATAATCCTTTGTCTTCGGAGACTTTACCCATCTGAACCTATCCAGGCAAAATTCACGAGACGGATTAGAATGATGATGTACAAAATACATGGAGTGATTGGATGAATGAATTCCCGGTTAATTCTTTATTCATATTCTGTTAATCCTCCGGCTTTAAATTGTGTATCGATACTTTAATCCATACTATCTGGAAGCAATTATTCAGGATATGGATTGGGGTTGTTCAATCGACTAAACTAATACCTAGATCTATGAAGAGAATCCTTACTGTTCTTATCATCGTAGTATGGGGATCTGCGCAATTATTTGCGCAACAGGGGCTCATAACCGGTATGGTCATTGACGAAAGCGGTGAAGTCATGCTCGGAGTCAATGTCACCATCCAGGGCACAACCATCGGGACCATTACCAATACTGATGGCAGATTTTCCCTGCCGGGAGTATCTGTCGGAGACTTTATTGAATTTTCGTTTGTGGGGATGGGGACACAAAACGTTGAGGTAACAAGCCTTGACCAGGTGATCAATATCACCCTTGCAACCAGCGAGATCGGACTGGAAGAGGTGGTTGTCATTGGCTATGGTGAGCAGAAGAAAGAAAGTCTGGTAGGTGCCATTGGTGTAGCCAAAGGAGACGATCTCAGGGCACAAGGCAATGTGTCGAACCTCACGGATGCACTTACAGGAGCGATTCCCGGCATGGCTGTACTCTCCACTTCAGATTTGGCCGGAGGAGGTGATTCGAGAATTACCCGTGAGACAGAGATATTGATTCGGGGGAAAACCACCTGGAATTATGCCTCACCTCTAATCCTGGTGGATGGGGTAGAACGTGACATGAATGACATCGATATCAATGAGGTCGAAAGCTTCTCAGTGCTGAAAGATGCTTCTGCCACTGCGGTATTTGGTGTTAAAGGGGGGAACGGGGTCATCCTGTTGACTACCAAACGCGGTTTGGAAGGCAAAGCGCAGTTTACTCTTGAAGGTGAATACACGATGGAAACCTGGAGCAAGATCGTTGAACCGGCAAGCCTGGTAGATGCGATCGATGCCTTTAATTATGCAGTGGAACGGACCCGGAGGATTGACGGATCATCCGGCCTGAATTATTACTACTCTGACGAGGTGATTGGTTACTACCGTGACGGTACCTATCCTTACGCCTATCCCAACAATGACTGGCTGGATATCATTTTCAAGGACTTTACACAATCGTACCGCTTTAATGGAAGTGCACGCGGAGGGACAGAACGGTTGAAATATTTTGCAAACGCCGCTTACAATCATGTGGGCGATCTCTTTAATGGCACAGATGAAGGGCGGGGTTACCAGCCTGGTTACAGTTATGACCGGATCAATATCCGATCCAATTTCGATGTGAAACTGACCGGTACAACCAATCTGAAAGTGAATGTCTATGGTATCCAGACCTTCCAGAATTCAATCCCCGGGTACCGGTTAAATAGCATCTATGATGCGATTAGCGCGTATCCCCCGAACGCGATGGTTCCCATATATGAGGATGGTGTGTATGGAGCAAGGAACTATGCGTTAAATGCATACAATCCTTTGTACAGATTAAATACCAGCGGTTTGCAAGCCCAGAATACCACGACCATCAATATGGATTATACACTTGAACAAGACCTGAAATTCATCACACCCGGATTACAGGTTTCGGCCAAACTGGCCTACGATAACAGGTTTGAGGCATATGGCATGGAGGTCAGGGATGACGGCGTGCTTACCAAAACCATTGATCCGAATTTTTATTTGAACGGCGGGTATTATGACAAAGAGGAAGGGACTTATCGATTGGCCAACGGTGAACCGACTGAGATGTTGTTTCCCACCACGGTATGGGATGTAGGCGGGGGAGGTGCCACAGATGCAGGATTCGGCTGGATTGAGCAGCCCACCACCTTCATCGAATCTGAAAGCAGGGCCGATCGCACCCGGCGAAACCTGTATTATGAAGTCCGGTTGAACTATGCACGTTTGTTTGGTGTGCACGATTTTACTGGAACAGCGGTGTTCAGCCGGCAGGAGGAAGTCACGGGAAGCAACTGGCCTGGAAAGCGAGAAGACTGGATCGGACGTCTCACCTATAATTATGACCGCCGTTATTTCCTGGAAGTAAATGGAGCTTACAATGGATCTGAGATATTTGGCCCCGGATATAAATTCGACCTGTTCCCCTCAGTGGGAGGAAGCTGGGTGATCAGCAATGAACCATTTATGCGTAATGCATCCATCGAATGGCTCGAGAGATTAAAAATAAGGTATTCCTTTGGACAGGTTGGGAACGACCGCGTGAATGCGGGAGGTCAGTGGCCCTATGTAACCGTATGGGAGTTATTTACCAATGCCATTGACGACCAGGACGGCAGTAATGACACACCAACCACCATAGAGGAATCACGTTTCGGTTACCCCTTCTCCGATTACGATGGGTATTTAAGGACCTCAGAAGGAACGCCCGGGAACCCCGAGCTTCGATGGGAGACGGCAAGAAAGCAAAATCTAGGTCTGGATATCGGATTATTCAAAAATAAGCTTTCCATGGCAGTGGATCTCTGGACCGAATATCGGTACGATATGCTGATTGCAGCAAATGAACGGCAGGTACCTTGGGTCAGTGGTTTTCCAACTTTTGCTGCTGCGAACCTGGGGGAGGCTTCATCCCATGGTATGGAGTTTGAGATAACCTATCGGAACACTGTTGCAAATGTGTTTAATTATTGGGTCAAAGCGAACTGGTCGGTGGCAAGAAGTGAAGTAATCTATAAAGAGGACCCGCCATTGACACCGAGTTACAGGGCCGAAAAAGGCTTTCCCCTGGACCAGACGAGAACCTCCATCTCTTCAGGAATCATTAACAGCTGGGATGATCTTTATTCCACATCAGGATCCTCCACCGGTGGTCAAAATGATCAGCGAATGCCAGGTGATGTGGCACTGATTGATTTTGATGCCGACGGCCTCTATGAGAGCTCGGATGATGTGGTTCCATACGGGTATCCGGTATATCCACAGAACAATTATGCCCTATCCCTCGGGGGTAATTACAAGGGCCTGGATTTTTCTATTCAGTTTGTGGGAGCCTACAATGTGACACGAAACATCAGCGATTCAAAATTTAGTTACGAAAGAGCATTTATTCCCGACTATCTGCTGGACAGATCCTGGACATATAACCAGACCGATCCGGACTATCCTGCGATCAACAGAGGTTCGAAATGGGATCCGATAGGACACTATCAGCGGTACGACGGTTCTTTCCTGCGGATTCAGTCTGCCCAAATTGCATACAGTCTGCCGGCTAATTGGTCCAAAAGAATTGGAATTTCAAACATCCAGTTCTATGTGAACGGCAGAAATCTCTGGATGTGGTCAATCATGCCGGACGACGGGGTGGGTGCGAACCATGATTTAAAGAACTATCCGACCAAGAAGCAAGTGAATTTTGGTGCAAGAATACAATTCTAAAAGAAGGACGTTAAAAAGCATGACATGAAAAATAGTGTATTTTATTTCATACTGATCCTGGGCCTGATCTTTTCATTCACTGGTTGTGAAAAGTACCTTGAAATTCCGGTGGAGGCTGGGTTAACCGAGGATGACATATTTTCCACTTACAAGGACTTTCAGGGATTCCAGGACCAATTGCCTGTGATGATGAAAGACTATACCAGGGGCGGGGCCAGGCGTGTTCATTCCCTGGGGGGAGAATGCGTTGCCTATGCAGGCTTTTCCGTTACCAAGGCGAACCTGGGTCTCTATGCCCGGTCGGGGGGGGGATTGATGGATGCACATTCCATATTCTTCCCGCATAATGAGGGATCTTCCCACGAGGGTGCGAATTTCGGACTTTATTCACATGTGTGGAAAGCGGTCCGGATCGCCAACATCTGTATTGATAAGGTCAATGAAGGAGCGCCGGTTGAAACCACCCCCGAACAGCGGGATTGGTTAAAGGGACAGGCACTGTTCTACCGGGCATTCTGGCATTATGAATTTGTCAGAATCTGGGGTACCATTCCTTATGTTGATACCGTGATAGTCAACGGTTCAGAATATGATTTCATGAATCGTCACTGGTCCTATGAAAAGAATGGCAAGACCTACAATGACTGCCAGGCCGTGTTCGAACGCATCATCGACGATATGGAGGAAGCAGCCTCCCTCCTGCCTTCCGTATGGCCAGATCCCAATATCAACTGGGGACGCCCGACCCGTGCTGCTGCACTTGGGTATGTGGCCAAAGCCCTGCATAATTCAGCCAGTCCGCTGTTTAATCAATATTCGACTGGTGTTGCGGATTATGACAATGAGCTTCTGGCACGCTGCGTTGTGGCCTGTGAGGCGGTGATCGATGAAGCCAAAAGCATCATCGGTCAGCAACCTCCGGGTATGCCGCAGGTAAATGCCGATGGACTGACGAACTGGGAGGATTATCAACAGTTATTTGTGTTGGCGGATGGAGGCATTCAGCCCGGCACCCCGGAAGTACTATGGAAAAAACCAACAGATGCTTTTGGGCCAGTAACGGTCAGGCAAACTGCCGGACGGGCATATGGTGACTTTAACCTGACGAACCAGGACGGTGCACAGGGAAATTGTCAGTATGCCGATAAATTCGAAATGGCGGATGGCACCCGTTACAGACCTGGGTACGATCAGGATGCTTCACTGAGATGGAAGGATCGTGATCCCCGGTTTTATAAGGTTTTCTATGTCCACGGAGATACGGTTGGAACGAAGGTGGTCAATCAGGCATGGGGAGTCCGGGCGAAAGATTTCAATTGCTTCATCGTCCGAAAGTATTTTGACGATGGGGTAAACAATCCTGACTATGAAGGCAATGGATATGCCACTCCCTACGTGCGTTTAGCCGATATTTATCTGACCTATGCGGAAGCGGCATACGAACTCATTGGAGATTATAATGCGGTCCCGGCAGGTGGAACGATGTCAGCAGCAGATGCCGTCAATATAGTCAGGTCAAGAGTGGGTATGCCGGATGTTGCCACCACCCTGGAGACAGTCAGCGATTACGATTATCTGATACCGGAATCGGAAGAGGATGCATATGCCGGCAACACGGATCCATTCCGGGTTCTTTACCGAAATGAACGCGCCGTGGAACTGGCCTATGAGGGACAATACTGGTATGATATCCGCAGATGGAAAATCGCCCATTACAAGGACGGAACTCCCATTCAGATCCTGAAATTCGACCTGGTTGGAGGCAATGCGGATGTAGCGAACCCGGTTGACGATGAGAATGTCGTGCGCATAAAAGCACCGGATAGTGGAAATTTTGTGTTTAAGGAGCCTCACTACTGGATGCCTTTCATTGATGAAGATGTCTTTTATTCCGAAACCTGGGAGCAAAATCCTGGATGGTAATTGTTAACTCTAACTGGTAAGAAAATAACAGTAAGATGAATATCACGAAATTATTTTCATGTCTGATCATGTCCACGGCATGCTTTGGACTTCTTTCTGCCCAGGAGACTCAAGGAGATTTGACGGGTGCCTTAGCTGACAGCTCAGGTACTACTGGCAATAACTTGGTTGAACTCCAGTTTTTTGAGATAGAGAAAGACAGGATGACCGGTTCGGTAGGTGTAGTGGATGCGCAGCGGGAGTATCTAAGGGATTCGAGGACGAATCTCGGGTCTGCTTTAAGCGGAAAGGTTGTGGGACTGTTTGATACCTACAATACCTGGGGAACCGGAAATGCTGTCGTGGTCATTGACGCCGTGCCTCAAGATGGATTCTATTATTTTCATTTGAATATAATGGAAATAGAGTCCATTGTGGTGTTAAAAGATGCCATATCCAAAGCCATGTATGGAGCCCTTGGTGATCAGGGTGTCATCCTGATCAATACCAGGAGAGGGACACCTGGAAAATCACAGATCAGGGTGAGCGCACATTATTCCATATCCCAGGCACGGGAGTTGCCTAATTTCCTGAACTCGGGTGATTACATGGAAAAATACAACGAAGCGTTGGCAAATGACGGGCTGGATCCCATTTATAGCCAGGAAGACATTGATATGACGCGCAGTGGGGAGTCACCGGCCTTATATCCGGATAATGATTTTTATACAGAGGCTTACCTCCGGGATTTACGAAGCAGCACCAATGTGATTTTTGACCTGTCCGGGGGAGACCAAAACGCACAGTACTATATAAATACGGAGTGGGGACGGGATAACGGTTGGCTGAACACAGAAATACCGTATATCGATAATTATTTCAATTTCAGGGGAAACCTGGACTTTAAGATCACGGATTTTATGAAAATGGGAATTCAGGCGGTGACCCGGCTGGCCCTTAATGAGGGACCTAACGTATCGACGAATGCAGGTGAAGATGATTTCTGGGATAAATTTGCCACCATCAAACCCAATGCGTATCCGGCTTCCTGGGATCCCAATCTGATCCAGGATGAGGCTACAAGGGATTTTATACTTTCTGAAGCCAATTTAATCAACGGAGAGGTTCTGGGAGGAAATTCCACCTATACGAACAATCAGATCCTTGGAGAACTGGTCCAGAACGGAAGCGTGAATTACCGGCAAACCCTTGCTCAGTTCGGCAGCAATCTTGATGTGGATCTGAGCTTCATCACAAAAGGGCTGTCTGTCAAGGGATATGCCGGAATGAACTTCTATAATACGCTCTTTACAGAGCAGTCTTATGACTATGCCATCTATGAGCCCGTGACCGATTCCATGGGTGTCCTGGACACGGTTTTCATCCATGGAGAGGATGTACCCCGTGACAAGTATAATACAAACGACGAGAGATCCACCTATTATAATGATTTAACCTATTATGGAAATCTGAGCTATAACAGGAGTTTCGGAATGCACGATATATTCGCGATGGCCATGTTATATGGAAATAACCTGGCCACGGAGGGGTCCTTTCAGAGACAGGTCCTTTTTCATTACGGTATTGCAGCGAATTACATGTTCAATAAAAAGTATGTGCTGGAGGGATCACTCATGAGCATCCGCACAAAAAAGTTGCCGGAGGGTAATAATTTTGAACCCGCGCCGGCTGTGGGGGTCGCTTGGATCGTTTCCGAAGAAGGTTTCATGGACAATGTACCGTTGATCAATCATCTTAGGATCAGGGCTTCCTACGGCATTTCAAAAAATGATAACTGGGGAACCAGCAACGAGGCTTACTACCGGTATGCCAATACTTTCACCAGGGAGCGAAACTTTAATTATTCGAATGGTGGCCGTAATAACAATGAAACGGTATACTCTACAGTTTTAAATGATCTCTTTCTTCAGAAACGGGAAGACATTTCCGCAGGTATAGAGGCCGTTTTGCTGAACAATTCGCTCCGTCTGGAGCTGGGATGGTTTCAAAGCCATTCCATCGGAAACCTGACCCGCATGACCTTCACCTATCCTCAGATTCTGGGGTTTGAGGACCTGGTATATGCGAATTTCAACAGCGACAAGACCACAGGAATTGAATTTGGATTGGATTACACCTATACGATTTCAGAAGATTTCCATGCCACCATTGGAGGAAACGTGATGAACATCAATCCGGTCATAACGAAGAGAGATGAACCTATTTATGAAGGTGTGGATGCGGCGCTCAACAGGGAAGGGACTGCAAGCGATGCCATGTGGGCCCTGGTTGCCGACGGCCTGTATGAAGAAAGTGATTTCAATCCGGACGGATCCCTTCTAGAGGGTCTGCCGGCACCCACATTCGGGACCGTTCAGCCGGGTGATATTAAGTATTTGGATCAAAACGGTGATGAAGTCATCGACCAGCTGGATCAGCGGATAGTGGGCCATGGTAGGCGCACACAATATAGCGCCTATCTGGACCTCCGCTTCAGGAATTTTGGTTTGTATGTTTTGGGCGTAGGCAGGCTTGGAGATTCCAACACCCGGAATGAATTTGATGGAGATAATGTGGAAGAAGGTTATTTCCAGGTGATCGGTGATGTGAAGTATTCAGAATATGCCCTGCAGGCATACGGTCCCGGTAATACGGATGTCAATGCCATCCATCCCCGGTTGACTACCAGGAGCGGTGGGAACAATGACCGGAATTCGAGTTTCTGGGTGTACGGTAACAACTCGTTTATACTTCCGACCGTGCAGTTGACTTATCATTTTAATGGAGGTAATGCCATCCCTTTCCTGAAGGACTCCCAGATTTACCTAAGGGGAAGCAATCTCGCTGTATTTAACGATAATAAAGCCTTTACGGAAGTCAATCCTTACGGTGCTCCAAGAACCAGCAGTGTGGCAATAGGCATTATAGCCTCATTCTAGGAGGTAAAACTTTATGATAAACTATACTGATATGAAGAGAATCACATATAGTATACTCAGAATAAGCATACCGGTGCTGTTGCTTTCCGGTTGTGAGCTTTTAATACCGGATCCCTCCAACGTGTATACCCTGGAGGACGTGAAGAATTTTACAAATTACGCCGAGGGTATCCTTCTGAAAGCCTACCTGGATCTGCCGGAAAATCATTCCAATTTTACGCTGGCCTATGGCAGTGACGACGGGGTTACCAATAACCAGGAAGCCAATGTAAAAAATGCCAACCAGGGGGGGTGGACATCCAACTCAAATCCGTTTTCAGTCTGGAACAGTGCCTATGAGGCCATTACCTATATCAATGCTTTTTTGGATGAGACCTCAGAGGTTGTATGGTATTGGGAGTTTGAGAATGTAAACGAAATGTATGCTAAAAGGCTCAAAGGGGAAGCATATGGTTTGCGCGCATGGTACTATTTCACTCTGCTCCAGGCTCATGCCGGTAAGGGAGCCAATGGAGAAATGCTTGGAGTCCCTATTGTGAATCGTGTGCTTGATCCCGGTAATCCGGAAGATTATGAGATTCCGAGGTCCTCATTTGATGAACTTGTCGATTTCATTATAACGGATTGCGATAGTGCCATTGCTTTATTGCCTGACAGGTACGAAGACATTGGGGATAGTTATTACAACCTGGGATATGGTTCGGATTTTACGAACAGGATCAATGGATTGGCAGTTCACCTGATAAAAACCAAAACATTGTTGTATGCGGCAAGTCCTGCATATGCAGAAGGATCATCCTATACCTACCAGCAGGCGGCTGAATCAGCTGCTGAAATCATGGACCTGAACGGAGGACTCAGCAATGTAATTATCGATAACCAAGACCACCTGCAATTCTACAGCAATGGTGACGTTCCACAGGGTAATTCGCATCCGGAAGTGTTCTGGTATTCCTCACGGAGGAATATTAACGAATGGGAGCAAAGCAATTATCCTCCATCCCGGTATGGAGAAGGCAGTACCAATCCAACCCAGGAACTTGTGGATGCTTTTCCACTGCTTACCGGAATACCGGCCGATCAGAGCAAGATCAATTCCTCTGATCCATATTCAGGACGCGATCCCAGGCTTTCGATGTATATTCTTTACAATGGTTCAACCTTTATCAGAAATGAAGGTACAGCGACAGCAGATACGCTTACTCTCCTGACAAATGCGGGTTCACAGGATGCCATTGGCAGTGCTGATCCGAATCGGTCCTTAACTGGCTATTACATTAAGAAATTTATGAACCTGAACGTCAATGTGAATCCAGCTGTTAATTCTAATGGTGTGCATTATTACGTATATGCCCGCTATACTGATGTTTTACTCATGTTTGCCGAAGCGGCGAATGAGGCTGGAGGACCCGATGCTGAATTTGGCGGATATACTGCGAAAAGTGTGATAAATGCGATTCGGGAGAGGGCGGGAATTACCACATCGTTTTATGTTGATTTTACCATAGGCCAGGGAACATTCCCTGAACTGATCAAGAACGAGCGTCGACTCGAAATGTGTTTTGAAAACCAGCGTTTCTGGGACCTGAGACGTTGGAAAATGGTCGATGTGATGCGTGCTCCCGTGCATGGGGTAAATGTCTCCGCTGACGGGAATGAATATACCTATGTTGAGGTGGAGCAACGAAATTACCAGGACTATCAGATCTATGGTCCGATACCTTACAGTGAAACCTTAAAGTATGAGCTGATACAGAATGAGGGCTGGAATTAGAGCAGAAACTAACTATAAAGAATTAAATTTCAGAAATGTCTGATATATTAAACAGGAGAGACATGAAAAAGATAATTTGCATATTATATACAGGAATTCTCCTTTGCTCCTGTACGAATAGGGACATTGAATTTGATGATTACGATTACACAACGGTCTACTTTCCTTATCAGATGCCTATACGTACCCTGATCCTTGGCGACGAATCGGTTGGTAATAATGCGATCGACCTGGAAAATGCATTCACGATTGGTATTACAATGGGAGGTGTGTATCAAAATACAAAGGACAGGGTTGTTACCACAGCCTATGCTCCGGAGCTGGCTGAAAACATTATCAACACCGCAACCGGAGATACCCTGATGTTACTGCCCGAAGCATATTATAATGCTGAATTCCTTACCGAAGCCCAGGTAGATTTGACCATTCCTGCGGGAGAATTCAGCGGAAAAACACGCGTGCAGTTGAACGATGCCTTCTTTCAGGATGGGTTGAGTGCGGGATTTCATTATCTCATTCCTCTTAGAATAACAAATGCGGTTTCCGATTCTGTTCTGAGTGGAGAAGTTGCATCAGGAGTGTTGCGGGATACTGCTGATGTTCGAATAGCGGATCATTGGAAAACATTACCTAAGGATTACACCCTTTTTGGCATCAGATATATCAACGCAGCCCATGGCTACTATTTGTACAGGGGCCAACGATTGAATCTGACGACCGCTGATACCACATTCTATTCCGAAAGGTTTCTTACCGATAATGTGGCGACTTTGCTTGCCACAACATCCTTGACGGAGAATATTACGGATCATGCCGCAGGAATGGCCACTGACGAAAGCTTTCGCATGAAGCTGATTTTTGATCATGATAATAAAAGTGTTGTGGTGACCCGGTCAGACACGACAACGGCTGATGTAAGTGGAACCGGAATCTATTATTCAAAAGACGACAGTGAATCGGAGTCCTACAACGGGAACAAGCACCGGACCATTTACCTGGAATACATATACAACGACGGTACGGACGATTACCAGGTGAATGATTCACTTCTTTTCATCGATACGGATGTAAGGTTTGAGGAATACACCGTAACTGTATTTAGACCATAAACACGCTCTAGCTTATACTATTAACTCTCTAATATAAAGATAAAACCAAATCGTTAAATTTTAAACAACTCTATTATGAAAAAACGACTACTCAAAAAAGTTCTTTCTGCTTTTGTCATTCTAGCAGTTAGTTCCTGCCTTATCAATATGCATGGGCAGGTTAAAGTCATCTTCGAGAATGGAGATGACAGAGACGAAAACAGACAGTCGGGTATTGCCGGAAGGGACGCCCTCCATCTGAATTACACCATAGATGGATCCGGTAACATTGCCCTGGATGCTGTTACCCCAGCCACCGACGAAGGTGTTGTTGCACTCGTCGACAGCTGGGATCTTGCTGACGCGGGGACTACGGATGTTGCCTCTCTGTTCGGCAAATCATTCTCCTTGGTATTGACAACCAACGGTAAGCGCCTGGATTGTCGTGAAAAAGGAGGCCTGGGTATCCAGGGCATGAATTCAGGCCGTATTGATGGAACAGGCACGGAAATACTATACATTACGCTTGAAGGAAGTGTGGGCCTCACCATTGATTCACTGCTGTATGAACCGACAGAGCGCGGTGGTGGAGATAATGCCAGTTTTGTTCTGAAAGATTATGATACGGATTCCTTATTTTACCTGCCTGCAGGCGATTCTGTCTTTATTGAAGGTGACTCAGTTTTTGTTGCCGATTCTGTCATCGCTTTTGATCCCGGATTGTTGGAATATCGCTTTGCATCGGATACTCTTACGGTATCTGCTCCGGACTCCCTTGGATCTGCGGGTGGAAGACTTCTAGGTCTTTTCTTTACCCTGATGGAGCCCACCAACCCATCTGTTGCCGGAATCTCGCCGGTTCCGGGAGATACGCTGCTGGATGTAAGTTCAGATTTTGTAATTCTGTTCAATATGCCAATGAATACAGCAACTACCGAAGCCGCGTTAACCTTTACACCGGCGCTTACAAACAGGGTGAATACCTGGAATGGTGCAGGTGATGAATTGACCATCACGTCCGATGACCTTGATTTCTACACTGAATATGAACTGGCAATCAGCACGGCAGCTGAAAGTGCAGACGGAAGAAATCCCCTGATTAGCTTTAGTTATGCTTACCAATCCCTGCCAGATGCACCAACAGTGGTTGATTCATATCCGGTGATGCAGGGTAAGCAAGTTCCATTAAATACGCCCCTGGCCATTCAGTTTATACGACCGATGAACACCGACAGTGTTGAATCAGCCGTTTCATTTGAACCTGAACTTGCCGGGCTCAAATTTGTCTGGAGCGAGGACCAAAGCCTGGTGTACTTGATTTCGGATTCGATGGAATACGTAAGCTACACGGTGACTGTCAGTACGGTTGCTACGGATATTTGGGGCGTGCAAATGGCCGAACCTTACACCTTTGATTTTAAATCCTGGGCTACTGCGATCGAGGATTTCGAACAACCAGATGTTGTAATTTATCCTAATCCCGCTTCGGATATCCTGAATATACAGGGAATGGATGTGGCATCAGTCAGGATCTACAACCTCACGGGACAGTTGATCAAAGAAGTATATGATACTTCTGTAATTAATGTAAGCGATGTGGAGCCTGGCAGCTACGCACTTATCGTATCCGACAGAACGGATAACACGGCCAGGAAAATGATTGTGGTAGAATAAGAACAAAAAAAAAATTAGATATTATGAAAAAGCAAATCATAACAAAAGTTCTTTTTGCCAGCTTCATTCTGGCGATGAGCGGCTTTATACTGAACCTTCAGGCTCAGGATATTGTCGTGGAGTTTACTAATCCGGACGGTGCAGACTACGGATCCTCAAATGAAGGATTTCTCGGAGTCGGGCTGGGTGGATCCGGTTCCGGTGCAACCGCAGAGGGCCTGGAATATGCCGTCGATGATCCCCATGTGGATTTTATCTTTACGATTGCTGCCACCGGCCAGATTGGACTTGATGTGGTTACCCCCACAACCTATCCGGCTATTGTCGATGTGCTCAACACATGGGACAATCCGGCGATCGGGCTCACGACCAATTCCGAACTTTTCGGAAAATCGTTTACTCTTCGTCTGACCGCGGAAAGCCGGATGCAGCTAGGTTACGATTCTGATGGGAACAGGGGAGGAATCGGTATCCGGGGAAAAAACCAGAGAAGGATTGATGACGAAGGTGAAAACAACGAATGGATGCAGTTTGAACTCCTCGGTGATGCGGGTATTGATTATGTCAGGATTGGATACAATGACGTAGCCGGTGAGGCTGATGCGCACATGCTTGTCATTGATCATGACACCAGGGGATATGAACCTATTCTTGATGGTATAGATGGTAATCCGCATCCATCTGAACTTTATATTGATGCAACTGATTATAACATGAGGTATTTTTCCGACATCCTCCGCTTCACCACCGAGGATACCATCGACGTGGGATACCGGCTTTACAGTCTTGAATTTAATGTGGTGGC
>CAYWGP010000273.1:0-14406 GCA_964458155.1 uncultured Bacteroides sp.
TTCCGTATCTATCCCAATCCGGCCACACATAGTTTTGTGGTGGAAGCAGAGAACATCCCCTATGGGGAGCTGGATATATGGGTGCATGCTGTGGATGGAAGGACCATTTATCATCATAGCCTGCCTTATCATGGCAGTGCAATCGAATTTTCAACAGCCCGTATGGAACCCGGTATCTACCTGGTTCGTTGCACAAGTGGCACGTTTTTGGAGGTACACAGGCTGTTGGTGATCAAACAATAATTGTATTGATCCCGTATAGTTTTAGTACTTTTAAGCGGGAACCATCGTTATTTGAGCAAGAATGAAAAAGAGAATACGAAAAACAAAAATACAAGCTCTGACACTGCTTATCTGCCTTGCGGTACTGCCGGTGATGGACCAGTTCCAGATCTTGCAAGCCCAGACGGTGACAACCGGTAGTGCACCCACTTCTCGGATCCTGTTCATTTTTGATGCTTCAAACAGTATGGCGGGACAGTGGGACGGGGAACGTAAAATTGACCTGGCCCGGGAAATACTCTTCGAAATGCTCGATACCCTTGAGCAAAAGGATAAGGTGGAAATGGCCCTGCGGGTTTACGGTCATCAGAGTCCGGTCCCACCACAGGATTGCAGTGACACCAGGCTTGAAGTACCCTTCGGCCGGTTGAATGCCGCAAAGATCCGACAAACCCTGAACAGGATCCAGCCAAAGGGTACCACACCCATTGCCCGCTCCCTGGCCCAGGCCCCGGAAGATTTCCCTTCGTGCAGAAGCTGCCGCAACATTATCGTACTGATAACCGACGGGATTGAGGCCTGCGATGGCGATCCCTGCCAGGTTTCCCTTGATCTTCAGAAAAAAGGGATCATTCTTAGGCCCTTTGTGATTGGCATCGGCAGTGACCCGGGCTTCAGGGAAACCTTTGACTGCATTGGAGAATATTATGATACACCCACCCAGGAAGAGTACCGGGAAGCTCTGAAAGAAGTGATCACACAGGCACTGAATACAACTTCTGCCCAGATAAACTTGCTGGACAGCCGATCCAGGCCCACCGAAACGGACGTGAATATCACTTTTTATGATAAGTACACCGGGATCATACACTATTACATGATCCACACCCTTGATAAGTTAGGAAATCCAGACACCCTTTCACTGGATCCAATGGTAACTTACGACATTGGAATACAGACCATTCCTCCTATTCGGCTCGACAGCGTCAGGCTGGTGGCCGGGAGGCACAACACCATATCAGTGGATGCCCCCCAGGGCTATCTCTATGTACGGACTAAAAGAGGAAATGCTTATGACCGCGACCAGGTGCTTGTGAGACAGGCCGGGGAAGAGGAGCTGATCAATATCCAGGAAATCGGGACTCCGGAAAAATACCTGGTTGGATCATATGACCTGCTTATTCCCATTTACCCTGCAATGGAAGTTCGTGACCTGGAAATCAGGCAGAGCAATACCACCACGGTGGAAATTCCCGATCCCGGGTACGTTAGCTTCAATACGGGACAGCCGGGTGCGGGCACACTGTATCAATTGAGCTCTTCCGGGGAACAAAAGTGGGTGATGAACCTGCTTGAAAATACCAGATCACAGTCATATTACCTTCAGCCCGGTCAGTATCGGGTGGTATTCCGCAGGGATGACCATAAATCCTCCTCTCATACCATAATCAAGGACTTTTCAGTAAAAGCAGGGAAACCGGAAAGCATCAAATTCTATTGATTAAACCTGAAGACTATCTGAATGTCTAATCACCAAAGTCCGCAGCGCAATGCCGGTATGGGATGACCGTGATATCATCGAAGGAGCAAAAACCCCGGGGAAAGAGGAAATTGCTTTTAACCAGCTGGTGATAAAATACCAGGAAAGGCTTTACTGGCACGTGCGTAAAATCGTGATAGATCATGATGATGCCGATGATGTACTTCAGAATACAATGATCAAAATATGGAGGTCCCTGACCACCTTTCGTTCCGAATCGGGACTCTTTACCTGGCTCTATCGCATTGCAACCAATGAAGCCCTGTCCTTTCTGAAACAGAAAAAAAAGAAAACCCTTGCTCCCTGGGTTGATGTGGAGCAGCAGATGAGCGAGAGTCTGGAAGCCGATCCATGGTTCAATGGTGACGATATCCAGATGAAGCTGCAGCAGGCCATATTGAAGCTGCCGGAAAAACAAAGAATCGTATTTAATATGAGATACTTTGATGAAGTGAAGTACGAAGAGATGTCGGAAATTCTGGGCACCTCCGTGGGAGCCCTGAAAGCCTCCTACCATCATGCGGTAAAAAAAATTGAATCGATGCTGGAAGGAGATTAAACCTTCTACATGTATAAATGTCTAACCAATACCTAAATAAGAAATGATAATGGATCGTAAAAAACCGGATTTGCAGCAGGAAGCGCTGAAAAATAGCCCTTTTGGAGTGCCGGAGGGGTATTTTGAAAGCTTTTCTGGACGGCTGCAGCAGCGAATCAGGGAGGAAGAATCCTCCAGAGTTCCGGTACGAAAGCTCGGGACAGTCAACCGTTGGATGGCCATGGCAGCAGCAGTGCTGGCAGCGGCCCTGATCACCTCCTCCATTGTATTTTTCACCTCTTCGAAGCGTGGAACCGACGGGCTTTATCAGGATCTGATTGTTTTAGAACAGCTGCAGGTATTTGACGATGACCGCTACCTATATGATTATATGGAAGGAGAAGCGGCTGAGCTGGATGAAGAAGATGCCTTTGCCAGTCAGGCCATTGAATACCTGGCCATTAACGATGTGGAAATGGATCTTATTTTTGAATAGTAAAAGTATGTGCATTATGAAAAGCAGAATATATATTTTGACCGCCGCAATCTTCCTGTTCGCCACTTCAGGAACACTTGTTGCCCAGTCGCAGGAGCAGATTGAAAAGTTTAACGAGGAAAGAAAGATCTACTTCACCGAGAAGCTGGAGCTGAGCGATGCGGAAGCGAAAGCTTTCTGGCCCCTTTACGATGACTTTCACAACAGGAAGATGAAACTGGTGGAAGATGAACGCAATACCTGGAAGTATGCCCATAAAAATGCCGAAAATCTGAGCGATAATGAGATCCTTGAAACTCTTGAAAAGGCTTATACATTGAAGGAGCAGCAACTGGAGCTTGAAAGGGAATATTACCAGGATAAGTTCCTGAAAGCCCTCCCGGCAAAAAAGGTACTGAAACTTGGTAAGGTGGAATGGGATTTCCGTCGTTACCTTTTGCGTAAGCTCAGGGAGGAAGGAAAAGGCAATGGTGAAAAGGGAGGACGATCCGGGAAGCAGTCCGATGGACCGGAACCCCGTCCCATGGCGCCCGATCCCCTTTTATTATAAGCTGCCATCCCCTATCTCATGTCTTCCGGCGAGTAATCGCGCATCATGATAAGGTCCTCCGGCAGGTCCAGTTCAACCTCCTGCAGGAATTTCACAGTCTGTTCAATATCCTGGTACATCACCTTATCGTCTTTTACAAAAGAGACTTTCTCCCGGTAGACCTTCAAAAAACTTTCCATGAAAGGACTGCTGCGCTCAGGTCGCCTGAATTCCATGGCCTGTGCTGCATTGTATAGTTCAATGGCCAGGATCCGCTCAAGGTTAAGCATCACCTGGTAAGCCTTGGTAGCAGAATTGGCTCCCATGCTCACATGATCCTCCTGTCCCTGGGAGGATTCGATGGAATCCACCGACGAGGGGGTACAGAGCTGTTTGTTGTGACTTACCATGGAAGCTGCAGTATACTGGGGTATCATAAAACCTGAATTAAGACCGGGATTGGCCACCAGGAAAGGAGGCAGGCCCCGGGTTCCCGAAACGAGCTGGTAGGTGCGCCGTTCCGAGATATTTCCCAATTCACTCATGGCGATGGCCAGGTTATCCAGCGCAAGGGCCAGGGGCTGACCATGGAAGTTCCCTGCTGAAATGATCAGATCCTCCCCGGGGAAGATGGTGGGATTGTCGGTTACGGCATTGATTTCATTCCTGAACACATAGGCCACATAGTTGATGGAATCCTTGGAAGCACCATGAACCTGGGGAATGCAACGGAAAGAGTAGGGATCCTGAACATGGGCTTTGGAGCGGTCGATTAACTCGCTTTCCTCCAGCAGCCACCTTATCCTCCTGGCTGTAATCAGCTGCCCCTGGTGTGGCCTGATCTGCTGTATCAGCTCGTGGAAAGGCTCGATCCGTCCATCAAAGGCTTCCAGGGACAGTGCCGCGATAATATCGGCCAGCCTGCTCAGCTTGAACACCCTAAGGCACAGGTATACCCCATAGGCACTCATAAATTGAGTTCCATTCAGCAGGGCAAGCCCTTCCTTGGATTTTAAATCGATGGGATCCCAGTTCATCTCCCTGATCACATCTTCTGCCTGTCGGCGCTTTCCCTTAAAATTCACATCGCCCATACCCAGGAGGGGCAGGCTCATATGCGCCAGGGGAGCCAGGTCGCCCGAAGCTCCCAGTGATCCGTAGGTATAGACTACAGGCAGAATATCATTATTATACAGTTCGGCCAGGCGCTGAACGGTTTCTACCTGTACTCCCGAGTGCCCGTATGAGAGGGATTGAATCTTCAGCAATAGCATCAGGCGGGTAATTTCCTCCGGGACCTCCTCCCCCACACCGCAGGCATGGGACATCACCAGGTTTTTCTGAAGGAGCCCAAGATTCTCATCCGAGACGACTGTATTGCAAAGGGAACCAAAACCCGTATTGATCCCGTATAGGATCTCATCCGAGTTCTCCAGCCTGTGGTCCAGATAATCCCTGCATATAGTAATTCTTTCCACCACATCGTCCGATAAAACTATTTGTGTTCCACCCGAACTGATCTCTTCAAATTTCCTCCAATCGATCTCTTCAGTGGTTACCAGATGTACCTTCTCCATATGCGTATAATTTAAGATCGAAGTACAGAAAAAAAAATGATCTGAGGGTGAATCTTTGGAATGTTATTTGGCAGAGGACAGGCGTTCCAGCAGCTCTTCAGGGTTAAGACGTTCCTGCACACCGCTCTCCATGTCTTTCAATGCAAGCATGCCATCCTTGATCTCCTGCTCGCCCAGCATTGCCACAAATGGTATTTCCCTGCTGTTGGCATAATTCATCTGCTTTTTCATCTTGGCCTGATCGGGATAAAGTTCAGCTGCTATTCCTCTTTTTCTCAGCATGCCCAGGATGGGGATAATATGCCTTACTTCTTCCTCTCCAAAGTTTACAAAGAGCACCATGGTATCAAGTACTGCTTTTTTGGGAAAGCGGTCCAGCTGTAGCATAACATCGTAGATGCGGTCGGCGCCAAAAGAAATTCCCACTCCCGATACATCTTCCAATCCGAAAATACCTGTCAGATCGTCGTAGCGCCCTCCTCCGCAGATACTGCCTATGGAAACTTCAGCTGATTTTACCTCAATGATGCTACCGGTATAGTAATTCAATCCCCTGGCCAGGGTAAGGTCTATCTGAAGCTCGGCTCCAACAGGATCGCCCTCCATGTAAGTCAGCACGCTGCGAATTTCACCCAGGCCCGCCTTCCCGGTTTCCGAATCTTCCAGCATTCCGTCCAGGAATGCCAGTTTTTCCAGGTTCGATCCCTCCATAAGCAGCAGGGGAGTCAGCTTTTCTATGGATTCCTTACTTAAACCTTTTTGTTCCAGTTCGCTCATGACCCCCTCCTGTCCGACCTTCTCCAGCTTATCGATGGCCACCGTTATATCTGTCATCCGTTCCTCAGCTCCGATCGCCTCGGCGATCCCGGCCAGCACCTTACGGTTATTTAATTTGATTACCACTTTCAGTCCAAGAGCCTCGAATACCTCGTCGATAATCTGGATCAGCTCAAACTCATTGAGCAGGGCCCCGCTGCCAATCACATCCACATCGCACTGGTAAAATTCCCTGTAACGGCCTCTTTGCGGGCGATCGGCCCTCCATACAGGCTGGATCTGGTAGCGCTTGAAAGGAAAGGTTATTTCATTGCGGTGCTGCACAACGAAGCGGGCAAAAGGTACAGTGAGGTCATACCTCAGTCCCTTCCCCGAGATCAGGGTAGCCAGGCGGGCCGCCGGGGTTTCGGCAAGCTCATCAGGTTTGAGTTTGGCCTTGAAATCGCCCGAATTAAGGATTTTGAATAAAAGTTTATCTCCCTCTTCCCCGTATTTACCCATCAGCGATGATAGATTCTCCATGGCCGGGGTCTCGATGGGTAAAAATCCATGGACCTTAAAGATGCTTCTGATGGTATCAAATATATGATTGCGCCTGGCCATTTCCAGGGGCGAAAAGTCACGGGTTCCTTTAGGGATAGATGGTTTATTGGCCATTGAACAGTTTCTTTCTATTTAACGGCCCTGGCCAGTTTTTTAAAATCACTGGCTAAAAAAGCATCTGGATTCTTGCCATTTATTTTGTGGTAATCAAAATAGTAAAACTTTGCCTCGGCCAATCCGATCAGGATTTTATATACCCGGGCATTCATCTTTTTTCCTTCAGGTCCCACCTTATGTAAAACTACAGCATCTTCATCTTCGGCCATGATAAGCTCCTTGATGGTTTCCCGGTCTACAAACTTTACTTCGCCCGGATATATTTTTTTAATCTCTGACAGGGTGTTTACATTACTGGCCATCTCCTCCTCAACCAGGTAAAGCGTTTTCCCTCTGACGTCTGCCATATCTTCATTGTAATACTTGTAAACATTCTGACTGACAATACGGTGGTTTTCGGTAATAAGCCTCACATGGTATTGAAGGAAGCGGACCATGATCCCCAGTTTATAGGCATAGTGATCCCCATCCACACCATAATAGCTCATGGGGATATTGGCTACATCCTTAAGGTCATCAATTGATACCCGATCGCCTCCAAGGGACAGGCACAGGAACTGGTAGCGGGCATTGGATCTGTCCTTTTCAAAACTCACCCCGGCCAGGTAGAGGAAAGATGCGTTCTTATCTTTGCTCTTTTCAGCAAAATCTTCCATCTTGAGAAACTCAAATTCAGTGATATCCCAGAACCTATTTACCGCATCCTGAATCTCAATGTTATAATCTGAGATGGCATTACTTTCCAGAACCACGTATGTTTTAGTGGTATAAAAATGGTCCAGGTCCTCCTGGGTGGGTAGATATTCTCTCTGTGCCTGCAGTTGAATTAAAGGAATCAACATCAGCAGGAGGGCATAATACTTTTTCATATAATCTCTATGGATTTGGATTAATAATTCAGTCGGCCGGGAACTGTAGTGGGTGCTTCTCATTGTAGAGCCGAATATAAACAAATTTCATCTGCTTCTTTTTCCGGTTAGAAAGGGAATGAAATTCATCAGACAGCTCGGGATCTTTCATAAGTAAAACCTCCACAGCCTCAGTATCATACTCCATAATATCCCCGGAATCAAAGTCCAGCAGGTATTGCCTGAGATCAGTACTTCCCACATTTGACTGGGGCATGGAATAGCGATTGTAGTAATAGGAATTGGAGTAGTAGGGGTTGTAAGCATATGGATCGTAATAGTTTGGATTGTAAGTAGTTACAGTAGCCACGAAATGGCTAATGCTACCCATGAAACTGATCCTGTGAAAAGCTGAGCCCACATTGATATACAGGATCCCATTGCGACTATAGCCCCATATATTCTCGGTAAGCAAAACTTTCTTTACACCATTTTCATCATAGATTACTATCTCCTTCAACTGGGTAATCTTCTCATAGAAGGTCCTGTCGAATAAATCTTCATCGGTAACAATACGGGCCGGGGGAATGGGCCTGTTTTCTTTTACGCTTTCAAAATTGGCAAACAGACCATCGTTAAATTCAAAATCCGGGGAATACTGTACCATTGGTCTCTCCTGCTCCTCTTCCTGCAGCTGATTCTGAACCTGGATCTCATCCTGAACCTGGATCGCATCCGGTACCTGGATCGCATCCGGTACCTGGATCTCATCCTGAACCTGGATCTCATCCTGAACCTGTATCGTATCCGTTCGTTGTTCTGTCTCCCCTGCCTCCGGTATCAGCTTTAGCTCCGTGCTATCTTCAGGAATTACACCTCCTTCCTGGGAAAATACCAGGGGACACCAGAACAGTAATATGAAAAAAAGGGCTTTGCTCATAATTCAACCATCACTTCCATCTACAAAATTACAAACTTATATAGGTTTATGGCGCAAAAATAGAGCCATAATTTTGCATGATTGCTCATATTTTAACTTTCTTTGCTTAGAAAGCCATTTTTGGAATACCATGTTTCAACCTTTTTTACAGAAGATCATCTCATTCAGAGTGGATGAATCGATGGAGCAGGCTGTGGTGAACAGGGCCAAAAGAATCAATTTCTATTACCTGATCCTGATCATCATGCTAACAGTGTCAACGCTCTATGCATGCATTTCGGGCCTCACCTCCCTGTGCCTGATATATGGCATTCCCCTGGTATTGGCAGTGCTCTCATTTCTGCTCGTCCCCGTGGGGCGTAAACCCAACCTGAGCAGCATTCTAGTCCTGGTGCTGACCTCTGTGATTATTCTAAGCGTCTATCTCTTTGTTCAGGAGATATCATCCGCCATGATTCTGGCTTTCTACCTGGTCTTTCCTCTGGCAGCAGTAGCTGTGAATGGAAAACGGGGAATATACGTGCCCATCGTGCTGGGTGTGGTTACCCTGGTGATCAACTCAATGCCACAACTGGATACTGTTGTCCGGCTTGACATTGTCAATTCCCTAATTTTCTTTGGCTCCTATGCCCTGTTGATTGTCATATCCATTCATATAGAAAAAACTAACAGGACACTTCTCGAAAAGCTGCAGGAATCTAAGAACGAGGTGGAGTACAGGATGGCCGAGAAGGATGAATTCATCAGCAAACTTTCCCATAAACTCCGCACCTCTCTTAGTAATATCGCACTGATTAACAGCCTGGTACATGATGAAAGATTAAGCTCCGAACAGAAGGAGCTAATGGAGACACTGAAGGCATCGACCAATCTCCTGATAAAGGATGTAAACAATATAGTGGATATTGCTTCACCGGGGATCGTGGATTACAAGCGGAGTATCACCTCCTTTGACCTGAGTTCTGTGCTGGATGAGACCGTTGGAATTCTCAAGTCGGGAGGATCGGCCCTGGAAGACTTTTCCATTACACGCTCAGATCAGTTAAAGAACTACCTTATAGGTGATCCGGGTCTGGTTCGAAGCCTGATTGTAAACATTTTCTACGGCGTGAATGAGTACAGGACGGATGAGGAGCCTGTACAGCTTAATATCCGGAGCCTGAAGGATACTCCCAGTCATGTCAGGCTTGAATTTAATTTTAAGGTTTCAACCACAAGAGGCCGTGCACTGGTTGACCACGTCAGATCACTTCAGCAGGGCAATGCCCGTACCGGTTCCAATCTGACCAATGCATTTACGCTCTTGCTCGAGAGTGCCAGCATGCTCTCGGCAGTACCTGATTCCAAAGGGGCCACTCTGAGTTTTTTCCAGGAATTCACTAAAAATCCCACCAAAGTAACTACAGTTAGTGAAAAAACTCCAGAGCTAAGTCAGATCGAAAAATCACGGATTGCCCTTAAGGATGCCAAGATCCTTCTGGTGGAGGATAATGTGATTAACCAGAAGATCGTCCTATTAAGCCTCAATAAGCTGGTAAACAGGATTGATGTGGCCTCAAATGGAAAACAGGCCCTTGAAATGTTCGGATCCAGGCAGTACGACATGATCCTGATGGATATCATGATGCCCATAATGGATGGCATCATGGCCACTCAGAAAATTCGTGAAATTGAGTCCACCACCAATCATCATGTCCCCATAGTAGCTGTCACTGCAAATGCACTGGCCGGTGACCGGGAGAACTGTCTTGCCGCAGGGGTAGATGACTATATTGCCAAGCCTTTTACCACGGAAATGCTTGTCAGAAAGATGAAAAACTGGCTGGCCTGATCCCCAGAATAGTCTGGTCATCAATCTGGTCTTCCTGACTACCCATCCACTCATCCATATTCTCTTCCAGCTTTCTCAGCTGATCGTCCATGGATTGCTGGTGTATGGACATCAGCAGGTGCCTGAAGCGGCGGTATTTATACTTCTTACCCTCCGGGCCCCCAAACTGGTCGGCATAACCGTCGGTAAACATATAGAGCATATCATTATCCTCGATCCTCAGGGTCTGATTTTTAAATTTTCCACGCTGAAGTCCGTAATCCGGTCCCACGATAATACGGTCACCTTTAATTTCCAGAATCTCATGTTCCCTTGCTATATAAAGCGAATTAAAGGCTCCGGCATAATCCAGCCGGCGTGTTTTGTAGTCGTATGCACAGATGGCCAGATCGATCCCATCCTTGAGGGAGATCTCATCGGTATTCCCCAATACTATATCGAACTGCCTGTTCATCTCATTAAGAATTCCGGCCGGGTCATCGATTCCTTTACCCACGGTTATCTGCCTGAAGAATTCGAGTCCAAGGAGGGACATAAAGGCACCGGGGACTCCATGTCCCGTGCAATCGGCCACCGAAAAAAGTATCTTCCCGTTTATTCTTTTGGCCCAGTTAAAGTCACCACTAACAATCTCTTTTGGACGATGATAAATAAAGGATTCCGGGAACAGGGACATCAGTTGCTTTGATGTAAGAAACATGGCGGTCTGGATCCGCAGGGCATAGGTAAGGCTCTGTTCATAGTTCCTGGTGCGGTCGCGAAGCTGGTTTCGGTGCTGCAGAACCATATGGGACTCCTTCTCCTTTTCCTTCATCCTGAGATAATCGCTGCGAAACTGTCGGATTTTCCTCCTGAAGAGCAGGATGTTTACCACGAGGGTCAATAGTATAAATCCGGCAATCAGTATGATATACTCACTAAATAGTCTTGATATGGCTCCGGGGATCCAATCCATTACAATTTTGACAAACGGGTGATTTCTGGTGGCTAATGATGCAAATATATACGTAAATGAGCTATTTTACTCATAAATAGGCCAAATTAATACCGCAAAAAAAAGGCTGCCCGGTTCAGGCAGCCTTTTTGTCTGTACATAAAAGGGGGTATGAATATAGTCCTAACCCTCCTTACAATCCTTGGATTTTTTATCACCATCTGCTGCTTTGGCCTTCATGGCCATCTTTTCAAGCATATCGGTAGTCACCGACTTGGGTCTTTCCAGCGGATAACCGAGGGCACGGTCCCAGATCAGGTTTGCTGTGATTCCGATGGAGCGGCCGATACCAAACAGGACGGTGTAGAATTCATATTCAGTGATGCCATAATGCCAGTGGATAATACCTGACTGAGCGTCCACATTGGGCCATGGATTCTTGGCCTTACCCTGCTCCTTGAGGATGGGCGGAACTACTTTGTATAACATATCGGTGTACTGGAACAGGAGATCATCCTTCATATGGGTCTGGCAGAATTCACGCTGCAAAGTATAGCGTGGATCGGTCTTGCGAAGAACTGCATGACCAAACCCCGGAATTACCTGTCCCGAGTTCAGGGTGTCCCAAACAAACTGCTTCATCTCATCCTCACTGGGGATCTGACCATCCATTTTCTCAACGAGATCCTGCAGCCACCTAAGCACTTCCTGGTTTGCCAGTCCGTGAAGCGGTCCGGCCAGACCATTAATCATAGCCGAAATAGACAGGTAAATATCCGACAAAGAACTTCCTACCAGGTGACCTGTATGGGCACTTACGTTCCCGCTTTCATGATCGGCATGAATGATAAAGTTAAGCCTGGATACATCGTCATAGGGCTTTGGAATACCCATCATATGTGCAAAATTGGCCCCCATATCCAGGTTAGGATTGGATTGAATCCGGTTGCCATCGCGGTAAAGCTTGGCGTAGATATAGGAAGCTACTTCCGGCAATTTGGCCAGCAGGTTCAGGGAATCCTCAAAGGTGGGATCCCAGTAATCCATTTTACTGATCCCTCCCTGGTACTTCTTGGCAAAAAATGATTCGCGCTGCATGGTCAGAATGGCCGCTGAAAAAATGGCCATGGGAGGCGAAAAAGTAGGGAAGGCGTCAATTACTTCGTATACGTAGCGTGGAAGAATCCGGCGCTTCCTGAATTCATCTGCCAGGTCGGCCACTTCACTATCGGTAGGAATATCTCCGGTAAGCAGCAGGAAATAGAGCCCCTCCACATAGGGCATCTCGCAACCGGGAGGCTTGGGCAACTTTTGAAATACTTCCGGCAGGGTATAACCGCGGTACCTGATTCCCTCCTGAGGGTCTAGATAGGAAATGTCGGTAACCAGGCTTTTCAATCCCCGCATGCCACCAATGGCCTGAGCGATGGTGACCTCATCAATTACTACGTTACAGTAATCCGTGATTAATTTTTTTGTTCTGGGTCTCTGCTCTTCGATCTTCTGAAAGAGTCGTTCTTTTAAGACTGACATATCATTTAGATTTTTGTTGAGTTAGTAATAAAATAGGGTTATACAATATAGCACAAATATGAAGATGTTTCAAGAGCTGGAACTGTTACTTGTTTCACAATGAGCCCCATTCCCCATTAAAAAGGGGCTGTTCGTTAAGAACAACCCCTGTGATTGATATTTTATTGTTTTCGGCCCTGAGGGAAATACTCAGGTCAATTTAATACCCGTAGATAGCGGTATCACCAAGTTCCTCCTCAATACGGAGCAGCTGGTTGTACTTGGCGATCCTGTCTGAACGGCTCAATGAACCGGTCTTGATCTGACCAGCGTTGGTAGCCACGGAGATATCAGCAATGGTTGTATCTTCGGTCTCACCTGAACGGTGTGAGGTAACAGTGGTATAACCGGCCCTGTGCGCCATCTCAATGGTATTCAGGGTTTCGGTAAGGGTACCTATCTGGTTCACCTTGATCAGAATGGAGTTTGCACAATCCAGTTCAATTCCCTTGGATAGATACTCCACGTTGGTTACAAAAAGGTCGTCTCCAACCAGCTGACACTTCTCACCAATAAGTTTATTCTGAACAACCCAGCCATCCCAGTCAGCTTCGTCCATGCCATCTTCAATGGAATCGATGGGATACTTGCTGATCAATTCGGCCAGGTAAGCAGCCTGCTCCTCGGAATTGCGCCTGGCTCCACCTTCGCCTTCGAACTTGGCATAGTTGTATACCCCATTCTCGAAAAACTCAGATGCTGCACAGTCCAGTGCAATGGTAATATCTTTACCTGGCTTGTATCCGGCAGCCTCAACAGCCTTCAGGATGCTATCCAGTGCATCTTCGGTTCCTTCCAGTTTAGGAGCAAATCCACCTTCATCTCCTACAGCCGTGCTTAATCCTCTGTCTTTCAAGACCTTCTTAAGGGCATGGAACACCTCGGCACCCATTCTCAGCGCTTCTTTAAAACTGCTGGCTCCAATGGGACGAACCATAAATTCCTGGAAGGCAATGGGGGCATCGGAGTGGGATCCGCCATTGATAATATTCATCATGGGAACGGGCAGATGTTTGGCATTGGTACCACCGATATAGCGGTAGAGAGGCATCTCACAATACATGGCAGCAGCTTTGGCAACGGCAAGACTTACGCCCAGCATAGCATTTGCACCAAGTTTGCTTTTGGTTTTGGTTCCGTCAAGAGCAATCATTTTCTGATCAATGGCTACCTGCTCCAGGGAATCCATTCCTATCAGCTCTTTGGCAATAATCGTATTGACATTGTTAACAGCTTTTTGTACGCCTTTCCCAAGGTAGCGGCTTTTGTCGCCATCCCTCAGTTCCAGTGCTTCATTTTCGCCAGTAGAGGCTCCGGAGGGAACTCCTGCACGGCCAACAAAACCGCTTGCAAGGGTTACTTCCACTTCAACTGTGGGGTTTCCGCGCGAGTCTAGAATCTCACGTGCATGAATATCAACAATTTGTCCCATGATACATTTAATTTTTATTGGTTTAATACTCTGTGTTTTCCTTTTTCCACGGGGTGTTTTATAAGCAGTCTGGGATTTTTCGCAGTAATTAACCACCTTGCTATAAAATAACCCGGAGAAAAAAAAGGGACAGAGTATAAGCTACTCCATCCCCTATATTCTTAAAAAGATGTCACGCTAATATTATGATTCTTTCTTTTCTTCATCTTCGTCTGGCTCTTCGTTAGCCTCCTCAGCGGGAGTCTCCTCTTCAGCAGTGGCCTCAGCAACAGCCTCTTCAACAACTTCTTCAACAACTTCTTCAACTGCCTCCTCAACAACGGGTTCTTCGCTTGCAGCAACAGCCTCTTCAACAACTTCTTCAACTGCCTCCTCAACAACAGGTTCTTCGCTTGCAGCAACAGCTTCTTCAGCAACTTCTTCAACTGCCTCCTCAACAACTGCCTCCTCAACCAGGGCTTCAGCTACATCTTCTGCAAGATCTTCTTCCCCGGCTACCGCTGTATCAAC
>CAYWGP010000274.1:0-17874 GCA_964458155.1 uncultured Bacteroides sp.
CCAGTTTGATGAAATCAAGGACCGTTGTATAATCATTAACGGGGTTTCCAAAGGTTATGCCATGACCGGTTGGAGGATAGGCTATATGGCCGGACCAGAATGGCTGGTAAAGGCATGCGGAAAGCTGCAGGGGCAGATGACCTCAGGAGCCACGTCCATAGCCATGCGTGCTGCTCTTGAAGCTCTTGAAGGAGATCAGGCCTGTGTAACTGAGATGCGTGATGCTTTCCTGCGACGCCGCGATCTGATCCTGGGACATGTGAACAGCATTGATGGCGTAAAGTGCACCACTCCCGGTGGTGCCTTCTATGTATTTCCTGATCTGAGCGCCTATATCGGAAAATCGGTGGATGGAAAGAAAATCGAGACCGATATGGACCTGTGTATCTACCTGCTTGAGGAGGGCCATATAGCAACAGTACCCGGATCGGCATTTGGTGCTGATGGCTGTGTACGCATAAGCTATGCCAACTCGGATGAGAACCTGGAGAAGGCCATGCAGCGTTTGAAGAAGGCCCTGGCAGCACTTAGTTAATCCCTTCAAGTTTCCCTTTGTGGCATACAAGCGGATTTGATTTGTCGCCGTGCCAGTTGTGAAAGCCATTGCCCAGGCAATTGGCATAGTCTTTACAAGCGGAACACACTCCTGTCCGGGTCCAGCTACGGTCCCGGAAAGGAGTGAATTTGCTTTCCCATATCTGGTGGAAATTATCTTTATAGATGTTTCCCTGGATAAAGGAGCGGTCGATATTCGGACATGCGGAAATGGAACCATCGATGAGAATCGATCCGATGTTGATCCCTGCCCGGCAGAAGAAGGGAGTATCCCTCACTTGTGATTCATAGGCTCCAACATAACCTTCGCAGCTGAATTTCACATCTATGCTGCCTTTTTTTCTGTGTTCTGCAATGAAGTCAAGCATCTCTTTGAACTCACTATCGGCCAGGATTAGCTCAGGATCCTCTTTCGCCCTGCCGATGGGGGTGATTGTAAAGAGTCGCCAGGCTTTTACTCCTTTTGAACGCAGGTAGTTGTAGATTGATGGCAGCTCGCTCAGGTTTCTGCGGTTTACACAGGTCACCACATCGAAGTTGAGTCTTTTTGAGCCTGCTGCCAGTTCAATGGCCCGGTCGACCTTCTTGAAGCTTCCGGGCTTATGCCGCAGCCAGTCATGGCTTTCTCCAAGACCATCCACACTGATGGTCAGTGCTCCCATACCTGCATTAAGGAGAGATATATGGCGCTTCCGGTCATAGAGCTGCCCGTTCGAAACCATTCCCCAGCGCATACCTCGTTTGCGAATCTCCATGCCCACAGCTTCAAGATCCTTTCTGAGCAGTGGCTCTCCCCCGCTAAGGGCTACGATGAAATTATTTGCTGGTTTGTCAATGGTATCAAGTGCCCTGATAAAATCTTCCAGTGGCATATCGGGATGAGTGGAGTCCACATGGCAATCGCTACCGCAGTGTCGGCAGTTCAGATTACAGCGGGTAGTGCACTCCCAGAAAAGGTAGTTTAGTTCGTGAAGATGGGTTTCTGCCCTTTTAAATTTCCGAAAGGCTATCTGTTTATTAAAAGAGAACACCTAGTTTTCTTCTAGCTTGATGTTCAGGAAAACCTCATGTTCGGGAGATATCAGAACAGTGTCTTTGCTTATGTAGCTGCCATCAGACTCCGGGTCTGTGTCCTCGATGGTAAGTTTAAGAGACTCGATCCAGGGTGTGTAGAAGGCAAATTCTCCCTGGCTGTTGGTGATCCCATAGTGCTCAAAGAGTTCAGATTCTACTTTTATGCCATTCAGTGGTAGACTTGTAGTGCTTGAAATAATCTTGCCCTGGATAAATACATCATCCTGCCAATCCTGAGGCATCCCGTAGCATGCCTGGAAAACAAATAATGCGGTGGTGAAACTTAAACCGCCGATCAGGATTCTTATCTGCTTCCTTTTCATAATGCAAATTTACGGTGAAATACCATGATAGTCAAGAATTACTCAATATCACCCTGGAACGATTACAGGCTGTAGGGACCATATACAGCAAGGTGATCCCGGGTGATCAGGGCACCAAGTTGCTGAATTCTGCTACATTTGTATGCAAAGTAATGCTTAAGTTATGGTGAAGTTTGAAAGAAGACGGACCAGGAGAATAGGCAAAGCAGTGAGGATCTCCATGCTTGTGGTGTTTCTGGGACTGGTTATAATGGTACTGGTTGTTTTTAAGCTCTACTCAAGGGTTTTTGTTCCGAATGTAAAGCTGGATGCTGCACATGAACTTTTCTATATTCCCAGCGGATCCGATTTCAGATATGTGGCCGATCGTTTGGAAGAGACGGGGATCTTTGAAAACCCAAAATCATTCGAGTGGGTGGCAGAAAAGAAGGGATATGATACGAATGTAAAGCCGGGAAGATACAAGATTCGTAATGGGCTTAGCAACAACGAGCTGGTTAATATGTTGCGATCCGGCAACCAGGATCCCGTGATGGTGGTTTTTAATAATGTTCATACTTTAAATCACCTTTCAGGAAAGGTGGCTCAATACCTTGAAACCGATTCCATCCAATTGGCGACTTACCTGTCGGACAGTGAGCTACCCGCGAAGTATGGCTTCGAAGATGCCACTTTTACTTCTATGTTTGTCCCTGAAACCTATGAGTTTTTCTGGACCGCTTCACCTGAGGAATTTGCTGACCGCATGAAACAGGAGTATGAAAAGTTCTGGGACGGGGAGAGGGACCGGAAAGCAAAAAAGCTGGAAATGACCCGTTCGGAAGTAGTTACCCTGGCTTCTATTGTGGATGAAGAAACGCTGTACGATGATGAAAACAGCCGTGTGGCCGGATTATATATGAACCGCCTGGAACAGGGAATTCCCCTCCAGGCCGATCCCACACTGAAATTTGCTTTGGGAGATTTTTCAAGGCAGAGGATTCTGAACGAGGATAAAGAAATTGATTCGCCCTACAATACCTATAAGTTCAAGGGACTTCCACCCGGGCCGATCTCCATTCCTTCGGTTTCAGCCATTGATGGGGTACTCGATTACGAAAAGCACCGCTATCTATATATGTGCGCAAAAGCGGATTTCAGCGGATACCATGCTTTTGCACGGGACTATTCCCAGCACCTGAAAAATGCAAGGGCATATCAGAGAGAGCTTAATAAACGCAGGATTTATAAATAGAAGGAAGAGTTCTAGATTACCCTGACTTCCCGTTCAAGGCTGATTCCAAACTGCTTATCTACATCTTTAATGATCTTCTCAGAGAAATCATAGATTTCCTGTCCGCTTGCACCTCCGTAGTTGACAATCACCAGTGCATGCGAAGGCCAGGTGCCCACATTGCCGATCCGTTTTCCTTTCCACCCTGCTTTTTCAATGAGCCATGCTGCAGGGATCTTCATCTGGTTACCTTCATTGGGGTAGAAGGGAACCTCCGGGTATTCTACCCGGATACAATTATAAATGGTCCGGTCCACCATGGGATTCTTAAAGAAACTCCCTGCATTGCCATATTGGGAAGGATCTGGTAATTTGGAGTTCCTGATATTTATGATCACATTCCGAAGATCCATGGCTGATTTTCCCTTTGCCTTCCTGAACTCGTCCAGGACATTCCCATAGTCCAGCTGAAGCTCAGCTTTCCTGTTCATGCGGAAGACTACATGTGTAATAATATACCTTCCTGCCGCTTCCCTTTTGAAAATGCTGTCACGATAGCCAAAATCGCAGGCCCTATGATCGAGCTTTATAGGCTGATTTTCTTTCAGATCCCATGCTTCGAGCCATTCAAAACGATCCTTTAGCTCCACCCCGTAGGCACCTATATTCTGTACCGGAGATGAACCCACCGATCCCGGGATCAGGCTCAGGTTTTCCAGTCCATACCAGCCCTGTTCCAAAGAATACTCCACCCAGTGGTCCCAGTTTTCAGAGGCCCCTACTTTTATCAGCACTTCTTCACTGTCCTCCTCAAGGAGTTCCATACCTTTCATTCCTGCCTGTATGACCAGGCCCTCGAAATTATTCAAGAACAGGATATTGCTGCCTTCTCCAAGGACAAGAAGGGGCTGCTGCTGCAGGCCATTCTGCTTTAAGAGCTCACAAAGAGCTTCCGTATCCTCAGGTCTGGCGTAGTGCCTGGCCCTGGTTTCCAGGCCAAAAGTATTAAACTCTGTAAGAAGACTATTTTGGTGCAACTGGATCATATAGGTAAATATAGTAAGCTTTTCCTATCTTTAAGATCCTAATTATTAAATGTGAAGCGAGCCTGCATATCAGTCATTAATGACCTGGCTACGGACCAGCGGGTCGACCGGGTGGCAAAACTCCTGGTGGAGAATGGCTTTGAGGTGAGCTGCTACGGACGGAGATTGAGAAAGAGTCCGGACCTGAAGAACAAAGCTTTTAAGCACAGGCGCTACAGGATGCTCTTTACCGGTGGTCCGCTGTTTTATGCCTGTTTTAATCTGAGATTGCTCACAAGCCTTTTAATTGCTAAAAGACCGGCGCTCCTGATTTCCAATGACCTGGATACGCTTCCGGCTAATTACATTGCAAGCAGGATCAGAAAGCTTCCTTTGATCTATGACAGTCATGAATTCTTCACCCAGGTTCCTGAATTAATTCACAGAAAAACTGTTCAGTCTGTCTGGAAAGGAATCGAAAGCTGGTTGCTGCCAAAGCTCAGGTATGCGGTGACTGTGAATTATTCCATCGCAACCATTTACAGGCGACTCTATGGCACCCGCTTCAGGGTGGTACGGAATGTGCCTGAAAAGTTAGAATTCACTCCCCGAAAAGATAAGGATGTGAAGAAGCAGACGATTATCTATCAGGGTGCCCTGAATGTGGGAAGAGGACTGGAGTTGATGATAGATGCCATGCAGTACCTGGAGAATGTCAGCTTTGTGGTAGTGGGATCCGGTGATATTGAAGATGATCTTATGAAACGGGCCGACCAGAAGAATCTGGGCGACCGGATTGAGTTCATGGGAAGGATAATGCCCGAAGAGCTAATCCCCATTACCCTGTCGGCCGATCTGGGTATATCCCTGGAGGAGGACATGGGGCTTAACTATCGCTACTCACTGCCCAATAAGTTATTTAATTATATCCAGTGCCGGGTTCCCGTGCTCTGCTCTGCCCTTCCTGAGATGAGCAGGATTGTGGACTCCTATGGGATTGGTATTTCAAGCAGAGAACGAGATCCTGAAAAACTTGCAGGCATTGTCAGGTATATGTTAAAGGAGAGGGCAGGAGGGACCTGGATGGGGGCGCTTGACAGGGCGGCCCTTGAATTATGCTGGGAAAATGAGTCGGCAATCTATCTGGGGCTTTTAAAGGACTGCGGTGTTATGGACTGACTTCCATAACAAATGCAGCTCTTATCCGTTATAGTCTAATATCCCCTTTTTTATGAAATTACGATCCTATATTCTTTTGATACTCCTGCTGGTCCTTCCTGTGACCATCTTTGCCCAGGTTGAATTTATAGAAGTGGAAAGCCGCGAGCAGATGAATGCCGCGCAGAAGAAAGCATCAGACCAGATGTTGATGCTGTTCGTGGATGTCTATGCCACCTGGTGCGGACCCTGTAAAATGATGGACAGTGAGGTCTACACCGATCCAGAGGTGGCCGGTTATATGAATGCAAACTATGTGAGTGTCAGGCTGGATGGAGAATCAGATTACGGCCGGAACTACGTGGTAGAACAACAGCTGGAAGGTTATCCCAGTATGTTTATCTTCAGCGATGAAGGTGAACGAGTAAGCAATATTGTTGGTTATACACCTGCAAAGGAACTGATAGCTACTCTCACATCTCTTTCAGAAGGATTCGCCGAGGTAAAAAATTACAGAGCCAGGTATCAGAAAGGTACCCTGGATCCCCAGGGTTTTGCAAACTATATTACTGTGGTTCGGGATATGGGGAATCAGGAAGAGGCCGAAATCCTGGCTGCAGAATATGTGGAGCAGATGATGGTATCAAAGGCGAAACCTACAGATACCGATATCAGGGTAGTAGCTTTTTACATGGATCTGGATGATGCCTGGTGGGAGGAGTTTTCTTCGGATCCAGAGCGACTGAGAAGGGTGCTGGGAGATGAGTATATGCTTGCTATGGAAAAGATTTACAACAACACCCTGGTAAAGGCAGTGGATGAGGAGCGTATCGACCTGATCAGCCTTATGGCCAAAGAACTGACTCCCCTGGTTGAGGAGGAGAGTTCGGCCTGGGACCTGCGATCTCTACCCTTTATTCAGTACTATTACTACAGCGGCCTTACAGACGAATTGATCTCCTATGTTGATCAGCGCTTTGCCTCTGACCGCAAGGGCGATCATCAATGGCTGTACAGTGCTGCATCCCAGATCACGGATATGGATCAACAATACAGGACAGAAGTACTGCTAAGGAAAGAGCTTGATTGGTATAACACCTGTATCGAACTGGAGGAGCATTTTGATTACTATTTCTACAGGGGGATGGTTCTTATATTCCTTGGTGAGAGGGAGAAGGCAAAGGAATCCTTTCAAAAAGCCGAATCCATGGCCTCCACACAGGAGCAAAAGGAAATGGTTGAACAGGTTCTGGGCTATATTGGCGGCCAGTAAATGCTTCTTTTGTGATTGTGGATGCTAACTGTTACTTTTGGGATCTAAATTGCTAAACTATCCCCCTATGAAGTCTGTTTTAAGTGCAGCCCTGTTTTTCATGCTTGTTTTTCTGACCTCCTGTTCGGGAGGATCAAATGATCTTAACCGTAGTGGATTAAATGGAAAGGTGAAGGCAACCAGCGAATTCCAGTGTAAGGTAAGCTATGTGAATGAAGAGTGGGTTGCAGATGAAGAGTGCGCTGATATTTACCGGGTGGTGGAGTATGATGAGAAGGGTAATTACAAGCAGGCCTATAGCATGGATGGGAGAGGAGATACCACCAGCATTTCTGATGCAAAACGTGATAATGGAGAGGTAGTGGAGGAACTGTATTATAACAGGGTTAACCTGACACCCAAACATTCCCAGATGGTACTTGTTTCCCGAACCGTCATGGACAGGGTTTCAGACAATCAGGTCAATTTTGAAGTCTGGCAGGACGGTCAGCTTCGTTATGAAGGAGCTACATATTACGATTCCAAAGGCAGGATAGAAAAACAGGTTCAGGTGGTCAGTAACAGGGAAGTTATCCTGCACCATGTCTATGAGAAGAACCTGCTTGTAGAGATGTGGCAGGAGGAAATGGATGGTTCAAGATCCGCTACCCAGTTATATGAATACAGGGATTTCGACGAAAATGGAAACTGGAGGCTGCGCCTGGTCTATCCGGGTGAGGAAAAGATTACTCCCGAGCTTACCATTACCCGCGTGCTGGAGTATTATTAGAAGCAGCTAGATATCAAGCAGGAACTGCTCAGGTGCCTGCTCACCAAAGATCAGGCGCACAGGATTCTCCAGCAAATCTTTTACAGTCTTCAGGAAACTAACCGAATCTTTACCGTCAATTACACGATGATCATAGCTCAGGGCAATATACATCATGGGCCTGATCTCCACCTTACCATTGATGGCAACCGGCCGCTCCAGGATATTGTGCATGCCCAGGATGCCTGACTGTGGCGGATTCAGGATGGGTGTGGAGAGCATGGATCCATAGATGCCACCGTTGGAAATGGTAAAGGTGCCACCACTCATCTCTTCTATGCTGAGTCTTGCTTTTCGGGCACGGGTAGCCAGATCGGCAATATGCTGTTCCAGTTCAGCAAGGCTCATGAGCCCGGCATTCCTGATCACTGGCACCATCAGTCCTTTATCTGTTTGCACGGCAATGCCGATATCGTAGTAGGCAGGCGATACAACCTCCTCACCATCCAGGTAAGAGTTCACAGACGGAAAGAGACGCAGTGCTTCGCATATCGCTTTGGTAAAGAAGGACATAAATCCAAGCTTTATCCCATGCTTTTCTACAAATTGCTCCTGGTATTTTTTCCGGATGGCCATAATGGCACTCATATCTGCTTCATTGAAGGTGGTGAGCATGGCTGTCTCATTCTTAACGGCCACCAGTCTCTCTGAGATTTTTTTCCTGAGCTGACTGACCTTTTTACGCTCTTCCTCCCTTGAAGCTGTTCTTGTTTTTTCAGGGATTGTCCCTGCAGAGCTGCTTTGCAATACCAGTTTTACGTCTCCGGCACTGATTTTTCTCAGTCCATTGAGAATGTCGTCTACCGAGAGGCCTTCTTTTTCCATCATCTGCTTGGCCACCGGAGTTACCTTCACACTTGACTCTTCAGATTTTGTCTTTTTAACAGGTGTTGCAGTTTCCTTTGGAGCATCGGATGGGCTATCGGGGACTGCCACACCGGTATCTATGGAAGCTACCACGGCACCTACCTGAACGGTTTCACCTTCCTGGACCAGGATCTTCAGTTGTCCCGACTCCCCGGCAATCAGAGGCAGGGTTGCTTTCTCCGATTCAATTTCACCAATCTCCTGGTTTTTTGTTACCAGCGCACCGTCCTCCACAAACCAGGATGCCAGTTCTACTTCCGTAATGGATTCACCAGGACTTGGTATTTTAATTTCCAGGGCCATGTTATATTGTTTTGGGTTTTTCTTTTTCAAAATAGTAATGCTGGTTCAGTATTTCGGTCCGCGAGCTTCCTACCATACACTGCAGGCCGCAGTAAACATTCAGCAGATGGCAATCGCACTCCCGGAATACCTTATCGATAATTTCCTTCTGACCGATTTCATGAAGTTTAAAAAGACCGGTAGCAGGACTACCGGAAGGCAGGCGGGTAACCGGGATCACTTCTGTATCTTTCATGGTATTGCGGATGTAATACCAGGCTCCCATGTTTTCGGGCTCTTCCTGTACCCACAGCGTTAGCATATTGTTCCGGTATTTCTTCAGGATCTGTGCGATTTCTTTCCGTGGAAAAGGGAAGATCTGATCCAGCCTTATAAGGGCGATATCCCTTGCACCCAGTTTCTGCTTCCGGGCCAGCAGGTCATAATAGATCTTACCACTGCAAAGCACCACCCGGCGTACCTCATCCACATCATTTTCGGTATCGTCATATACAGGCATAAACTTTCCCTTTTCAAGGTCATCCAGTGTGGATACACATTGCGGGTTCCGCAGCAAACTTTTTGGGGTAAAGACCACAAGAGGTACCCGGCTTTTCTTCATCATATGATTTCGCAATGCGTGGAAGAGGTTGGCGGGTGTTGTGGGGTTGATGATATGCATGTTATTCCCTGCAGCCAGACTGAGGAATCTTTCGATGCGGGCACTCGAATGTTCAGGACCCTGCCCTTCGAATCCATGTGGCAGATAGAGCACCAGTCCGTTCATCACCCCCCATTTCTCTTCAGCGCTTGAAATATACTGGTCAAGAATGACCTGCGCCACATTAACGAAGTCGCCAAACTGAGCTTCCCAGATGGTCAGGGTTTGCGGACAGGCAACGGCATATCCATATTCGAAACCAAGTACACCATACTCATTAAGTGGTGAATTATAAATATTGAAAGCTGCCTGATTCTTATCAATGTATTTCAGGGGGAAGTAGATTTCTGTGGTATCCTCCATGACTATGCCGGCATGCCTGTGAGAGAATGTTCCCCTGATGGAATCCTGACCGCTGATTCTGACTGGATGGTTCTCCAGCAGGAGGGTACCGTAGGCCAGCAATTCACCCAGGGCCCAGTCCACACGGTTATCATTGATCATACTGGTCCGTTCTGCCACAAGCTTGGTGGTTTTTTTGAAAAAGACCAGGTCATCGGGCAGGGTATTTAACTGATGGGCAATTCGCATCAGGGTACTCTCGGGCACTCCTGTTTCCACCGGTTCTTCAAAATCCTTTAAGGAAGCATATTCCATACCTTCCCATTCCGCTTCCATAAATTGCTGAATGGTCACCTTTTTCTCTTTTCTGGCTTTATCCAGCTGCTCTTCGAGCACGGAGTCATATTCAGTCTCGGCCCGGCTTATATCAGTCTTTGTCAGTACGCCCTGTTCCAGCAGCTCCTCACTGTAAACATCCCTGAGATTGGGATGCCTGGCTATGGCTTCATACAGAGTTGGTTGTGTAAACCTGGGCTCGTCCCCTTCATTATGTCCGTATTTCCGGTAGGCCAGAATATCGATGAATACATCTGAATGGAAGACCTGCCTGTACTCCATAGCCATTCTCATCACATGGATCAATCCCTCCACATCGTCACCATTTACATGCCAGATAGGAGCCTTGGTTACTTTACCCACATCGGTGCAATAGGTGCTTGAACGGGCATCCAGGTAGTTGGTGGTAAAGCCAATCTGGTTATTGATTACAAGGTGGATGGTCCCACCGGTCTTATAACCTTCCAGTTCTGACATCTGAACCACTTCATAAACCACACCCTGACCTGCAATGGCGGCATCTCCATGTATGATAACGGGCACAAGGCTGTTGTTGTTTCCTTCATATATGTGATCGATACGTGCCCTGGATACACCTTCGATAATGGGAGCGGAAGATTCCAGATGAGATGGATTGGGGACAAGATTCAGTATCACCTCATTGCCATCACCGGTAAGTACTATGTTGCTGTAGCCAAGGTGATATTTAACATCACCCAGACTGATACTGTCTTCGTAGGACTCCCCCTCAAATTCCTTAAAGATGTTCTGTGGCGGTTTTCTAAGGACATTGGCCAGGACATTGAGCCTTCCCCGGTGGGCCATGCCTATATTGAACTCCTTAACACCCAGAGCTGCACCCTTCTCCACCAGGTCATTCAGGGCCGGTATCAGGATTTCTGCCCCTTCCAGGGAGAAGCGTTTCTGACCTACAAACTTATTATGTATGAATTTTTCAAATCCAACAGCCTCAACGAGATGTTGAAAGATCTTAAGCTTTTCATCACCGGAGAATACGGACCTGTTATTTTCCTTCTCGATGCGTTCGGTGAGCCATTTTGTCTTTTCCGGACTCCGGATGAACATAAATTCTGTGCCGATATGTCCGCAATAGGTAAGCTTAAGGTGGTCGACAATCTCCCTCAAGGAGATTTTTCCACGGCCAATCTCCCGCCCGGCATAATAGAGCGTATCCAGGTTTTCGTCTGAAAGGCCGTAATTCTCCAGATCGAGGGTTGGAAAGTACTTTCTGCGGGTGCGCACAGGGTTGGTCTGTGTGAAAAGATGGCCCCGTTTCCGGTACCCGTTGATCAGGTTAAGCACCTTGAATTCTTCGTCAAATGTGAGGGACTCAGATTCGGGGTGACTGTAATCTCTTCTGGCCAGGTCAAAACCCTGGAAAAAGTGGTGCCAGCTGGAATCCACAGATCCGGGATCATTCCTGTATTTCTGATAGAGTTCCTCAATAGCCTCCGAATCGAGACTCTGCAAAAACGATAGATCATCCATATGCCGCCGGTACAAATTTTAATAGTAACAACCTTACCCTTGAATTGTTGCTCACAAAGGGCTGTTATCTTATCTCACTGAAATGTTTCATAAACTGCATCCTTTCAAAAGCAGCCGGATCAGCACCATAAAGCCGGGATATTTTTCCTCTGAACTGGTCCACCGAATCGAATCCTTTTTCTGTCATCCAGGAATTGAGCTTTATGAGCATATTGTTTATCCGGTCCGGTCCATTTTTATAAAGAGTCGATACCACCTGAACAGCAGTAGCTCCGGCCAACAACATTTTTATCAGATCTTCACCTGTGTGAATGCCGGTAGAAGCTGCAAGATTGCAGTTGACCCGCTCTGACATAATTGCCATCCAACGAAGGGTTTCATGTAGTTCTTCACTGGTGGAAAACATCTTGGGCGAGGCCAGCTCCATGGTTTCTATATCAATGTTGGGTGCATAGAACCTGTTAAACATTACCAGTCCCGATATGCCGGTTTCAGAAAGGGCTTTCACAGAAAGACCCAGGCGTGTGAAGTATTTACTGATTTTAACCGAAACGGGAATCTTTACTGTTGCCAGCACCTTCTCGATAATCCTGAAGTAGGCATCCATAAACTCTTTGTCCTTAAAGTCGGCTGGATTCATAAAGATATTAAGTTCAAGAGCATCGGCACCAGCCTCTTCCATTCTTCTGGTAAAATGAGTCCAGTCTTCATCTGAAATGCAATTTATACTTGCAATGATCGGGATGGACACAGCTTTCTTGACATCCTGAATCAACTGTAGATATTTTCCCAGGTTGTCCTCACGGATGTGAATGTCAAGGTAATCGAGAGTTTCCGACAGCCCTGAATAGATCAAGGGGTTTTTTTCGGCCTCTTTCAATTGATCCTTAACCTCCATTAGTATCTCCTCCTCGAAAAGGGATTTCATCACCACAGCGCCTGCTCCTTCTTTCGCCACGGAAATAATGCCATCAAGAGTTCCGGTCAGTCCACTGCTTCCGACAATGATTGGATTCTTCAATTCCAATCCCAGATAAGATGTTGTCAGGTCCTTCATATTTTATGTGTAAATAATTGACTGAAAGTAAATGTATAAAAAACAGAACCTGTCCCGGCATATTTTTTTTTATTCTTTATAACATGTACCTGACAATTGGCAGTAAAATGATCTTTTTTTCATGTAATATTATGCCCCAAATAGCACCCCGACAAATCAATAGCGTATGAGTAAGATTATTGAGAAGGAATATTTTTCAGAATCTGTGGTGAAACTGGTCGTTGAGGCTCCGCATATTGCTAAAAGCAGAAAAGCGGGACATTTTGTGATTGTTAAGACCGGTGTGAAAGGTGAGCGAATCCCACTTACCATTGCTGCAGCAGATACCCAAAAAGGGACAATTACTCTTATCATCCAGAAGGTTGGAGTTACCTCGGCCAAGATTTGTGAACTTGAGGTAGGGGATGAGATCACTGATGTGGTGGGACCGTTGGGCTTACCTACCCATATTGAAAAAGTTGGAACAGTACTCGCTTCCGGGGGCGGGGTGGGGGTTGCTCCCTTGCTGCCCATTGTAGAAGCATTTAAGCAGGCGGGGAACAGGGTGATTACCATTCTTGCTGCCAGGAACAAGGATCTGATCATCCTGGAGGAGCAGATGCGGCAACATTCCGACGAGGTGATTATTATGACCGATGACGGTTCGTATGGGAAAAAGGGATTGGTTACTAACGGTATGGAGGAGGTCATCCAAAGAGAAAAGGTTGATCTGGCCGTCACTGTGGGACCGGCTATTATGATGAAATTTGCCACCCTGCTGACAGGAAAATATAACATTCCCACCGTGGCCAGTCTGAATACGCTGATGGTTGATGGCACCGGGATGTGCGGAGCCTGCAGGGTTTCGGTAGGAGGGAAGACCAAATTTGTTTGTGTGGATGGGCCGGAATTTGATGCCCATGAAGTAGATTTTGATGAGATGTTGCTGAGGCTGGACTCCTATAAGCCCTCGGAATCAGAAGCGTATGAAAGTTACCTGAGTAATCACCCCAAATCGAAGTAAGGCAATGGCTGAAGTTTCAGACTATTTAAAGAAGGAAAGAGAGCAGGAGTGGCGAGTGGACCTCAGGGGACACATGAAAAATAAAGAGCGGACACAGCTTGAGCGGGTCAGCATGACCGAGCAGGATTCGGAGAAGCGAAACAAAGATTTTACAGAGGTTAACTGCGGTCTCTCTGAGGAGGAGGCTCGAATGGAGGCAAAGCGCTGTCTCGATTGCGTGAATCCAACCTGTATAACAGGTTGCCCGGTGGGGATAAATATTCCAAAATTCATAAAGAAAATAGAGGCAGGAGAGTTCCTGGATTCGGCCCGGATTTTAAAGGAGACCAATACGCTTCCTGCTGTCTGTGGCCGGGTGTTCCCCCAGGAGGTACAATGTGAAGAAGCCTGTTTCTATACACTTAAACTTAAAAAAACTCCCGTAGCCATAGGGCACCTGGAGCGTTTCATTGCCGATTTTGAACAGAACAGCGGAGAGATGTCTGTTCCTGAAATCCCGGAGAAGAATGGGATTAAGGTGGCTTCCATCGGCTCAGGGCCAGCAGGACTGGCTTTTGCAGGGGATATGGCCAAAATGGGTTACGATGTAACCGTCTTTGAGGCGCTTCATGAAATCGGAGGGGTTTTAAAATATGGTATTCCTGAATTCAGGCTCCCAAATAGCATTGTAGATGTGGAGATCGACGTGCTTGAAAAAATGGGAGTGAAATTTGTGAAGAATTTTATCGTTGGGGCCACAGCTTCTATTGAAGAACTTAAAAAGGAAGGCTTTAAAGCATTTATGGTGGGTAGCGGCGCGGGCCTGCCCAACTTCATGCACATCCCCGGAGAAAACTACATCGGGATCTATTCATCCAATGAGTATCTGACCAGGGTGAACCTGATGAATGCTGCCGACCCGGAGTATGATACCCCGGTAATCTCCGGAAAAAAAGTGGCTGTAATCGGTGGTGGAAATACAGCCATGGATGCCGTACGGACCTCTAAACGACTTGGCGCAGAGCGATCCATGATCATCTACCGCCGTTCCATCGAGGAGATGCCTGCACGTAACGAAGAGATCAAACATGCAAAAGAAGAAGGTATTGAGTTTATGAATCTGCATAATCCGCTGGAGTATTATGCCGATGAAAAAGGCAGGGTATGCAGGATGAAAGTGCAGAAGATGGAACTTGGTGAACCCGATGCTTCCGGGAGGCGCAGACCCATTCCCATTGAAGGTTCGGAGTTTATGATAGATGTTGATACCGTTGTTGTAAGTGTGGGTGTCTCGCCCAATCCTTTGATCCCTACCAGCATGAAAGAACTTGATGTCTCAAAATGGGGAACCATCATCGTAAATGGCGAGACCATGCATAGCTCGGTTGAGGGTGTATTTGCAGGTGGAGATATCGTGCGCGGAGGAGCCACGGTGATCCTGGCCATGGGAGATGGAAGGAAAGCTGCAGAAGCTATGGATCAGTATTTAAAAACAACTTAGTTCTTTGTGAACATAGTGCCCAATTGTGTTGTTGTGGGTATAACAATTCTTTAACGATTAAAATTTCCAATAGATGACAATCGGAGTATTGAAGGAAGGCGACAGTGAAAACAGGGTTGTACTTTTGCCCGAGCATGTGGCCAACCTTGTAAAAAAGGAGTTCCAGGTCCATGTGGAAAAGGGTGCAGGCCTTGCTGCATTTGTAAGTGATGGAAGCTATACGGAAGCCGGAGCGACCATGCAAAGCAGGGCCGAAATTCTGAAAGGTGTGGATATGATATTCAGTATCAACCCGCCGTCTGAAGCCATTCCAAAAGGAAAAATCCTGATCTCGATTCTGGGACCGCTCTCCAACAAAACTGTGGTTGATCGCCTGGCAAAAGAGGGTGTGACATCTTACAGTCTTGATATGATTCCACGCTCTACACGTGCACAGGCAGTGGATGTCCTTTCATCCATGGCAACTGTAGCCGGTTATAAGTCGGTCCTGGTTGCAGCCGGTGCAATACCAAAATTTTACCCCATGTTCATGTCGGCATCAGGAACCATCAAGCCTTCCAGGGTGCTGATTCTGGGAGCAGGTGTAGCCGGATTGCAGGCGCTGGCTACTGCGAAAAGACTGGGGGCCATAGTGGAGGTGTTTGATGTACGTACAGCTGTGAAGGAGGAGGTAATGAGCCTGGGCGGTAAGTTTGTGGAGGTAGAAGGCGCCAAGGATGAGGCTTCTGCCGGGGGGTATGCCGTGGAGCAGACCGACGAGTACAAAGCAAAACAGGCCGAGTTAATCCAGCAGCATGCAATCAAAGCCAATGTGGTGATCACCACTGCCCAGATACCCGGAAGAGAGGCCCCTAAACTGATTACAAAAGAGACTGTAGCTGATATGCAGCCCGGATCTGTGATCATTGACCTGGCTGCTTCCACCGGAGGTAATTGTGAACTGACAAAGAATGACGAAACGGTGGTGACAGGAGGTGTTACCATTATCGGAAATTCCAATTTTGCTTCCACCATGCCCTCTGATGCCAGTAAAATGCTGGGTAATAACTATCTGAACTTCCTGAACATGATGATCGATGAGGAAGGAAAAGTCAATCTGGATGTGGAGGATGAGATTGTACAATTTACATGCATCACCCGTGATGGTGCCATTGTTAACGAACGACTAAAATAGAGCTATGGAAAGCGTATTACAATTTTTCTATGCCAACAAAGAGGCCATTTTTATTATCGCCCTGACTATTTTTCTGGGTGTTGAGGTGATTTCCAATGTCCCCTCGGTATTGCATACACCCCTGATGTCGGGTGCCAATGCAATCAGCGGGGTGATCATCATCGGGGGGATTATCCTGGTGGGACATGCCGACCTGGAGAACCTGACAGTGGGATCCAACCTGTTGAACCTGATACTTGGAATTTTTGCGCTGCTTTTTGGAACACTTAACGTAATAGGTGGATTTGTGGTTACTGACCGCATGCTTGAAATGTTTAAAAAGAAGAAAAAATAGGCCAGAAACATGAATACACTGAATATAACAGACGGAGATATTATTCTTGAATTTATCTACCTGGTTTCGGCCCTCTTTTTTGTGGCGGGTCTGAAGCTCTTGAGTAGTCCTGACTCGGCCCGACGTGGAAATTTATGGGCTGCTACAGGCATGATTCTGGCCATGATTGGCACCATGGTCCTTCACCGCGATGGAGATGGAAACGGGATCAAGGGTGCGAACCTGGCCATTATTCTTGGAGCCATTGCCTTTGGCGGAGTGATCGGTGCAGTGGTAGCGCGGCGCATCAAAATGACCGCCATGCCCCAGCTGGTATCCTTCTTTAATGCCACCGGGGGTGCTGCTTCAGCACTTGTTGCACTTATTGAATTTTCGAATCCTGAAAACCAGAGTGCACTGGTAACTTTGCTGGGACTGGTCATTGGTAGTATTGCTTTTAGTGGCAGTATGATTGCTTATGGTAAGCTAAATGGGAATATCAAGGATATTTTTAGCAAATGGATGACCTACATCAACCTGGTGATCCTGGCCGGAGTATTGTTCCTCTTGTTTTATATCCTGTTTGGAGGAGCGCCAGCTGAAACAAACCAGATGCTAGTCTATATCCTGCTGGCAGTATCACTGGTCTACGGTGTAAGCTTTGTAATGCCCATTGGAGGAGCCGACATGCCTGTAGTTATCTCCCTGCTAAACAGCTTTACAGGAATTGCAGCGGCCATGGCCGGATTTATCTACCAGAACCAGGCAATGATTCTGGGTGGAATTTTCGTGGGTGCCGCAGGTATGATCCTGACCCTGTTGATGTGTAAGGCCATGAACCGTTCACTGATTAACGTAATCATCGGTGCCTTCGGAGGGGGGGGAGCCGGAATTGACCGGGAGAAGGGTGTGGTTAAAGAGGTATCGGTCACCGATCTGGCTGTGATGCTGAATTACAGCAGCAAGGTTGTCATAGTTCCTGGCTATGGTCTAGCCGTTGCCCAGGCACAGCATATTTGCAGCGAGCTGGACGAGCTATTGGAGTCCAATGGTGTGGAGGTGAAATATGCCATTCATCCGGTGGCAGGACGGATGCCCGGACATATGAATGTGCTGCTGGCAGAAGCCGATGTGCCCTATGAAAAACTCATCGAAATGGATGAGATCAATCCGGATATGCCCAAAACCGATGTGGTTGTGGTCATCGGGGCCAACGATGTGGTGAACCCGGCCGCATTGGATGATCCTTCCAGCCCCATTTACGGAATGCCAATCATCATGGCCCATGAGGCTAAGAATGTAATCGTTATGAAACGTGGGATGGGCAAGGGTTATGCCGCCATTGAGAACTATTTATTCTACGCCGATAATACCCGGATGTTCTTCGGAAGCGCCAAGGATTCACTTCAAAACCTGGTAAG
>CAYWGP010000275.1:0-3931 GCA_964458155.1 uncultured Bacteroides sp.
TTGGCTGAGAAATTAGCAGGTGAAACAATAGCAGGATACAACAACGAAGGTGGTGCATATAAAAAGAAAGAAGATACGCACCGTATGGCTGAAGCCAATAAGGCTTTCGCCCATTTTAGGTTCTAATAAAATATTGAAATAGCATTTATTGCAAGGTAAGTGTGTGACACTTATGAGCCCAGATTTAAAACATACGAGGAATATCGGGATCATGGCACACATCGATGCCGGGAAGACTACCACCACAGAACGCGTACTGTTCTATACAGGTATCACCCACCGCATCGGTGAAGTCCATGACGGAGCCGCTACAATGGACTGGATGGTACAAGAGCAAGAGCGCGGTATCACCATTACATCAGCAGCCACTACCACTTTCTGGAACCACAACGACCAGGAGTTCAAGATTAATATTATTGATACTCCGGGCCACGTCGACTTCACTGTCGAAGTGGAGCGTTCGTTGAGGGTACTGGATGGTGCAGTTGCAGTTTTTTGCGCTGTGGGCGGAGTAGAGCCCCAGTCCGAGACCGTTTGGCGCCAGGCTGACAAATACAGGGTGCCCCGTCTCGCTTTTATTAATAAGATGGACCGGGTAGGTTCCGATTTTTTCGGAGTGGTTCAGGAGATCAGCGATAAGCTTGGCTCCAACCCCGTACCCATGCAAATCCCCATCGGATCAGAAGAGAACTTCAGAGGTATCGTTGACCTTATTGAACGTAAGGCCATCGTCTGGAAAGAAGATGCTGAAATGGGGGTGAAATACGAATACTGTCCCATCCCCGAGGACCTTATTGATACGGTAGAGGAATGGAGAGAGAAGTTGGTTGAGGCTGTTTGTGTTTCCGATGACACGCTGCTTAACAAATTCCTCGAAGACAGGGATTCCATCACAGTAGAAGAATTTATGGAGTATGCCCGCAGGGCCACCATCAATATGGAAATTGTTCCGGTGCTTTGCGGGTCTGCTTTTAAGAATAAAGGTATTCAGCGTATGCTTGATGCCATTTGCGACCTTCTTCCAAGTCCCTTGGATATTGGTGCTGTTAAGGGAATCGATCCCAGGAATGAGCAGGAGCTATCCAGGGAGCCCAAGGATGATGAGCCGCTGACCGGACTGGTATTTAAGATTGCCACGGATCCCTTCGTAGGGCGTCTGGCATATGTTCGTGTTTACTCGGGGAAACTTGAGGAAGGGGTGATGGCTTATAACAACAGGACCGGGAAGAAAGAGCGTATCAGCCGTATCTACCAGATGCATGCGAATAAGCAGAATCCCAAGAAGGTGATTGGTGCAGGAGATATTTGTGCAGTGGTTGGATTGAAGGAGCTTAGGACTGGTGATACCATCACTTCAGTGGGTAAACCCATGATCCTTGAAGCCATAGAGTTCCCTGAGCCGGTGATTGGTATTGCCATTGAGCCCAAGACTCAGGCAGACATCGATAAGATGGGTATTGCACTGCACAAACTTGCAGAAGAGGATCCTACCTTCCAGATTCGCAGCGATGTGGATAGCGGTCAAACCACCATTAACGGAATGGGAGAACTGCACCTGGAAATTCTGTTGGACCGCCTGAAGCGCGAGTTCAAGGTAGAATGCAATGTTGGAACTCCTCAGGTTAATTATAAAGAGGCCCTTACCGCCGAGGTGAAGCACCGTGAAGTATTTAAGAAGCAGACCGGTGGACGTGGTAAATTCGCAGATATTGAAGTTTTTATCGGCCCTGCCGAGGAAGCTAATAAGGGACTCGAATTTAAGAATGAAATCAGGGGAGGCAATATCCCCAAAGAATATATTCCATCCGTAGAGAAAGGTTTTACCAATGCCATGCACAATGGTCCCCTTGCAGGTTTCCCAGTGGAAAGTCTGAAAGTGCGCCTGACTGATGGTTCCTTCCATGCGGTGGATTCAGATCAGCTCTCTTTTGAGATTTGTGCACGTCAGGCTTTTAAGCGTGCCGCGTCAAAAGCAAATCCGGTGATGCTCGAGCCGATCATGTCCATTGAGGTGGTCACCCCCGAAGAGTATATGGGAGATGTGATTTCCGACCTGAATAAAAGGCGCGGACAGGTCGAAGGGATGGATTCCAAGGCAGGTGCCAGGGTTATTAAGGCCAAGGTGCCTCTTTCAGAGCAGTTCGGTTATGTAACCGTACTCAGGACACTCTCTTCAGGCAGGGCCACTTCCACCATGGAATTCAGCCATTACCAGCAGATGCCAAACAATCTTGCCAAAGAGATTCTGGAACAAGTAACAGGAAAAAGTTTATAATCAGATAGATAATGAGTCAGAAGATTAGAATTAAATTGAAGTCGTACGATCACAACCTCGTGGACAAAAGTGCCGAGAAGATTGTAAAGACAGTGAAGTCCACCGGAGCTGTGGTTAGCGGACCCGTTCCACTACCCACCCACAAAAGGGTGTACACTGTGCTGAGGTCTCCCTTCGTAAACAAGAAATCGAGAGAGCAGTTCCAGTTAAGCTCATTTAAAAGGCTCCTGGATATTTACAGTTCCACTCCCAAGACCATCGACGCACTCATGAAACTTGAGCTGCCCAGTGGAGTAGAAGTTGAAATCAAAGTCTAACACAGGTAAAAACAGTATACTATGCCAGGATTAATTGGTAAGAAAATTGGAATGACTTCCATTTTCGATAAAGACGGAAAGAACATCCCCTGTACTGTGATTCAGGCCGGGCCCTGCACGGTTACACAGGTGAAGACTGTTGAATCTGATGGTTATGCATCAGTTCAGCTGGCTTTTGATGAAAAAAAGGAGAAGAATACTCCCAAGCCCGAACAGGGCCATTTTGCTAAAGCCAACACCACTCCCAAAAAGAAGGTTATTGAACTGAAGGGGTTTGTTAAGGATTGGAAAGCTGGTGACGTGATCACCGTGGATTATTTTAACGATGACACATGGCTCGATGTATCCGGAATGTCAAAAGGTAAAGGATTCCAGGGTGTTGTAAAGCGTTACAACTTCGCTGGTGTGAATGATGCTACACACGGTCAGCATAACAGAATGCGTGCTCCCGGATCATTGGGTGCCTCCTCCTATCCATCAAGGGTATTCAAGGGTATGCGCATGGCTGGTCAGACCGGAAATAAGAAGGTGAAGATCCTCAATTTACGTGTGATGAAAATTGTTCCCGAGAACAATTTGCTTATCCTCAAAGGTTCTGTTCCTGGATCTAATGGTTCATATTTAATTATTGAGAAGTGATGGAATTAGATGTAATGAAAATATCCGGCGAGAGCACCGGGAAGAAGGTTAAGCTGAATAAAGAGATCTTTGGAATTGAGCCCAACGATCACGCCATCTACCTGGATGTGAAGCAGCTTATGAATAACAAGCGCCAGGGTACAAGCAAAACCAAAGAACGCGCTGAAATCAGGGGTAGCCGTAAGAAGATCAAGCGTCAGAAGGGTACCGGTACCGCGCGTTTTGGTGATATCAAGAACCCCCTGTTCAGAGGCGGTGGACGTGTTTTTGGTCCCAGGCCCAGAAGCTATGGTGGCAAACTGAATCGTAAGGTGAAAGATCTGGCACGCAAAAGTGCTCTGGCCTACAAGGTCCAGAACAAGCAGTTGATGGTGGTTGAAGACTTCACCATGGAAGCTCCCAAAACCAGCGAATTTGCAGCCATTCAGAAAAATCTGAAACTGGACGACAAAAAGTCAGTATTCGTCATCGGCGAAAGAAATAAAAATGTATATTTGTCGTCGCGAAATTTACAGAATTCAAAAGTTATAACTCTTTCAGAATTAAATACATACGAAATAATGAATGCTTCCGCACTCTGTTTCGTAGAGAGTTCACTTGACGTTCTGCAGAAGAACGCTTAATCGTTTGAATCGAAGAGATCATGAATATTTTAATTAAGCCCATAGTAACCGAGAAGATGACTGCCCAGGGGGAGGAC
>CAYWGP010000276.1:0-49192 GCA_964458155.1 uncultured Bacteroides sp.
TGGTCGAAGCGGTTGGTTTTTTCGTACTCAAAGGGATCCAGGGTAACGGAGAACTGAGACTTAAGCCTGGCTCTCTGGGCATTGAGTCTCTCCTGGCTGCGTATCAGGGCGAGTTCTGTCTGTTGCATATCCGGACTGTTATTCACGGCGATTTCCATGGATTTGTCCATGGTGAGCAAGGCCTGTGCCTTAAGGCTTGATCCGGACAGAATTATAAATCCCGATACCAGAACTATCACCAACTCTCTGAATATCCAATTTCCTTTCATTGTATCTGATTTTTCATTAACCCGCTAACTTTCTTATCTTCTTACCCATTTGACTGCATCGGCTATCACCCGTCGGCCATCGGTCTGGTTAGATAGTCTGACAGTAGCTGAATCGGCCGGGAAATGAAATGACCCCAGACGGTTCCATCCATCTTCAGGATCATTCAGTTCATATACAGCCGTCTCTGTTCCCTCACTGGAAGAGATGGTATAATGGTAATCGGTCCCCTTATCGGCAAACTCTGGTCCGAAGCCCCGTCCCGGGCCCTGGCCCTGACCTCCCTGTCCGCCGCCCTGCTCCCTTCGGGAAGGACGCTGATACATGGCCGATACAGGGATATATACATAAAGATCATAGAATCCTTTTTCGGGAAGCACAGTACTCCAGCTAACATAATTGGTCCCGTCACCCTGCCTGATGGCCATGGCCGACCGTACTGTTTCCCCGTAATAGGCGGCGTGTGCCACCGGTGTCCAGCGCGAAGGGGTCCACCACTCATTCAGGCTCCCATAGAGCAGCCCGTCGTCCTTATCCCTCCTGGAATCCACATACTGCTTCAACTTGCTCTCCCGCGAGACGGAGAAGTGAGTAAATCCTTCATCTTCATTGTCCACCACATACTCACCCTCATAGCTAAAACTGACCGTCCGATCTGAACTCCTGTCATACTCGTCCAGGGAGGCCGTTGTGACTTCGGTGGCCGATCGGAGGAAGTTGTTGTAGCTGGAAGGAATATTTCCGGATATGAGCGTATTGACGGTCATCAACATGGGCCGGTCATAAAGAACTACCTGTACGTCCCTGGTCTCACCAGCATCCACTTCATAGAGACGTCTTTCTTCGCTCATACCACCACCACCTCCAAAACCACCCTGTCCCATGATCCGGAAATTGAAATCCACCAATCCCCGGGCAAAGCCAACATTGCTTATTTTGAATTTTACCAGGTAGACATCGCCAATGTCGTCGCGGGTCTGTAGATATTCAGGTTCAGATATGAGAAAGGCGGGTAAATCGCTACCTGCATTGATCACCTCCAGGTAAGGCGTAATTTCCACTCCAAACTCCCTGTAAAAGTCACGGGAGAACTGTTCGAAGGTAATCTCCGAAAATGCATGATCCTCCAGGTAGTAGTAGAAGAAATAATCAAAATCCCCCATCCCTACCTTGTTTTTCAGGGCAGAGATGATGAAACTCCCGGTCTGATTAATCAGTGAGGCTGTGAGTTCGGTGTCCCACCTGGCGAATAAATCGATCATGCTCTTTCTGCTCAGCAGGAGGTTGGCCCGCTCCTTATCTGTAATCCCGCCAGTAAACCCTTCTCTGGGGGAGACGTCAAAACCCTCCTTCAGATAAATCTCCAGCATGGAGTTAAATACCGGGTAAACCCGTGAGCTGATTCCCGTCACATAGCTGTAGTACAAAGGGAATACACAGTAAGGATTTTTGTTGAATTCGATATCGCCCTGGAAAGTAATAAGTTCTTCGCCTCCGCCTCCTCCACCGAAGCCCCCTCTGCCCCCGCTCCTGGTCTCGTTCCTGAAGAAGGTATTCTGCAGGAATCTCTTGAACTGGTCGGTTTCGATTTCCCGTGGACTCCTGCTGCTTTCCCGGTCGCGGTCGCGGCGCTCTTCCGCCTTCTTGAAACGTTCGAAATCCAGTGTGTTGATTCCTGCACCCTTTTCAGGTAGCAGTATCATTTCGGGTAGAATATTCTCTACTGTCTGAATATAAGGCCTTTCATAAGCGTGATACTGGATCGGGACCTCCACCAGATTGATCCGCTTGAAGGAGTAATAGAGGTCCAGTTCGTCCAGTTCATAATCATCTTTTGCCTCTGTAATTAACGCTTTGATGGTATCCTGGATATGGGTAAAGTAGCCGGAGAAGTAATCATGATCGGGGTCCAGGTACAGAGTATACTCCACCCCGTCGATCTCCATGCTTCTTCTTTCCAGCGGGGCCAGGATCAGGGGAAAGGCATTCAGATCATATTCAGGAGAAAAATGAAGCCCTTCTTCATCTCTGCTCATCCTGCCCGGGGCAATAGCTGAAAGAGTTGAATCGCTCTTCACGGTCAGACTGAAACGGGTAAAATCAGGTTCCCTCAGTTGGAATGTTTTCAGGTTGAAACCCACTCCTGCCACCGGGTACCAGTTCAGTTCCGGCGTAAGCAAAAGGTAAGCGGGATGTATGATCCCAGGTTTTTTATTGATTGGCGCCACCATGATTCTTTTGGCAGCACTGATTTGCTCCTTCGGTATGTCCAGGTAGGCAAGCGATTCGTCAGGAATACCGCTGTAGTATATATTAAAGCTAAAACGTCTTCGAGCTTCCACTCCTCCCGGAGGGACCAGCATCAGCAGTTGTTTCTTTCTGATATAATCAACTGCTGCTCCTCTGCTTGTTATACTATCGATATTAAAACCGGGATTCAATGAAAAGATAAGGGTATCAAGGCGGTAATCGTTAAGATTCTGAACTCGCAGTCCGGAATGAATCTGCAGGGACCTGCCGTGCTGCTCGACTTGTAGCTCATTGGATAAGACATCTGTGAGATGACGGCCAACATAAGTATTATTTAATTCCCGGAATGCTTCCCTGTCCCGGCTTTGATCCCGGTAGCTATTGAAATACATGGATCCAACAAAAAGTCCGCCTGCTATAAATCCAATAAATCCCAGGAGGTTGATTCCATTCCAGCGGCCAGTCTGTGGAAGCCGGTTCAGAAATCGAATAGTGGCAAAGATGAAACCGATACCCAGCAAGAGGTAGGCAAGCCGGTGCAGGAGGATCAGTCGAAAATCAGTAAAACCTATAAAGTCAGAATAGACCATGGGCAGGTTGAAAGCCATGTAGTCAAGCATGCCATAAACCTTATCCTGAAAGTAAAAGAGGGTCAGACCGATGTAACCCAGCAGGACAAGGAAGGTAACAGCCTGGCTTCGGAAAAGAATCATCATAAAAAAGGAGAGACCCAGAATGAAAACAAGGGTGGGAACGCTGATTAACAGGGGATAAAACAGATAGGCAATCCACTCAACAGGAACATCTTTTCGTATCAGATTAAATATAAGGGTCATGGCCAGAGTAAGCAGGACAAGTCCCAAAAACAGTACCAGGATGCCCAGTGTTTTTCCCACCACATACTCCCCGTTGGTTATGGGCCGTGCATAGATTACCTCGGTAGTATCCAGTTTCTTATCCCGCTTGAGAAAATCGGAAGCCAGGAAGACGGCAATAATTGCCTGAGCTACATTAATAAATAATACATTGATGTAAGGCATATTGGCCGAAATGGCCCTGAAGGTCCACCTGGCATCCTCATGTCCCCCGAAAAAACCAACATTGGTCCCAAAGAGAATCAAGAGGGCCATGATGGCAAAGATCCTGAAAAACCAGCTTCTGAAGAGCGTTTTACTCTCATAGGTAGCCACATTCCATATGTTGATCAGCTTCATGGCAGGTTCCAGTGTTTAAGTTTATTGTCCATGTAGTGGACATAGGCATGTTCAAGGTTTGGATCTACCTGAGCTGCCTGTATATCAACGGGTTTTTCTCCAACAAACTGTATCTCCCAGCCTCCACCTGAAGGAATGGTGGATATGATCGGCACTTCGCTCTTTAATACTTCGTATTTCTCCTGGCTGATTTCAGCTCTCCAGACAAAGCCTTTCGCTTCTTCCACCAGTTGATCCGGGGTGCCATGATAGATAAGTGAACCTTCATTCAGAAGCGCCATCTGGTTGCAGGTACTTGAGATATCCCCGACTATATGGGTGGAAAGTATAATAATCGTCTCAGACCGGCCCAGGTCCGAGAGCAGGTTCCTGAAGCGGATCCGCTCTTCAGGATCCAGACCGGTGGTGGGTTCGTCAACAATAATAATTGATGGGCGGGCTATAAGCGCCTGAGCGATTCCCAGCCTTCGCTTCATACCCCCGGAAAGCTTATTGGCCATGCGGTTTCTGAATTCAAAGAGACCCACACTCTCCAGCATCTCATCCACGCGCTGGCCCCGCTCCCGTTTTGAATTCATACCGGCCAGACGGGCAGCATAATCCAGAAATTCCCATGAGCGTAATTTGGCGAAAAACCTGAAATCCTGGGGAAGATATCCCACCATCTTGCGGATCTCTTTGCGGTAGGAGCTGATATCTCTCCCATCCACCAGCACCTGGCCGGTAGTGGGTTTCATAAGAGTAACCAGGATCCTCATGAGTGTCGATTTACCCGCACCATTGGGTCCAAGCAGTCCAAACATCCCTTCGTTAATAAACAGGTCAACATTATCCAGTGCTTTGAATCCGCCGGAATAAGTTTTGGTCAGGTTTTTTATCTCTATCTTCAAAATACAGTGCTCTTGGCGAATATGCTATTTTCGGGGGTTTGACTAGTTGGACGCTATAAAGTTTAACAGCGTTACATAAAATATCCTGACATTAAATTAAACCTTTTTATACCATTTTCATCATACAGGCAGTTATACCTAAATAAATAGATGCATAAAATGAAAAGCTTTAAAAATTTCAGAATAATTGGTCTGGCAATCCTGCTGTCTCTGTTTACTTTGAGCAGTACAGCACAGGGACCTGGCCGTGGTTTCCAGATGACTGAAGAAGATATCAAGGCGCGGGTAGCAAACACAGCAGAAACGCTGAAGATGAATGATGAACAGGAAAAGAAGGCACTGGCTGTGGAAATGGAGTTCTATAATAAAATGCAGATTGAATTCCAGAAAATGAGGAATCAGGGTGGCCCTCCTACCGATAGAGAAGCTATGAGGGAAAAGATGATGAAGATGCGTGATGATCGGAATGCACAATACGAAGCAATCCTGAGCCCTGAGCAGTACAGACAATTCACTGACCTTCAGGAGCAACGTATGCGAGAGATGCGCGAACAGCGTGAGCAATCCAACCCGGGTGGTCAGGGTGGCGATACTGTACGGTCGGAAAGGGGACGCGGACGGGGTTAACTACCTAAGGTATTCCAGGTAAAAAAATTCTGAACAATTCTGTGTTTTACAGGTTTACTGTAGGATACAGATTTTTTTTAACCTCAGTAATTTTATTATGTCAGTCAGAACTGCAAAATCACAATGGAGTGGAACCCTGAAAGATGGTAAGGGTGCCATGAATTTCAGCAATTACAGTGGCCCTTTCACCTTCAAATCCCGTTTTGAAGAAGGCACCGGCACCAATCCGGAAGAGCTTGTTGGCGCAGCCCATTCAGGTTGTTATTCCATGTTTTTAGCCGCCCTTATCAGTGGCGAGGGGCTCTCTCCCGAAAGCGTTGAGACCACAGCAAAGGTACACCTTGGACAAGATGAAACCGGACCGGTAGTAACGACCATTGAACTGGATTGTCAGGTGAAATGTGAAGGTCTGTCACAGGAGAAGTTTGAAGAACTTTCCGTGGCTGCCAAAGAGAAATGCCCCATATCAAGGCTGGTGGCAGCTGCCGATGTGAAACTTAATGCTGTCCTCCTGTAAAAGGTATTGTATTATCAGGATCTCCGTCCATGATCCACTTGCGGACCACGGGCGGAGTATAGTTTTGCATGAGCTTAAATAATTCTTCAATGCTATCACTGACCAGAAGCATATCACGATTCAGGTCTTTCAAAAAGCCCTCATTCACCATCCGGTCAACAGCCAACAGAACTTCCCTGTAGAATCCGTTGGTATTAAGGATGCCAACAGGCTTATCATGTAATCCAAGCTGGCCCCAGGTGAGCATCTCAAATAGCTCATCCATGGTTCCGAATCCACCTGGCAGGGCAATGGCTGCATCGCACATCTTTTCAATCAGGGCCTTCCGTTCATGCATGGTTTCAACCGTGATTAATTCTGATAAGCCACTGTGCGCCACCTCTTTTACATGTAGAAAACGCGGGATAACACCTGTTACCTCTCCCCCGGCTTCCAGGGCAGCGTCCGCCAGTATCCCCATCATCCCAACCTTACCTCCACCGAATATTATATGAATCTTGTTCTCGGCCAGATACCTGCCCAGCCGAGCAGCCTGTGTTCTGTAGATTTCATTGGGTCCTGTACTGGACCCACAGTAGATTGCAATTTTTTTCATGTTCCAAAGATACTATCCCCTGGATTTAAAAGGAGGCTGTCTACTTAGGTCCTTTTCAAAAAATTCTAAGGGATGCTTATGAAGTAAGCTGACATTTTTTACGCAGGCAACCGAACCTGCGAGCTCAGTGAGTTTACCGGGCTAAATAAGCACCTTACAATTAAGCATCCCTTAGAAAACTGGAGGGGATTACCCGTAATTTATATTATTGGAGCCGGATGATTTTTAAGTACCGCGGTAAACTGCTCGAATTCCTCCTGGGAAAGCTCATGATCTTTAAGCTCTCCATGTAAATACTTGTCATAACCGACCAGGTCCATTAATCCGTGACCACTGAAATTAAAGAGAATCACCCTTTCTTTTCCTTCTTCTTTTGCCAGTTTTGCCTGCCTGATAACTGAAGCGATGGCATGTGTGGTCTCAGGAGCAGGAATAATCCCTTCTGTACGTGAGAAAAGGACTCCGGCCTCATAGCATTCCAACTGGTGTATGGCCTCCGGAGTGGCCAGTCCCTCTTTAACTGCATGACTAACCAGGGGTGACATACCGTGGTAACGGAGTCCGCCTGCATGGATTGGAGGGGGTATAAAGCCATGACCAAGTGAATTCATGGCCAGCAAAGGGGTCATCCTGGCTATATCACCGTGATCATAGGCAAAAGGAGCCTTGGTGAGGGTTGGGCAACTTGCTGGTTCCACGGGGATGATCTCAATTTCTGCTCCATTTATTTTCTCCTGCATAAAGGGGAATGCAATTCCTGCAAAGTTACTGCCTCCTCCGGCGCATCCGATTACAACATCAGGCAGCTTTTCCCCTGCCTTTTCCAACTGCTTCTTTGCCTCCAGTCCAATAACGGTCTGGTGAAGCATCACATGGTTTAACACACTGCCAAGGGAATAGCGGGTCTGCCCTGTGGGATCGGTAACAGCAGCTTCAACAGCTTCACTGATGGCTATGCCCAGACTGCCAGGTGTATCCGGGTGTTCCGCCAACACATCCCTTCCTGCCTTCGTTTCCATGCTGGGACTGGCTATACAGGATCCACCCCAGGCTTCCATCATCATTTTCCTGAAGGGTTTCTGGTCGAAGCTAACGCGCACCATAAATACCTTACACTCCATTCCCAGCAGGGAAGTGGCAAATGAAAGGGCACTCCCCCATTGGCCGGCTCCGGTTTCAGTGGTCAGCTTATTTATCCCGAACTCTTTGTTATAATAGGCCTGGGGTACGGCTGTATTGGGCTTGTGACTCCCGGCCGGAGAAACACTCTCATTTTTATAATATATGCGGGCAGGTGTACCCAGAGCCTCTTCCAGGGCATACGCACGGACCAGTGGAGTCGGGCGCCAGATACTCAGCATTTCCATTACCTTTTCAGGTATGTCTATCCATCTCTGCGAACTAACTTCCTGCTCTATCAGGTTCATGGGGAATACCGGTGCCAGCATTTCCGGACCAACGGGATTGCCATCCGGTCCCAAAGGTGGATTCATGGTTCCGGGAAGATCAGCCACAATGTTATACCATTGCTTTGGCATCTCTTTTTCGCTCAGGTAAATTTTTTTGATTTTACTCATAGCTCATTTTTTAGGGTTTACTAATTTCTTAAAAAAAAAGGGCTGCTATCTCTAACATGCCCCGTGTATTCTGTTTTATGATCTGTTATATTACAGTCCAAGCATCGCCCACGAAGCATCTTCCGGATCCCACCAGGGCCATCGCCAGCAAAAAAGTACTGTCTTTAATTTCATTTTTTTCAGTTTGAAAAGGAAAATTAACTATTAAATTTAGAATTTCAATCCCTCCTTATCTAGTTTTAATCAAAACCAGTTTGGGAGTAATAATAATTCAATCCCCCTTTTTCTTGATTTAATCGAACTCAATCAAGATTTAATCAAATTTAGTATACCGGTTTCTTCCATTCTTCTGCTGGTGCGTATTTGCTGGCAGAAGCCCAGCGAATTCCCCGATGCATGATCTCAAGGGCTTCCGGAACCTCGAAATCTTTCATCACGTGTCCGAGAGATGAATAGAAAATCCGCCCCTGTCCATACATTTTCTTCCATACCACCGGCATGGTGCAAGCCCCTATCCAATCGGCATGCTCATCACTGAAAGTGGTGGTGGCAAGAACCTTCATATTGGGATCCACATGCAGGTAATACTGCTCACTGTGCATAGCAAAGTCTGATAGTCCTCTTGTTACCGGGTCCTCATGGTCACATACCTGAACCTGGTAGTCGATCACTCCTCCCGGATGGGCTACCCACTGTCCACCAGTCATAAACTGATACTGGGTATTTTGCCTGAACGAATCGCACAGGCCACCATGCCAGCCTGCCAGTCCACATCCTTCCTTCACGGCTTTCAGCAGTCCCTTTTCCTGAGCTCCAGAAATCTTAGCCATGGTAAAGGTCTGTATTATCAGATCCACCCCGCTCATGTAGTCTGAATCGGCATAAGGCTCCAGGCTGTTAACTACCTCTACCTCGGCACCTTCTTTCTCGAGCCAGGGTATAAAAACGTCAAGGGACTGAAGGGGTTCATGACCTTCCCAGCCTCCATATGTGTATAATATTTTTCGACCCGCCAGGGATGGCAGCTTTTTAATTACAGGCATTTTAAGTGTTTCGCTGGAAGAGTTAGCCCGCAGTCCGAGGGATGATCCCAGGGCAAGTGCTCCTGTGCTGCTTAGAAAATGCCGACGCTTTATTTTCATGGATTGTGATTTGAGTTGATTATAAAAGTAAGTGGAAAATCAGAAGATACAAAAAAACCCCTCGCAAATGCGAAGGGTTCAGATTAATACGAGATGATATGTTTAACTAGATAAGTTTGACATTCACTGCATTTAATCCTTTTCGTCCTTCAGTAAGTTCGAAAGTTACATTGTCATCTTCCTTGATCTTATCGATAAGGCCAGATACATGGACAAAATACTCTTCGTCGGATTCGACGTCTTTGATAAATCCATAACCTTTGGATTCATTAAAGAATTTTACTTTACCTTCTTTCATTGTGTAATTTGATAATTAATAACAGTACAAAAGTAATACAAAATAAAACCAAATAAAACCAAATGCAAAAAGAGTGTTAAAATTCGCTCTACCTGGGGATCATATAGAAAAACACAGCGAAAAAATGTGAAACTGTTCCGGCCAGGACCAGCATATGCCATACCAGATGGTGATAGGGGAATTTCATAAGCTTATAAAACACAATTCCAAGGGAATAGCAGACTCCGCCAATCAGGATCCAGAGTGTACCCATAAGGGGCAGGTTCTTCATTATCGGAACAATGGCTACTAAAAACAGCCAGCCCATCACTGCGTAGGATACCACGTAGAAAGTGCTGACACCATTGTTATAATCGCCTGGTTTTGTTAGAATCATCAGCGTTCCCACCAGGGCCAGTCCCCATTCAATTCCAAATATAACCCACCCCAAGGGGCCATGGAGGGCGATAAGCGCAATGGGAGTATAGGTCCCGGCTATCAGAAAATAGATGGCGATTCGGTCAACATTAAAGAATATATCCTTGGCTCTACCCAAGGGAAGGATATGGGTCAGGGTGGATGAGAGATAGAGTATTATCATTGTGACTCCAAAAACAGAAGTGCTCACCACATGCAAGGCATTGCCATTAATAAGAGATAAGTGAACCATCAGCACAAGAGCGGCCACTGCAAGCAGGGCTCCAATGAAATGAGAGATTGCATTTGCCAGCTCCTCGCCACGGGAAAATTTACTACTTTTCTCCATCAAAATTTATTTTTCCCAAAAGTATATAAGGCCTGGCAAAGGGGTAGATTCAGCAGTCCCCTTATAAGTGTTTTCATCCCAAATTAAGTATATTTGTCATATACCTGATCTGAAGAAGCCAATTCAGCCATGAATCGATTCCTGATTTTAATATGCTTAGTTTGCTGGCCCATCAGCCATATCTATTCTCAGGAATCCAGGATTGACAGCCTGCTGAGCAAGACGGTTTTAGAAAACGACAGTGAACTAGCTAACACATTCTATGAACTCTCACTCTCACTCCAGAATTCATATCCCGACAGCGCGTTGTATTTTGCTAACCGTGCGGAGCTTATACTTCAGAGAAATGATCCGGAGACTCTCCTCCCTTTTATATATAAGAGCAAGGGGAAGATCTATGAGAATAAGCTACTTACAGAACGCAGCCTCCTGTATTACAGAAGAGCCTATGATGAGTTTATTAAGCAGGAGAACTATACTGAGGTAGGCAATTGTGCCCTGCTTATGGGGAATCTTTACTATGATATGGCCAATTATAGTGAAGCATATTTTTTCTATATGCAGAGCCTGAATGCTTATGAAAGGGAAAATGACCAGCTGGGCATTGCCAGGATGGAGAACAACCTGGGGATTGTGTCCCATGATATGGGAAGGCTTGATGAGGCAGAAAAGCACTACCTGAAAGCATATAAGATATACAGTGAGAACGGGCTTTCCACAGAGGAGTGTGGTGCCCTGGGAAATATAGGCTCAATTCTTTATGACAGGGAAATGTACGACTCGGCGCTCACCTATTTTTTGGAGGTCATTGACAAACTAGATCCTGATTCAATTGGCACATCCCAGCAGCACTATATTTTATCGGGAGTATATAATAATACAGCTCTTGCCTACAGCGAACTGGGAAAAGACAGACTGGCACTGGAATACTACAGGAAAGGGCTGGCCCTGGCCATCGGGGCTGGTGATCAGTTTACAATCGGGTCTGTATATGTGAACCTTGGATCTCATTTTGGTGAGATGAATATTCAGGATTCGGCTCTGTTTTACCTGCACAGGGCCCTTCGGATAGCACAGAAACGCGTATATCCCTCACTGGAACTGAACGTATATGAAGAGCTTGCAAACCTTCACGCGAAGCCTGGAAGCTATGCGTCGGCTTATAACTGGATGGTTCGATATGATACGCTCTATAAAAAGATCTTTAATGAAGAGCAGGCCAAGGAGATCATGCAGCTCAGGAGCAGGTATGAGCAGGAGATCAATGAAAAAGAGATCCTGCAATTACAATCGGAATCACAGGTCCAGAAGATGCTTAATAAATTGTTTATTATTTTCATCGTGATCATTGTGGCTCTTGCGGTCATTATTGCGGTTAATCTCCGTTCAAAAAAGCATACCAATCAGATGCTGGCGGAGCGTAATCTGCAGATTTCAAATGCCATAGAAAAGCTCAGCGAATCGGAAAATGAGCTTCAGAAACTGAACAAATCCAAAGACAGGATCTTTTCAGTTGTAGCGCATGATTTAAGAAATCCGGTGGCTGCTGTAACAGGATTCTCAGAACTCCTGTACGACAATTTTGAACAGTTTCCGGTGGAGACCCAGAAAGAGTATCTCTTGCAAATATTACAGGGAACTCAACGATTACAAAACCTGCTCGAAAACCTGCTGATCTGGGCAAGATCTCAGATGAAAGCAGTTAAATATGAACCGGAAACCATCAGCCTGAAAGACCTGCTGGCCGATTGTGTCAGGGAAATGAAAGCCAACCTGGACCACAAGAAGGTAGATTGCCTTGTGAAGATCGATAAAAGTTGTATAGTTTATGCCGACAAGGCCATGGTGCACACCGTATTCAGGAACCTGATTATTAACGCCATCAAGTTCAGTTTTCCCGGAGGCATAATCAGGATCTCTTCAGAAGGCTCTGATACCGCCTGTAGTATCCGGGTTTCAGATGAGGGGATCGGAATACAGCCGGAAATACAGGAAAAGCTTTTCACTTCCAATGAAGTAATCTCCACACCGGGCACAACCGGAGAATCAGGATCGGGGCTTGGACTCGTAATTTGCATGGAATTCCTGGAACGGAACCTAGGTCAGATAGCAGTTGAAAGTGACCCGGGAAATGGTTCCACCTTTATTGTCAATCTTCCCTCTTCTCCACCAGATTCTTCTATTTCAACTTCTCCTTGAAAATCTTTTCAAACTTCTCCAGCTTGGGAGTGATAACCACACGACAGTATCCCTGATTCTGGTTATTCTCATAATACTCCTGGTGGTAAGCTTCAGCGCTGTAAAACTGTTCGAAGGGTTCTACGGCAGTTACAATGGGGTCCTTCCAGATTCCTTCAGAATCAAGCTCCAGTATGATTTGCTGAGTTAACTCGCGCTGATGCTCATTATGATACAAAACGATGGATCGGTACTGCGTACCCACATCAGCTCCCTGCCGGTTCAGAGTGGTGGGATCATGTGTTTTAAAAAATATCTCCAACAACTCAGTAAATGTGACTTCGGCAGGATTATAAGTAATCTGAACCACTTCTGCATGCCCGGTAGTTCCGGATGTTACCGTTTTATAATCAGGATTACTTACCTTCCCCCCTGAATAGCCAGATTCTACATTGTGTACACCTTTAACACGCTCAAAGATTGCTTCAGTACACCAGAAACAACCACCCCCGAAAGTTGCAGTTTCAAATATCTCTTTCATATCATGTATCCCAAACAGCTTCAAAGATAATAACAGATTAACCAATACCAGGACAGTATATCTCTTCATCGCATTTTAATTATTTCTATTCATATTAACCATTGGGATCAGATTTTGTTTGCAGGTGGATTTCATCGCATTTTCGTCGTAACTTTAACTCATGCAGGAAGCTTTATTCTACAGGCAACTTGAGAACAAGGTAGTGCAATGTCTGCTCTGCCCGCATCGATGTATACGCGAACCTGAACTATACGGGAAGTGCTTAACCCGGATAAACAGGAGCGGGAAATTATTTACCGAGAGTTACGGTATTCTTTCAGCAATCTCCTCAGATCCAATTGAAAAGAAACCTCTCTACCATTTCCTTCCTGGCAGTAAGATTCTTTCCATTGGAAGTTTCGGATGTAATCTGACCTGCGACTTTTGTCAGAATTGCGAAATCAGTCAGATCGATAAGAAGATTTTTTCGCGTCACTCGTTCAGGACTCCAGAGGATATAGTTGGAAAGGCAAAGCTGCACCAGACCAACATTGGTCTGGCCTACACCTACAATGAACCAACAGTTTATTACGAATACATGATCAGCTGTGCTGCCCGGATCAAGGAGCTCAATCTCTACAACGTCATGGTCACCAATGGATACATTAATCCTGAGCCCCTGGAGGACCTTTTCCCTTTTATGGATGCCTTTAATGTTGATTTGAAATCCTTCCGGAACCTGTTCTATGCAAAACGTTCCGGAGCAAGTCTGCACCCGGTTCTTGAAACAATCCGCCTTATAGCCAGGTCTGAACGGCATCTGGAGCTGACCTTCCTGATTATCCCTGATCATAATGATGATGAAAAGGAGTGGAAGGAGATGCTCGAATGGATATCAGACCACTGTGGCAAAAACACGATTTTGCATGTAAGCAGGTATTATCCATATTATAAGATGGACAGACCCCCTACCCCGATCTCTACAATCAAGAGATTTATTGAGATGGCCAGAGAAGGGATTGACTATGTATACCCTGGAAATACCCCTCAGCTTGACAACCACACCTATTGTCCGGCCTGTGGAAACCTTTTGATCGAGAGGTTCCTGTATGACTCTACAGTGCAGGGTATCACGCCGGATGGCCTCTGTAGTAAATGTAAGCATGATATAGTCGGAGTATATAAAAATGTTGTAATATGAAAAGCCGTAGAGCAGCGGTGGAAGGTCGATTCTATCCATCCACGAAAAGCAGGATTTTCGATCAAATCATGGATATTGAACGGTCCGGCAGATATCCCGAGCCAGAGCTTTCTCCTTATCAGATATTTGGTGCTGTATTGCCCCATGCCGGGCATCTCTATTCAGGTTATCAGACGATCCCTTTTTTTCAATTGCTCAGAAGACACAGGCTGTTTCCAGAAACCTTTGTTATAGTTCACCCAAATCACTCAGGCCATGGAGCTCCCCTGTCGGTTGATGAAGCAGAATCCTGGAGCAACTCCATAGGAGAGGTCCCGGTGGACACAAAACTGGCCAGGGCCATGAAGTTGCCTTTTGATAAAAGAGCACATGCCATGGAACATTCAGCAGAAGTAATTATCCCCTTTATTCAATATTTTCTTGCCGATCATCCCTTTTCCATTGTACCGGTAAGTATGATGGAGCAAACTCATAATAATGCATCGCATATCGCAAAAAGAATTATCAAAGCTGGAGCAAAAACAGGAAGAAAGGTAATGCTTATTGCTTCCTGTGATTTTTCACATTTTCTCTCCCCTGCCGAAGGAATGGAAATGGATCAGCTTATTCTGGATCAAATATTAATGCAGAATGCTCCCGGTGTTGAGAGCGCTGTTATTGAGAACCGGGTCTCTATTTGCGGTTATGGACCCATCATGACTCTCATGGATTATGCCGGCACCCTGAGTCCCGATTACAGGATTGAGATCCTGGCCCGGGGTCATTCGGGTGAGGTTACCGCCTCTCCCGAAGTAGTGGATTACATTTCACTTATTGCTTACAGATGACCTTTTCAGAACAAGAAAAGAGGACTTTGTTATCACTTGCAGAAAGAGCAATCAGTGAAAAAATTGCACCCGGAATGAGCCTTTCTCCTTTTAATCCACCTCTATCAGAAAAACTACGGAGCTTTTGTGGCACTTTTGTTTCTCTTTATGTTGATGAGGATTTACGAGGCTGCATTGGTACTTTTTCAGAAGAGGAGCCTCTATATAAAAATGTTATGCAGATGGCTGTTTCAGCAGCATGCAATGATTCAAGATTCTATGCAATACAGGCCGAGGAACTTGAAAGGCTCGAGCTGGAAATCAGTGTCCTGAGTCCGCGACAGAAGATTCGTGATCATTCCGAAATCGTTATTGGCTTACATGGCATCTTTATCAGGCATGGTTCAAGAAGGGGTACATTTCTGCCTCAAGTTGCTGTTGCTCAAAACTGGACTGCGATAGAATTTCTTTCCAACTGCTCAAAGCATAAAGCTGGCCTGGGCTGGGATGGCTGGAAAACTGCTGAATTATATACCTACGAAACCATTGTATTCAAATCTGGAACGCCTTCCTTATAAGTGTTAAGAATCTTTAAAATAGTGGTTCTTAAGATTAAATATTTGTAATTACGAAAATCTTCGTATATATTTGCTACGAAACATTTCGTATTATAACATGAAGCCTACTGAAAGTGAATTAGAGATTCTGCAGCTACTATGGGAACATGGTCCCCTCACCGTAAGAGATTTAAATGATAAACTGAATAAACAGCGCAGAGTAGGTTATACCACATCACTTAAGATGATGCAGATCATGACCGAAAAAGGATTGCTCACACGTGATACTGCACTTCGCTCTCATATCTATTCCCCTGCCCTCCTGCCAGAAGATGTTCAATCAAATGTACTGGATCATGTTTTAAAAACTGTTTTCCTGGGTGACAGGTCAAAGCTTGTACTTCAAGCACTTGGAAATCAGAATGTTTCCCACGAAGAACTAATTGAACTCAAAGCCCTCATAAAAAAAATGGAAGAGAAATAATATGGGACTATTTGAAGCGAGCGGTATGTGGATCATAGCTGTGGGAAAAACCATAATCCACAGTCTCTGGATTGGATTGGTGATTCTGGGTATGCTCAGGCTGACCATAAGCTGTATTCCGGCCAGATTATCTGCACTTCGTTACAGCATCTCAGTTTCAGCACTACTACTTCTTTTTATTTCAGTCCTCGCTACTTTCATTCTCATTTATGAGCCCTTATCACCCAGGGTTGGGATGCAGGCCTTTCCGAGGAGTTTCAGGCATGAATTGACATTTGGGAGCAGCATGCTCTTCAGGCTTTTCGGGTATATCTATATGGCGGGGGTGTTGATAATGATGTTCCGTTCCTATGTTTCACTTGCTTATGTCAGGGGACTTCGAAAAAGTGGTACTGTGCCCGCTCATGACTGGCAGCTCAGATTTATGGAGATCAGCAAATCTTTGGGAATAAAACGATCAGTGGATTTTCTTGAGTCGACACGTGTGAAAGCGCCTCTTCTGGTCGGTTATCTGAAGCCCGCGGTTATTATACCGGCAGGAATGGTCACCAATCTTCCGGTAAGCCAGATCGAGACCATTCTGCTACATGAACTATATCACTTGAAAAGAAAGGATTACCTGGTTAATCTCATGCAACTTTTTATTGAAGGCTTACTCTTTTATCATCCGGTGGTATGGATTATATCAGAATCCATCCGAAACGAACGGGAGCATTGTTGTGATGATTGTGTTCTGAATACTACTGACAACCCGATCTCTTATGCAAAAGCCCTGATACACCTGGCAGAACAACAAAATTATACCCGACTGGCACCGGGAGCCGTCGGTTCCAGAAAAAACCAGTTTGAATCCCGGATTATAAGAATCTTAAACTACAAAACCATGAAAACAAATATTCGTGACAAAATCCTGTCAATGACTCTGCTGGCCGCCAGCCTTATACTATTACTCACGGTGAGTGGATTCAGTGCCGGGCCCTCGTTTATCCGAATGCAGAGTATGAATAGTGAATTGTCTCCGGCTGTTTACGCTCCTGTTGAGCTTTTTAAACCAGATACCATTCCTCAGGAAAATGAAGCTGCAGAGCTTGAAGAAGTTGTTGAGCCTGAAGAGCTTCAAGAATTTGAAGAATTTGAAATGGAGGCCCTGGAAATAGAGATGGAAGAGGTCTATCAGGAAGCTCTAAAAGAAATTGAAGAGATAGATTGGGAAGAAATCAAAAAGGAAATGGAAGAAGCCCGCCATGAGGCATTGAAGGAGATTGAGGAGATTGACTGGGATGCCATGAATGCGGAAATGGAAGAAGCCCGCCTTGAAGCTTTGAAGGAGATTGAGGAGATTGACTGGGATGAGATCCGGGTGGAAATGGAACTAAGCATCTCAGAAATGAAGATTGATATGGAGAATATGAAAATAGATATCGAAAATTCTGTGAATGACATTGATTGGGATAAGATCAGGGTAGATATCAGGGAAGACATTGAAAACTCAAAAGTATTCCTTGATTCAATAAAGATTGATATGGATTGGTAAAGATTTGGATTTTAAAATATATCCTCTATATTTGCTTGCACAGAACTGTTACAGACTACCATTAAATAGTCACTAACCCTAAAACTGAATCTGTAAATGAGGATCCCGGTTCCCCTAAGAACCGGGATTTTCTTTTTTACCGTCATCTTATTTAATTTCAGTCAGTTATACGCAACAGCCCCCTGGCGTATTTCGTACACTTACTGTTTCTGGCATTGATTTTGATTTTAAGTAAGCAAAGATGTATAACATTAATACCGGGAAATCATGAAAACCAAACGATACACAAGCGCAATACTGATCGCACTGGTTTTTGCTACAGCCAGCATCCAGGCACAATCAGCCCGACGTCCGGTTAGCCAGGATAAACAGGTAAGGACGACTGCGAGGACCACTGTAAAAAAAGAGAGAAGTTCTACAAAGGCCAGAAGTGCACAGCCTGCAAAAAAATCGGAGACTCAGCAGGCCCGCAAGCAGCAAGCAAACTATAAAAAGCCTGCGCCAAACAATAAAAAGCCTGCTCCAAATAATAACGGGCGTCAGTATGTGCGCAACCAGAATGCAAATAATAACCATGGAAATGAGATGCGCAACGGAAATGGCTATAAAGAACCCAGGCAGCAAGCTCCAAATAATAAAAAGCCTGCGCCAAATAATAACGGGCGTCAGTATGTGCGCAACCAGAATGCAAATAACAACCATGGAAATGAAAAGCGCAACGGGAATGGCTATAAAGAACCCAGGCAGCAAACTCCAAATAATCATTCAAATAATATGCATGCAAATAACAGGCCTGTTAGCATAAGTACCCCAAATAATCCGCGCAGTACCTATGGCAAACCAAATAAGTTTACAACGCAGAGAGCTTACAGCGCACCTGTCAAAACCACGGGTTATTATAATAGCCAAAGCTATTACGGAGGAAACTATTATCACTATGCTTACCCCACCACCAGGGTGAAATTGCACTACCATAATAACACCTACGTAAATAACTATAATGTACTCTATTATCCTAGCTACGGGAATATATACTGGACCAGGAGTATGTACCGCGATTATAGCAGGTGGTACCCTGAGTTCCACTGGAGATACAACTACGGCTACAGGATCCAGACCATCTCGGTTTTCGATGCCAAGTACAACATGGGTGAAGTGGCCATGGTTTACGGAAGGGTTTATGCAAGCTGGTACAATAAGGAAACCGATGATTACCTGCTTTTCTTCGGAGGAGACTTCCCATACCAGCAGTTCACAGTTGTTGTTCCGGGACGTGTGGCACGCAAATTCAGTTGGAGGCCTGAAAGATACTTTCTGGGTGAGCACCTTACCATAACAGGATTGATCACCACCTTTGACGGATCCCCGGAGATAGTGGTGAAGAATAAGAGTCAGCTGGGAATTTACTAAGGATCTAATATATAACAGAACAGGAGGGTGCCTTCAAAGGTACCCTCTTTTTGCTTTGTAGCAGGCCTGACTATTCATCAGCAATCACATAGCTGCGCAGGATCGAGTAAGCAGCAAATATACCATTTGCACCATTGTTCAAGTTGGTTGCTATATTGGCAGATGGGCCGGAGAAAAGCGGATTGTATCCGACAATCTCCAATTGAGCAGCACCTACAAAATTGTAATATGCCTCCTCAATGGAATGAAGTTCTAATGTGATAGTGTCTCCCGGATAAACTGCCTGTTCGGATTCATCATCACTCAAATATCCCACAGGGATTCCCGGAAAATAGCCATCATCAAAGATATCATCGGATATAACAGAGTAATTTTGTAATGTACTGTCCAGCAGGACTCCATTTTTAAGCAATCTGAATCCAAACCAATCCCATTGTTCCGGAGGATGATTTGCATACATAAAGACCGCGTATCCCGAAGCAAAAGCAGTTGGATAATACTGCAATTCAATGGAATGAAGCTCGGTTCCACCTGGCATAGTACTTGAAGCGTGGTATTGTTCTTCGATACCATCCTGATTCACGTCCAGCTGACTGATATACAAGTCATAGGTGGTTCCAATCACTCCTCTGAAGGCATATGGAGCTTCATACAGGCCAGGAACGGTTTCATTTTCTATTAGTTGCATAGTCTCGCTCCCGAAAGAGAGTTCAACAAAAGCATCTGATATTCGGGGAGATGTTTCGTTGGCAAAGTAATCACTTGTCACGGATAGAATAACATTGTGCTTAAGAGAATCAGTGTTGACATAACCTTCCACAACAAGCCTCTGATATGTGGAATCCAGATCAATATCCACTGGTTCGGTACATGCTGTGGCAATAATTATTGAAGAAATCAATATCAAAAAAGGCCGGTATATTATCCTGAAGCTCATCAGAACTTAAAATTATAAGTAATAGCAGGGATAATTGAGAAAAGGTAGGTCATCTCAGCATAGCTTACTTCGGGTTGGGTTTCATCCTGGACAAAATTGAGGGTCCATACATTTTTTCTGGCGTAGGCATTGTAAATAGAGATGTTTAACTCTCCTCTCCAACGCTTTCCAGGTTTCTCTTTGCCCTTAAAGGTTACAGAAAGATCGAGACGGTGATAGTCTGGAAGCCTGTATTCGTTCCTTCCTGTATACAGGGGCAGGATACTGCCCATGACCTCATATCTGCCTGAAGGTAAGGTGAAGGGTAGCCCGCTACTGTAGATCCAGGTGGCAGCCACCTCGATCCGCGGCGTTATTGCATAATTAAGTACAATGGCCAGGTCATTGGGCTTATCATAGGGTGCCGGGTAAGCAACGCCATTGTTTATCTCAGGAATATCCCTCATGGTTTTCGAAAGAGTGTAGCTGATCCATCCTGAAAAGTCCCTGTTTTCATATTTCAGATAAAGTTCGGCTCCATAAGATGTGGCTTCACCCACTCTTATCTCCCTGTCAAGAGTTGGATTAAGCAGCAATTGGGCATGATCCTTGAAATCGATGGTGTTATTCATCTTTTTGTAATAGAGTTCGAAGGATGTTTGAAGTTTATGATCAAAGAAGTCCTGGAAATACCCTACCGAAACCTGATCGGAAAGCTGCGGTTCGATATTAGGTGAGGCATTATACCATATTTCCAGGGGAGTTCCAGCTGTTGAGTTAGTGGCCAGCTGCAGGTATTGCACAGTACGGGAATAACTTGCTTTTACCGATTGCCTTTTACTCAACATATAATTCGCCGATATCCGGGGCTCCAGCCCCTGGTAGAAATTGTAGAAATCCCCGGTTTCATATTCGGTAGAATCAACCAGTTGGAAATCATCATCATATTGATAAACCGTGCCGGGTCCTACATTATTGAACATGGAGTAACGTAAGCCATAGCGAATGGCAAAGCTTTCCCCAAGCTTTGATTCACCGGAAATATAAAGTCCGCTCTCAAGTGAGTAGTTGTAAGCGAGTTCCAGGCTCTGATTGATGCCTCCAACACTTCTCCCAACAATGTCACCCGGCTTTATAACATGGTAGGTTCCCGACAGCCCGAAGCGTACAGTATTTTCAGGACTCAGGTACCAGGTAAAATCCCCTTTGAATCCATAGTCGTCGAGGCTGGAGGTCCAGTTGAAGTATTCATCAGATTCATCAGGAGTTCCCAGATCATAAAAATAATGAGAATTGACAAGGGTAAAGTTGCTGAACAAATTGTTGTTGAAGATGTGATTCCACCTTAGCGTGAAGGTCCGGTTTCCAAAATTCAATCCGGCGTACTCCTTGTTACCATAGGTATCCTTTCCTGAATATCCCGATAAATATATTCTGTTTTTATCATTGATACGATAATTCACTTTGCCGTTAAGGTCGTGGAAAAAGAGTCTTGTATCCTGCAGGGTTTCATCCTTGGCAAAGAGGAGGAAAAGGTCAGCATAGGTCCGTCTGGCAGCAAAAAGAAAAGAGACTTTGTCCTTAACGATGGGTCCTTCCAGAGTCAGGCGGGCAGATATGGTACCGATCCCACCACTTGCACTGAACTGTTTACTATTACCATCTTTCATTCGAACATCTAACAAGGATGCCAATCTGCCTCCAGAACTTGCCGGAATATCCCCCTTATAGAGTTTGATATCCTTAATTGCATCGTTATTAAAGACTGAAAAGAATCCCAACAGGTGACTGGCATTATAGACAATCGACTCATCTAACAGGATCAGATTTTGGTCTCGCCCTCCTCCCCTGACACTGAATCCGGATGAACCCTCACTTGTAACCTGGACACCAGGGAGTAGCTGTATTGCCTTTATCACATCGACCTCTCCCAGAAAAGCAGGAATTTTGCGTATGTCTTGAATTGGCAGCCTGGTGAATCCAGTCTCCAGCTCTGTAATATTAGAGTTGTTTCGTTGAGAAGAGACGGTAACCTCCTCCAATTTTTGCAATAGCTCATTAAGCTCCATATCCAGTACCATCTCATCGCTGAGCACAATTTTTTTGCTAACTGTAGCATAGCCGACATAGGAAAAAAACAATGTATAATTTCCCGGGTCGAGGGAAAGAGCATAAAAACCATATTCATTGGTGCTGGTTCCTGTGCCAAGCTCCTCAATAATTACATTGGCTGCAATTAATGCTTCACCAGTTGCAGCATCACGCACATAGCCGCTGACGGTTGCTTTTCCAAAGCTCTTTACAGAGGTCAGCATACATATTACAAGCAGAAAAAAATATAATCTCCGCATACAGGGCAGTAAAAGTTAAGCGTATTTTCTAAGAGAAAGAACAGACTTCCTAGCAATGTATTCCATTGTTCAGCGATCTGTAGTAAAAATAGTAAAAAGTGCAAATGCCCTGCTATACAATTTGACTCATGGCATCAATAAAGGCTTCAACCGAGGCGGTGATAATGTCAGTTGATGCTGAAAATCCATAGTAAACCACATTTTTATTTTCAACCTGCATATGGACCTTACCCATATCGTCACTTCCCCTTGTTATGGCCTGTATCAGGAATTCCTCGATTCTTACCTTCTTTTTAAGTATCTTCTTGACAGCACTGATAGATGCATCTACCGGTCCGTTTCCTTCAGAAGTGGCAGTGTGGCACTCCCCTTCCCATAAAACAGATACTGTGGCAATGGGAAGTGTACCCTTGCCGCATAGCACCTGCAGTTTGGAAAGATGAAGATTTCGCTGGATATCCAGGCTGCTCGATCCGGCCAGCACTTTCAGATCCTCATCAACGATCTCTTTCTTGGAGTCGGCAAGCACCAGGAATTTTTCGTAAATTTTGTCCAGGTCACTTTTACTGAATGAATAACCCAGTTTTCCCAACCTGTGTTTTAAAGCAGCCCGTCCGCTTCTGGCAGTAAGCAGAATGGACGATTCGTTGATTCCAACGGTTTTAGGATTGATAATCTCATAATTTTCCCTCCTTTTCAACACACCGTCCTGGTGAATTCCTGAAGAATGAGCGAATGCATTTCTTCCGACAATGGCCTTATTGGGCTGAACAGGCATACGCATGAGGGTTGAGACCAACCTGCTGGTACTGTAAATTTTCCTTGGATTGATATTAGATTCCAGGTTGAGATGCTTGCGGCTCTTCATAATCATAACAACCTCTTCCAGTGAGGTGTTTCCGGCCCTTTCCCCTATTCCGTTCATGGTTACCTCCACCTGCCTGGCTCCGTTAATAATTCCACTCATGGTATTGGCCGTGGCCATTCCAAGATCGTTGTGGCAGTGTGTGGAAAGGATGGCCTTATCGATATTGCTAACATGATCTACCAGGTATTTAATCTTCTTTCCATACTCATCGGGCATAGTGTAGCCCGTTGTATCCGGGATATTGATAACAGTAGCTCCTGCATCTATCATCACTTCCACAACCTGGGCAAGGTATTTGTTGTCCGAACGTCCTGCATCCTCTGCATAAAATTCAACATCCTCTACAAATGACTTGGCATAACTGACAGCTTCAGCACCCCGTTTGATAATTTCTTCAGGATTGCTGTTCAGCTTATGATATATATGGTAGTAGGATGTACCTATCCCGGTATGGATTCTGGGCCGTTTGGCAAATTTAAGTGACTCGGCAGCTACTTCAATATCTTTCTTAACCGCTCTGGTAAGTGCACAGATCACAGGCTCTGAAACAGCCTTTGATATTTCGATTACCGAATTGAAGTCACCAGGACTTGAGATAGGGAATCCGGCTTCTATCACATCCACTCCAAGTTCCTCAAGAGCTTTTGCTACCTCTATCTTCTCAATGGTATTCAATTGACATCCGGGAACCTGTTCCCCGTCCCTTAAAGTGGTATCAAAGATGTAAACACGATCTTTTGCCATAACTATGCGGTTTTACGGTTTGAATTGCTCAAGCACAAAAGAAGTAAATTAAATGCTAAAACATGCTATCCAACATGGTAATAATTCAAGGAAGATATCAGGTAAACTCCTTTTTTAGCTGTTCAATCCAGGCTGCAACCCGTTGCTTGTTCATAGAACCCTGGTTTTCATAGTCTATTGCCAATCCAAGAAACTGATTGTCTCTCAAGGCCCTTGAACTCTCGAAATCATACCCTTCCGTGGAGGTGAATCCGATTAAAGTGGCTCCCTGGGCTTCCAGAATATCAGCCATGAGACCCACGCCATCAAGGAAATTCTCAGCATAACCTTCCTGATCTCCAAGTCCAAAGAGTGCGATCTTTTTATCTTTCAGATCCATCTCTTCCAGAGCAGGGACAAATTCATCCCAGTAGTTGGGAAGTTCGCCATCGAACCAGGTGGGTACACCCATAATAATCTGGTCGAAGGAAGAAAAAATATCTTCAGTGATCTCTTCAGCATTAAGCATTTCAATGGAAGGATCATTAAAGCCTTCCTTAATCTGAGCGGCTATTTTTCCGGTCTTCTTGGTATTAAAACTGTATATAATAGCGGTTTTATTCATTGTCAGGAGTTAGGAGTTAATAGTTTAACAATTCTGTGGCAGCTTTCTTTATTCTCTCAATATTGGGCAGGACGGCTGCTTCCAGGATCCGGTTAAATCCAACCGGGGTAAAGGTTGAACCCACTCGTTTCACTGGTCCGTCCAGGTGCTCAAATGCCATATCATTGATAAGAGCGGCTACCTCTCCCCCGAATCCACCGAACACCTTGTCTTCATGCACCACAAGCACTTTACCAGTTTTCTTTACGGTAGCAAGAATCGCATCGGTATCGAGGGGACTGAGTGAGCGGAGATCAAGCACTTCGAGACTTGCAATATCCTCTTTCAGAAACTCGTCGGCAAGGCCCACACACAGAGGAGTGGTATTTCCATAAGTAATCACACTCAGGTCGCTTCCCTCTCTTCTTATCCTGGCCTTTCCAAAAGGAACCTCAAAATCATCCGGAATGGGAGTAGCCACCTTGGGGGAATTGTAAAGAGCTTTTGGTTCCATGAAAAGAGTTAAACCCCTGGAACGGATGCTGGTTCTTAACAATCCGGCTGCATCATCTGCATAACTTGGGTAAACCACCCTGGTTCCAGGCAATGGTGTCAGTGAGCCTTCAATGGTCTGGGAGTGATAGAGTCCGCCTCCGATATAGCCACCTGAGGCCAGACGTACAGTAATATTTGGGGAATATTGTCCCTTTGTTCGCCAGTATTCATGGGTTGTTTCCACAAATTGTTCCATGGCGGGCCAGAAATAGTCGGCGAATTCAGCACCTTCAACTACAATACGCAGCTTATCGTTAAATCTGCTCATCCCGTTGGCCGTTCCCATGATGAAATCTTCAGCAATGGGGCCATTGAAAACTCGCTCTATGCCAAATTCCTGCTGCATTCCCTTGGTAACATTGAAGATGCCACCTTTTTCTTTGTGTGCCACATCCTGTCCCCAGATAAAGGTATCGGGATTGTGACGGAACTCAGCTTTAAGAGTCTCATTCAATCCTTCGATCAGTTTTTTAGGCTCACCTTCGTATTGATGAAGCCCCTCGGGGTATTTGTCACTTGTATAGGGTTCAGGAATCACAAAGTCATGTATGGACTCTGGAGTGGGCTGCGGAGCATTCATTCCCACCTTATGAGCAGCCTTCACTATTTCTTTAGACTCATTTTCAATCGCTTCAAGCTCGGCCTCTGTAAATCGTTCATATCTGAGGAGAAGACGCCTGAATTTGGCCAGCGGATCATAATCATTCACATAGTTCAGCTCATAATCATCACGGTAGAGATCATGTCTGTCAGAATTGGAATGAGAATGAATTCTTACACAGTTTGCATGAACGATCACAGGGTGCTCATGTTCAGCCACATAAGCCTTAGCCTCTGTCATGGTATTCATGCTGTCAAATACATCTTTGCCGTTACAGTGGAAAATTTTGAGATTCTTAAATCCTGTGAAATTATTGGCCACCTTCCGGTTGGCTGTCTGGTCTGCCTTGGGAACCGATATCCCATATCCATTGTCCTGGAACACAAAAATAACCGGTAGATTCTCAGTACTGGCACCATTAATAGCCTCATATACATAACCTTCGGAAACGGAGGACTCTCCCTGGGAGCTAATGGCCACCCCCGGAACCTTGTATCTCTTCATGGCACGGGCTATGCCAACAGCATGCAGGGTGTGGTTTCCGGTACAGGATGAGACATTATGAATGTTCCACTCTGGTTTGGCAAAGTGGTTTGACATATGCCTTCCGCCTCCGGCCACATCTGTATCCCTGGATATCCCGTTCAGGACCAGTTCATTGGCAGTAAGACCTGCGGACAGGGTGGTCAGCATATCCCTGTAATAAGGAAATAGGTGATCATGTTCCCGGTCATAGATCTGTCCGATGGCCAGCTGAATACCATCATGCCCGGCATAAGGCGCATGGTAGGACCAGCCAATGGCCTGTTTCAGGTAATTGGGGGCCCTGTTATCTATAGCCCTCCCAACTAGCATTAATTTCAGCCATCTTGCCAGGGTCTCTTTATCTGTATGTTTTATACTGAATTTCTTTTTTGTCGACATTGTTGGTTATAGTTTAAAATTACCGGCCAGGGGATCAAATGATTCAATATAGTCTCCCAACCTCTTCAAAAATGCACCTCCGAGAGCACCATCAATTATTCTGTGGTCGTAAGTGAGGGATAACCACATCTTCTGCCTGATGGCAATCATATCTCCCATCTCAGTCTCAATTACTGCGGGTTTTTTCTTAATTGCTCCCACGGCCAGAATGGCCACCTCAGGCTGATTGATTATGGGGGTCCCGATATCATTCTGGAAGGATCCAAAGTTGGTTACCGTAAAAGTTCCGCCGCTAATATCGTCGGGGTTCAATTTGTTGCTGCGGGCTGCAGAAGCCAGCTCATTCATTTTCTTCGTCAGACCGGTAAGGTTTAAGCCTCCTGCATCCTTGATATTTGGAACAATCAGATTGTTACCGGGCAGTGATACAGCGATACCAAGGTTGATGTTCTTCTTTACTATGATCTTATCCCCGTCAACAGAAGCATTGATATGAGGGAAATCGCGTAAAGCTTTTACCGTTGCTTCCAGGAACACTGGAAGATAGGTCAGTTTAACACCCTCTTTCTTAAAGAAATCCTCTTTCACGCGGTTTCTCCAGTTGACCACTGAAGTTACATCCACCTCTATCATATTTGTCACATGAGCCGAAGTCTGCTTGGACCTGATCATATGATCGGCTATCAGCTTCCTGAGCCTGCTCATCTCAATGATCTCATCGCCGCTGCCCGAGGAAACCGGCGCCTGCACAGGAACTTTTTCCGGTGTGGTTTCTGGTCTGGGTGCGCTTGTCACGGATTGCTCTTTTTGAACCGGCTTGGTCTCTCCCCTGGTTTCAAGATAGTCCAGCAGGTCCTCCTTCCGAACCCTGCCGTTTAATCCACTGCCTTTTATGGAATCCAGTTCATCCTGTGAAACCGCTTCTTTTTCCGCAATGGTTCTTACCAGCGGCGAATAGAATCGAGCCTCGCTTGAAACGACCTGTTTCTCACTCTTCTCCTCATTGGCCGGAGCAGCTTCCTGATTAGCAGTAACTGGTTCATGAGATATACTTTCCTCTTCTTCATCTGCCTTCACATCACTGACTGATGCATCCTCTCCATCCAGGTCAATAACAGCGATCACTGTGCCTACAGCGACAAGTTCATCCTGCTTGAAGAAAATCTTCTTAACTACGCCTTCAACAGGTGAAGGTATCTCTGAATCAACTTTATCAGTGGCTATTTCGAGAAGGACATCATCTTCCTCTACTTTATCTCCCTCTTTAACAAACCAGTTAGTAATTGTTGCTTCTTCAATACTTTCTCCCATCTTCGGCATGATAATATCAAAATTTGCCATAATAAAATCAAATGAAAATGGTGTGGTAATAGAAATTTCGATGGTATAACAACCATATATTGAAAATGTTTTTATTCTTCACCCTCAAAAAGAATATCCAGAACCACAGGTCCATCTTTTGCCAGACGATCGCTGGCCGGTGACTTCTTCAAGCGAGGATAACTTATCTTAATATCAGGGTAGCCCATATGAACCAGCATGGACACCACAGAGAAAATTTTCGGCCCTTGCGGGATGATTACAATAGAGTAATCATCACGCAGGGGTAGAATAGTATTGATGAGACTCTGGTAGATGGTCTGAGCATTTCGGATCGGATACGCAACCAGGTTCCTGATGGGAGCCTCGTTGATTAACTTGTGATTATTAATGAAAACCTTTTCAACAAACTTTTTCTCGACCGGCGGATCCGCATAAAAAAGATAAAGCAAATCAGGGTTAATCATTTTATAGATCGATTCCGAGACTTTCTTCTCCTGGCCAACTCCAAGCATCAGAGCAACTTTCTTGCCGTTCGCAGATTTTTCCTCTCCTTTCAGAAAGTTGGAAACTTCCTTGACTTTCTTTGAGCCGGGTTGCCGAACATAAGCAGCCATTGTATATGTAATCCGTACCTGCACTTTTCCATCACCATCCTGTTTATCATTAAACCATCTGAAAAACTCGTAATACCAAATGGGAGGCATGTTGGTGCAATCTAAGACAAGATTGAATGTTTTCCCCGACATGTCCTGAAATATTGCATCAAGGTCAGGAATCTCCGATTCAACGCGGATTATTTCAAAACCCTGCTCAAAAAGATAGGCGCTGTTTTCCTGGTAAGCATACTCTTTAATGGAATTTTTCATCTCAAGAGCAACCTTTCGACAGGAATTATTCTCAAACAGCCGGGCCACGGTGGTAGTTCGAGATTCAAAACCCAGGGTAGTGATAAAGAGGTCGGCCTTAAAATCAGCTAATAGTGATGGATCAATATGTTTGATGGATGAAAGCTCCATAAAATGCTTATCTGACCCTACTAAGATATAAGGAAAAATAAAAGGGAATATATATTATGGGCTAAAGTTTCGGATTTGTAGCCGGAATATCTGAAATCGGGCCCGGATGGTTTTCCTCCATGGTAAAAAGATCAAGGACCGGCCAATTATCTACGGCGCCTACACTACCAAACATCAGTCCCGAAACATATCTGTGTATCCTGGATTGTTTATAAGTGCTGGTATTTGTCATAACCACCCAGTTTATTCCATCGCCCTGTCTGACTATCAATGCCGATGAGCCGGAAAGATATCCTGTGCGCCACCAGGTTCCATATTGATCGCTACCCCTCCAGCCGAAGAGACCTTTTCCCGCAAAACCGGGATCTGACATGCTTTCTATGGTTTCATGGGACAGAATATCGGGTTGTTCATCAAAGCCATCAATGGCAGTCAAAAATTTGGCAAGTTCAGGTGCTGAGGCTACCCAACCACCGGCAGGACCCAGAAGCTCCATGTTATTGCCACCATAATAAATGGGCACCATTTCACCTGATCCATCCATTGCACGTATGGTTAATTCCCCCGCGCTGCTGTGGTACCTTACTTCGTTGGGATATTTTTCATGATAATAGCTTTTCCCGATATGCATATCATGGATACCCAGTGGCTTTAGCAAATTCATAACCACATAGTCCTGGTAAGGCATGCCGCTTTCCTTCTCAATGATTTTGCCAAGAATGGCATATCCCAGGTTAGAATAGCTGTAACGGCTTCCCGGGTCAAAGTTCAATGTACGATTCAGCGTATATTGCAGGATATGATCAAAGCTGGCAGGAGCCGGCACACCCATTTTTCTGGCTATATAAAGCGGATTAAATAAGGGGTCGCCGGCATATCTTGACCAGCCGGCAGTGTGGTTCAGCAAATGTCGAACTGTAATCTGCTCAACCCTGGGATCCTGGTAACTCATGAATATTGTGTCATTCAGAATACCCTGCTGTCCAAAAACCGGATCATCCAGGCCAAGATTTCCTTCCTCATATAATTTCATAATAGCCACAGCTGTGATCAGCTTGGAAACGGATGCAATCCGGAACAGGTGTCCGGGCTTCACTTCTTCTCCAGTTTCACTATTGGCTGTGCCAAAACCCTTGGCATAGACAAGGCGCTCATCTTTGGTAACGGCCAGACTGGCTCCTTCAATCTTCCAGCGCTTTATAAAGGCTTCAACCTGCTTATCAATGTTCTCAGTTCCCTCGAAGTCAGAGTAGGTATTATCAAGCAAGAGAGAAAATGGCACTTCTTCATCATTCAGAAGAGAAGGATAACCTTTGTCAGAAAAAGTCATCGCAATTTCTCCAAAAAAGAAGAACCCGAAGAGTGTTATAAAAATTAAAATCTTTTTCACAGACTAAATATATTGGTACAGAGTACTTCGTTTGTAATAACAAAGTTATGGTAAAATGAATTTGATTTGGAATTGTTCATTGCTCCTATTTAAGCAGACTCTGACATATGATTGTAAAACCCAGATATATAACATGATACACGTCAATTTTCATCAGTGCGAATGGTTAAATTAATTATACATAAATAGGCTCTTCGCACAAAATACTGTACTTTGATAAGGAAATTTGTCCCCATTGATAATTCATTCCATGCAGTTGGTCAAAAGAATTTGCCTGACCTTCAGGAGGGGTATAAAACACGAATGGGAGCCAAATTTGCATCTGGTTCCCATTCCGCTTGTTAGATACCGTAGTTTCTAATTCGCGCCAAGCTACGGTTATTATGGTCGGAAAACGAGGCCGAAGCCTTGTGATCCCTTCGCTGCCCGACGAATCGAACAACTTGCACCGCTGTTGTCCATAGACAATGCCAATGCTCAACTGTAAACAACTTTCACCGCGTTTTCAGGTACTCTACGGTTTCCGTTTCAAATCTCCCTTCTTGCCTGTGACAGCAGTCCGGGTATTCCAGCTCACAGTCCGATCCGAAGATCGGGAGAACAACATCAATACCTGATTAGTTGTTCGCGTGACTTGTGTTCACACTACCAGGTTACCCTGGTGGCTAATGAACTTAATCATTTAAAGAACTGAGTGGCCTTTTATCGCTCACTTGGTAATACCAAAAGTATATGCTTTATAGCATTGCTGCAAGGAAAAATCCCCGAAGAATTTAACATGTAATGAACAAGCTTTATTAACAATTAGTTAATCGTTTGTTAACTTGGAAGCCCATCTGTTTATTTAACAATCTCTTACGCAATATGCAGTTTTTCTCAGGCTGTTGAAATCTATGAGAGGATTTAAAATAACTTTCCCGGAAAGATTTGCTCATAAGGTTCAATCATACCAGGATCTCCTGGGTCGGCCCGTGGAGAAGAAAGGAGCGGTGTAACCGTATACGCTTGCAAATCAGATTCATTGCAGGCTTTCAGCAACCTGTTTCTATTTAGAAGAGAAGGTTCTTCGGAAAGCCAATCTTTCTCCAGGTCCTTTTTTAATATAACCGGCATTCGTTTTTTGGTGTTGTGAATTTTCTCCATCAAGGGATTCGCTTCAGTTGTAATAATAGAACAGCTTTTCCAGATTTCACCACTGAGGGGATCCCTCCAGGTGTCACACAGCCCTGCAAATACAAAAGGTTCTCCATTCTTCAGAGAAATATACCAGGGAATTTTCACCTGATCGACAAGTTGCCACTCAAAAAAACCTCCGGCAATAATCAGGCAGCGTCCCCTGCTTAATGCTTCTTTGAAAGAGGGCTTTTCATGTAAAGTTTCCGACCGGGCATTGTATGTGCCTTTTCTGATCCGCTCTGCTTGCTCGCGATCACGACTCCAGGCCGGGATCAATCCCCACTGCATTAACTGGACCCTGCCGGAATCTTCCTGGGCAATAACAGGAATCATAGGATTGCTGAATGCCCTGTAGAAATAGCTAAACTCAAAATCATAGAGTGCTGAGCTGTCCACCCGGAACCTGTCTTCAATGGCTTTTCTGCTGAGGTGTATCTCGATGGTGAAGCACATAATTGGATAGTTAATGGTTAATAGTTAATGTAAAAGTTAAAAGTTAAACAATTTCAAAATATGAATTGTTATGAGAGGGTATACCTTTCAATGGACCAGCAAACCGCCATATTGCCCTACTTTCCCCTGAGTATCTTTCTCTTTCCGGGAGAGGATATACCGCTGCATATTTTTGAGCCCCGATACAAACAGCTTATTAATGAGGCCCGTACTCTGGGCTTTACTTTTGCCATTCCCTTTGTAATTGAACAGGAAATACAGGAGTTCGGATGTGAAGTCAGGTTGAAAGATGTGGTGGCGGAAAAGGAAGATGGACATATGGTAATTGTGGTTGAATCTGTTGCTATTGTTGAGATTACCAGTTATAAAAGGCAGCTAAAGGGAAAACTTTATGCCGGAGGCACCATTCGCCGGCTCCCCTGTGATGATCCCGTGTTAAGCAGGGAACTTTTAGATTTGATTAGCAGCTACAGAGATCAATATGATAAGGAATTTCTCAGCTCTTGCCGCTCTGAACCTGTTTCTCAAAAAGATCTGATCATAGCCCTGAACCTCTCATCCGATGAAAAATACCAGTTTATATGCATGCCCGATGCTGAACAAAGAGAGGGATTTCTTGCAGGACAGCTTCGTTATCTCAGTATGATCAGAAAACAGGAGGCCCTTCTGGGTGATGATTTTGGCTTGAACTGATCAGCTTCAATCGGTCCATATCCTGTTTCAGGGCTGCCACGGTTCGGACCAGCTGGTTTTCCGGTATCACAGGTTCAGGAATTTCGTGACTTATAAAGTGAGTAAACCTCCAGATTTCCTTGATCCCGCTCACATGGATCTCATAGGGCTCATAAAGCGGATTCAGGGAATAAAGGATCACATTGCCTTCCTCCTCTATCCTGTTTTCAATGATTTTAAATACAATGCCTTCATCCATGGTCAGAACCACACAGGCCTCTCCGGTCTTCAGCTCTTTCCAATCCACTACATACTCGCCGGTGACCCAGGCCTTTTCCGGAATGGGGAGCATGGAGTCGCCCTGAAGCTGAAAGGTCCTGTATTTCTTTTCCCCTGACAGAAAGGGAAGCTGAAAAACCTGCAGTTCGCTGATATATTCCGGATCAGAAAAGCCATTGGTATATCCTGCCTGGGCTTTAACGGGTACAAGCTCGATGTTCTCCTGGTTATGCTCATTTACTGTAGAGGCAAGTACCCTCAGGTTACCACCCCTGAGGAAAACATCTTCACCCTGCTCCAGCTGCCGTATCTGTGTCTCGCTTAATTTTGACAGATCCACTTTCAGGAGAGTATCGATGGCAATGTTGTAGTAGTCGGAAAAAAGAAGAAGTATTTCCAGACCGGGCTGTGCCACCCTGTTCTCATAACCACTTAATGTTGAGCGCTTCATCTGAAGCTCTGCAGCCACCTCATCCTGCGTGAGTTTTTTACGCTTTCTCAACAGCTTGATATTTGAATCAAAATTCATGTTAAAACAGTTTTTATGCTTGCATATAATAGTTTGCCTGATTATATTGTAATCAAATAAATGATTATATTCTAATCAAAGATAGAAAAAAAGTTAATAGTCAGTGCTTAATGGCTAATTTTTTTCACTAACAAATAACTACTAAGCATTAAGGTGGGTGCAACGAACATGACGAGGAGTGTAGTACATATGGATCTGGATACATTTTTTGTATCTGTAGAACGCTTGATGAACAGCGGGCTTGAAGGAAAGCCCGTAATTATTGGCGGAATGTCGGACCGCAGTGTGGTATCCAGCTGCAGCTATGAAGCCAGGCAGTTCGGGGTGCATTCAGCCATGCCCATGAAGATGGCACGATCGCTCTGCACTGAAGCCATTGTGATCAGGGGAGATATGGATGCCTATAGCCGTTACTCGAGAGTGGTTAGCGATATTATTGCAGAGCAGGCCCCCGTCTATGAAAAGGCCTCCATCGATGAACACTACCTGGATATAAGCGGGATGGATCGTTTTTTTGGGTGTATGCAGTGGACCCGGGAACTGAGACAGCGCATTATCAAAGAGACAGGTCTGCCCATCTCCTGTGGGCTTTCAGTAAATAAGACGGTTTCAAAAATTGCCACAGGTGAAGCCAAACCCAATGGGGAGATTGAGATTCCCGGCGGCCATGAGAAGGGCTTCCTCTCCCCTCTTTCTATTCGAAAGATCCCCATGATCGGAAATCGAACCTTCCACCTGCTACGTTCCATGGGAATTGCCACCATCGGCACCCTGGGTGAGATTCCCATAGAGATGATGGAAAGTCTGCTGGGGAAGAACGGGCTGGTAATCTGGAAGAAGGCCAATGGCATTGACCCTGCTCCCGTGGTTCAGTATTCAGAGCGGAAATCCATTGGGAGCGAAAGGACCTTTGAGCGGGACACCATGGATATGGCGGGCTTACATGACCTGCTTACTTCCATGGTGGAGAAGCTGGCTTTCCAGCTGCGTAAAGAGGAGAAACTCACCTCCATAGTGACCGTTAAGATCCGTTATTCAAATTTTGACACCCACACCCTGCAGAAACGGGTTCCCTACACCTCTTTTGATCATGTGCTGATGCCTGTTGCCAGAGAGTTGTTAGATCGCCTTTATCAGCGTCGCATGCTGATTCGCCTGATCGGGGTCCGTCTCTCCGGACTGGTCCGGGGTGTTCAGCAGCTGAACCTCTTTGAAGATACTTCGGAAATGGTGCACCTCTACCTGGCTCTGGATAAGCTGCGCAGGCGCTACGGTTCCGATGCGGTCAAAAGGGCCAGTGGCATACAGCTTCACGACCTGGAGGAGCGAATCGCACAGTCGCAGCAACAGCCGGGAATTCCCTCTCCGGAAAATCGTCAGCAGATCGACAACCTGAAAAACCGTCGATTCAGGTATTGGTACAGGTGAAAGTTAATGGTTAATGTACTTGAATTGTCACTCATATTATAGTCTCAGATACGGGACCATGGCGGTGGAAACACTGGTGGAACAGGCTGCTGCACTGGGGATAGATGCCCTGGCCCTGACCGATATCAATAACTCCACGGGCATGGTCGACTTTGTAAGGGCCTGCCATCAGCACGGGATTCATCCCATGGGTGGGATCGAATACCGCAATGGCGACAAATACCTCTATACGGGTCTTGCCCGAAATCCCTCAGGTTTCAGGGAGCTGAACAGTTTTCTCTCCTATCACAACCTGTCGGGGCTCCCCCTGCCTGAACGCGCCCCACCCCAGGAGGATGTATGGTTCATCTATGATTTCAGTAACAATCCCTGGCAGGGAAAGAGAGAAGGCAGAGTTAAACTGCGTGACCAGGAGCTGATTGGAGTTCGGCCTGGCGAGGTAAACAAACTGTTCACTTCCCACTGGAAAACGGAACATTCAAGTTTGGTAATCAGGCATCCGGTGACTTTTCTTCATAAGCATGACCATTCCCTGCACCGGCATTTGAGGGCCATTGACCATAACACCCTCCTGAGCCAGTTAAAGCCGGGACAGATGGCCGATGAGAGCGAAGTACTGCTTGCGCCCGACCTGCTGCGCTGTGCTTACGATGAAGTTCCCCATATCAGGAGGAACACAGAAGAGATCCTGAAAGATTGCCGGATGGACTTTGATTTTAAGACTGTAAAGAATAAAAGGACCTTCACCGGGACAGCTCATGACGACAGGGTTTTGCTGGAAAAACTGGCCATGGATGGAATGGAGTATCGCTATGGACAAAAGAACCGGGAGGCTCTGAAACGGATCAGGCATGAACTGGAGATCATTGACAGGCTTGGCTTCTCCTCCTATTTCCTGATTACCTGGGATGTGATCCGTTACTCCATGTCACGGGGCTTCTACCATGTGGGGCGGGGCAGCGGCGCCAACTCCATTGTGGCTTACTGCCTGCGCATTACCGATGTGGACCCCATCGACCTTGACCTCTATTTCGAACGCTTTATAAACCCCAAAAGGACCAGTCCGCCCGATTTTGATATCGATTTTTCATGGAAAGAGCGTGATGAAGTGCTGGACTATATCTTTAAGAGGTACGGACGCAAGCACACTGCATTGATAGGGACCATCTCCACCTTCCGGGACCGTTCCATATTCAGGGAGCTGGGCAAGGTGTATGGCTTGCCCAAGGAGGAAATTGACCTTCTTGTGAAGGATCCCGGGAACAATTTGAATGAAAACCATATTACACGGAACATTTTCGAGGCCGGAAGCCGCCTGATGGATTTCCCCAATCTGAGAAGCATTCATGCCGGCGGTGTCCTGATCTCGGAAGAACCCCTGACCACATATACCGCACTGGACATGCCTCCCAAAGGACTTCCAACCACACAGTGGGATATGTATGTTGCAGAAACGCTGGGTTTCGAGAAACTGGACATCCTCAGTCAGCGCGGCATCGGGCATATCAAGGAGTGTGCGGAGATTGTCCGCAGGAACCGGGGAATTGAAGTGGATGTGCACCGGGTGGATGCCTTCAAAAAGGACAGAGAGGTCTTAAAGCAACTGAGATCGGGTGAGACCAATGGCTGTTTTTATATTGAGAGTCCGGCCATGCGAGGATTGCTGAGTAAGCTTCGCTGCAACAGCTACCGTGCGCTGGTGGCAGCCAGCTCCATTATTCGGCCAGGGGTGGCACAATCGGGGATGATGCGTGAATATATCCAGAGGTTTCACCATCCAGATTCCTTTGAATACCTGCACCCCATTATGGAAGAACAGCTGAAAGAAACCTTCGGGGTGATGGTGTACCAGGAAGATGTTATCAAGATCTGTCATCACTTTGCCGGGCTGGATCTGGCAGATGCTGACGTACTTCGCAGGGCCATGAGTGGAAAGTACCGTTCCAGAACGGAGTTTGACCGGATTGCAGACCGCTTCTTCGACAATTGCCGCCTTCGTGGCTATCCCGATACGCTGACCCAGGAAGTATGGAGGCAGATCAGCTCCTTTGCCGGTTATTCATTTTCCAAGGCCCACTCGGCTTCTTTTGCAGTGGAGAGCTTCCAGTCGCTTTACCTGAAAACCTACTATCCCCTGGAGTTCATGACTGCCGTGATTAATAATTTTGGCGGATATTACCGTACATGGGTCTATTTTAATGAGGCACGCCGCTGGGGGGGCATTATCCACCTCCCCTGTGTGAACAGGAGTGAGCATAAGACTTCCATAAGCGGCCGGGATATTTACATCGGCTTTATCCACATTCAAAGCCTGGAACAACAGGTCGTGGGAATGATTATTGAGGAGAGAGAGCAGAATGGGCCTTTCATAAGCCTGGAGGATTTCCTGGAGCGTGTACCCCTGGGACTGGAGCAGGTGCTTATCCTGATCCGGATCGCTGCCCTGCGCTTCACAGGAAAGAGCAAGAAGGAGCTGTTGTGGGACGCCCACCTTGTCCTGGGGAATCGTAAAAAAAGGGATCCCGCGAGGGAGTTGTTTCCTGTCCAGAAACGGGAATTCACCCTTCCCGAACTGGAACAGACTTCTCTTGAGAATAGCTATGATGAGCTTGAGATACTTGGTTTTGCAGTGACTATTCCTGCTTTCGAGCTGCTTCAGACTGCCTTCCGGGGAGAAATCCTGTCCCGCCAGATGATGGAGAACCTTGGCAGAAAGGTTCGCATGCTGGGCAACCTGGTTACCGTTAAGCATGTTCGCACCAAACAAAAACAATGGATGAATTTTGGCACCTTCCTGGATGTAGAGGGTGAGTTTTTTGATGTGGTCAATTTCCCGGATTCTTTGAAGCGTCACCCCTACAGGGGAAATGGAATCTACCTGCTTTATGGTGAGATAACCGAAGAGTTTGGATTCCCGGGGATGACAGTGGAAAAGATGGCCAGGCTCCCATACCGGCCCGATCCCAGGTATTAGGAGATATAGCTGACTCTTTCTGAGATCTTCGCATTGCTCAGCCAGACTTTGACAATGACTCCATATCTGTTAACTTGCAGCAGAGTAAAATGAAAGCAAAGGAGACTATATTTACGGTGAGAGCTGAAAAGCACCTGGCTACTGTCTTATCACTTAGCCTGGTCCTGATGTTTTCCTCATGCAAACAAATTGAATTCGGGGCAGATATACTCCTGGATGATTTGCAGGACAGGGGGGAATACGAAAGCTCTATAGTTGTTGACTGCAGCCGGTACAGGGGAAACAAAACAAATACAATCCTTGTTAATGACATAGTCTACGAGGACCCAGGCACAATATCTTTTGACCAGGCAGGTTATTATCATTTGGAAGTGTATGAGACAAACAGGACCGTCACACCCTCAGCTGTAATTCGCCTGGTAATACTGGATAAGGAGCGCGGTGAGGCTGAATGGGGTCTGCCGCCATGGACTCCTGAAGGAGTCAAGCCTGGCCGCATCGAAGAGCAGGAAATCACTGTAATATGCCCTTCAAGAGTCCCTGCCGATCATGGTTTCCCCGTGGTGGTGGTTAGTGGAGGTGATCTGACCTTATCTACAGATAATTTTCAGGCTGAGCTTGGAGGGAACAACTTCCTTATTAAAAGAGGTGTTGGATCTGGATGGCTGAGCACTGAAGACATGGGACCTGAAGCTTTAAAGATTGATCATCGGAGTTTTCCGGTGCAGCCCGAGGTGATAGATAATTCACCTAATCTGTTAAGCGGCACCCTCAGGGATGATTTCACTCTGGAAACGCTTAGCTACTGGCATATCGATGAGAGCTTGATTATTCCGGCAGGAATGACTCTTACCATTGAACAGGGCGTTTTTCTTACGATAGCTCCGGAGGTAGATATCATTAATGACGGCACCATACTAATTAAGGGAAGCGCCTCTGAAGCTGTTAGCATTCTCTGCAGTAATCCCGATTCTTTTTGGGGAGGAATCATTGGAAGAGCAAACGGAAACCGCGTGGAAGCCAGACATGCCCTGATCAGCGGAAGCGGTTTTCATGATGGAGGGGATTATTCATGGGGTCATGCCGGCAGGCAGGCGCTGTTCTTTTGCGAACAGGGTGAAATCATTCTTGATCATTGTTACCTGATCGATCATATCGGACAGATTTTCTATCCGCGTTACGGACTGCTGGATCTGGATTACTGTTTAATACAAAGGGCAAAAACAGGTGGTCAGGCAAATTTTTCTGAGGTATACATCGATCACTGCGTATTTACAGATTTTCCCGACGATTCGAAAGACTACCGGGATGAGGATAATGATGGACTTTACCTGAATTACTGTGATGCACTTATAAACTATTCATATTTCATGTATGCAAAGGACGATGGGCTGGATAGCGGAGCAAATGGCGGAGGGAACATAAAGGTTTCATATTCCCGTTTTGAATCAAATTTTCACGAGGGAGCAGCTCTCTCCAGTGGGAAGGAGACAGAGAAACTGCATGAATTCACAAATTGCATTTTTACGGATTGCGGACAGGGCCTTGAACTGGGCTACAGCAGTCCAAATCACCTTGTGGTGGCCGACTCCTGTACCTTTTCTGCAAACGGGGTAGGGATCAGGTACGGAGATTCTTATAAATCTCACCACGAAGGAAGTATCCGGGTGAATTCCTCCCTGAGTATTAATAATAAATATCACGATGTATGGAACATGATCAGGGAAAGCTGGGAAGCGGACACTTCTCAAATGAGCTTTCAGGAAGTTTATGTATCGGAGAAGAATAATATGTACCCTGAACTGAAGGTCCTTTAAATGAACCAGCGCTAAAATGCACTCATATCAAAATAAAAGCATCCTGATCATCCTGGCACTTCTCCTGCTTACAATTGAGGGGTGTTATCGCGAGCTGGAATTTCCGGAAAGCGACCCGATTGAAGGCAGTTTACGGGTTATTGCTTTTGATGGAATTTATGCTTTTGCCGACATAAGCGAAGGATTGTTACTATACCATCTATCTGAAGAATCCATTCCTGATTTTTCACCGAAAGTGAGTTTTGGCGACTACAGCAAGGTCCTTTTTAATGGTCAGGATCTGATTGAGGGGGAGCTTAACCAACTGGCTCCTATCAGTTTAAACACGCCATACACGGTAATTGCCCGGAATGCGGACAGGGTTGATACCTTTGAGCTTATTTTTACCTCCCTCCCCGTATTACAGTTTATTACAAATGAAGATATTCCGGATGAATACAAAGTAGATTCCTATATGGAGTTACAGTATTCGGAGCAGGGCGCATCCTCTCCAACCCGGCTTTTCACTTCCCCCGCAGGAATTGAGATACGCGGCCAAAGTGCCAGACGCTTTGAGAAAAGTGCTTTTGGCGTAGAACTATGGCACAGCTTCAGCAGGAACGACAGGAAAGTATCCCTTCTTGGAATGAGGAAATGTGAAGACTGGATTTTGGATGCAATGTACATTGATGACCTGCGCCTGAGGCAAAAATTATCCTATGACATATGGAGAAAAATCAGTTCTCTTCCTGACCAGGATATGAGGGAGGGAGTAGTTCCCGGAATCAATTTCGAATACGCTGAAGTTTTCATTAACAACAGTTACTATGGCCTCTATTGTCTCGGGGAGAAAATGAATGAGGATGTACTTGGCTTTTCGGAGCACCAGGAATATGCAGGAGGAGTTATCTACAAGGCCTGGGATTATGTGGATGGCTCAGCCATGTTCTATAAGATACACTCCGAACCCGGTGTGAGTGAAATCTGGGATGGCTGGGAACTTATCTATCCAAAAAGCATCCATTGGGATCCGCTTGAAGAATTTGTCAAAACCGTTGTGGAGGCTGATGATCACGATTTTACACAGAACATCTCTGAAATGATCGATCTTCAGGTGGCTGCTGACTATTACCTTTTCCTGAATCTCATAAAGGGAGTGGACAACTCAGGCAAGAATATATTCTACGCGAAATACACCAAAGACGATCCTTTCTTTATTATTCCCTGGGATCTGGATGCCACCTGGGGAAGGCGGTTTGATAAGCGGAGTTCATCTCAAAGCGGACTTCAGACCAACAATTTATTTAAAAGGCTTATTGCACTGGATGTGGAGGGCTTCAATGATTTGAAAAAACAAAGTTGGGCCCAATACAGGCAGGGACCTTTTCACAAAGATTCCATTATGACAATGATGGATCAGTATTACCAGAAAGTGAGGGAAAGTGGTGCTGTGGAAAGGGAAATGCATCGTTGGCCAGAACTGGACATCGATATGGTAAGCGAATACATATATTTTGAAGCCTGGATCTCGGGACGCCTGGAGAACCTGGACAGGGAATTCCTGGCTAATTGATCCTTTTTATATTATTGACACCCTTAACTTTCTTTAATTTGCGACTGAGCGCTTCAAGGTGCTGAGTATCCTTCACAAAAAGTGTGATACTGCCTTCGAACATCCCATCATTCGATTCGATGGATATGGATCTCATATTGACCTGCAAATCCCTGGAGATGACATCCGAGATATTGCTGACGATCCCCAGGTCATCCATACCTGTGATTCTCAGGGTTACAGGAAAGAATGCATTCTGATCATTGGTGTTCCATCTTGCTTTTACAACCCTGTAACCATAACGGGAAAGTAGTTGCTGTGCATTGGGACAATTGGTCCGGTGTATGGTGATCCCCGCACTGATGGTGACAAAGCCAAATATGGCATCACCCAGGATGGGATTGCAGCAGGGTGCCAGCTTGTATTCAATATTGGCCAGCTTCTCATCGATAACCAGGAAGTCGCCCGACTCTCTGGAAGCACTTTTTACCAGTCGATCCACCGACTCCTCTTCAATCCTTCCTGGCTTTATATCAACAGCTTTCTCAGTGCTGGTGAGCAATTCCTTGATCTGAAGAAGATCCACCTTTTCTGTGGCCACATCATAATACAGGTCGGTGGCATCCCTGTATTTAAAGTGCTGTATCACTCTTCTGACGCTGCTGTCGTCAAAATCTATTTTCCAGTTCCGGAATCTTCTTTTCAAAATCTCCTTTCCATGTTCAGCCTCTTTCAGTTTGGCCTCTTTGAGGGCCTGCTTGATTTTACCCTTGGCCTTGGAAGTCACCACCACATTGAGCCAGTCCATCTTTGGTTTCTGACTCTTGGATCTAAGAATTTCTACTTTGTCACCATTCTTCAAACGGTAACGTATGGGAACATTTTTCCCATTGACCCGCGCTCCGGCACAGGTGGCCCCCACGTCTGTGTGGATATCAAATGCAAAATCCAGTACCGTGGCATCTTCGGGAAATTTTTTCAGGTCGCCATTGGGCGTGAATACAAATATCTCTTTACTGAACTGACTGAGTTTGAGATCCTCCATAAGATTTGATGCATCCATTTCGGAATTCTCAAGAGTTTCCCTTACCCGCTCGATCCATTTATCAATACCGGCCTGTCCCCTGATACCTTTGTACTTCCAGTGTGCAGCCAGTCCCTTTTCGGCAATCTCATTCATGCGTTTTGTTCTGATCTGCACCTCTACCCAATCTCCGCCGGGAACCACCACGGTTGTATGAAGAGATTCGTAACCATTGGACTTGGGTGCCGAGATCCAGTCTCGTAGACGCTCCGGGTTGGGTTGATAATGATCAGTAATAATGCTGTATGCTTTCCAGCAATCTGCTTTCTCCTTCTTCATTGGAGTATCAATGATGATCCGGATGGCAAACTTGTCATAAACCTCTTCATACTCCACCTTCTGCTTCTTCATTTTTCGCCATATGGACGAGATCGCTTTGGGTCTTCCCTTGATCTCGGCTTTGAACTTTTCCCGCTCAAGGTCTTCCTGAAGCGGCTGAATAAACTCCTTGATAAAACGGTTTCTTCGCTGAGTGGATGCCTTTAGTTTTGCCTCGATTGAGTTATACTCTTCATGTTCCAGTATACTCATGGAGATATCCTCCATTTCGGACATGACATTATATAATCCAAGTCTGTGTGCCAGAGGAGAGTAAATGAACCTGGATTCGCAGGATAGTTCTATCTGCTCTTTTTCATGCAAGAGATTCATCTGCCTCATGAGGTGTAGCCTCTCGGCAATTTTAACCAGGATAACCCGAAAATCAGTAGCCAGTGTCAGAATCAGGTTCCTCATATTCTCGGCCTGCCCCTGTGTGGTAGTAGTGTCCAGATTGCTGATCTTCAGAAATTCCTTGATAACAGTAGCGGTCCGGTCCCCTATGCCTGATTTCACATCCTCAGCAGAAAGGTGATTTAACTCCACGCAGTGCAGTAGTAGCGTTGCTGAAACCCCGATGGCATCCATGCCCAGTTCCTTCACGGCCATCTGTGCCAGCACGGCCGAAAATTTCACCATTGGAATGCCATTGATCTGCTGCTCTTCCCCTGTATGCTTCAACAGGAAAGTGAAAGATTTCTTAACCAGGGCCAGGGAACGTTTGTCGTATTCCTCGCCACAAATAAGCATCAGTTCCTTGAACTGGGTCAGGATCTCCTTCTGAAGGGACTTGGAATATTTCTCGATGATATCCATGCAGTCAGCTTTGCATGGCAAAAGTAGTTAATTTATACAGGGAAATACAACTTCAAAGGTGGAGCCTTTGTTTGGAGAGCTTGTAACAGACAACTCGCCGTTATGGATTTTAATAAATTCACGTACAAGGGTTAAACCCATTCCGGCGCCCTTTTCGTTAGCTGTTCCCCTTCGGCTTCCAAGCCCGTTTTCCCTTATTTTTTTTGCTTCCTCTTCTGTCATACCAATTCCCTGATCCCTGACCCAGAAACGGACTATTCCATCAACACTGCTAAGCCCAATGGCAATGGATCCACCAGGATTGGAAAACTTGATGGCATTGGAGATCAGATTTCGATAAATGGTCTCCATCATGATTTTATCAGCGGAGCAAGTGATGGTCCCCTCAATTTCTTTCACAAGCTCAAGCTCTTTATTCTTTGCAGTTTCGCTGTAAAGTGACAGGCAGTTACTGACCAGTGTATTGAGTTTAACCTCTTCCGGGTGGTAGTTGGAAGCACCTTCTTCAATGCGGGACCAGTGCAGCAGATTCTCCAGTAATTCCAGCGAATAAGAAGCAGAATTCTTCAAATTTCCCAGCAGCCTTTTCCTGTCTATCTCAACCTTCCGGTCTCCTTCAATTCTGTTCAATACCTCCACGGCTGTTAGCTGGTTCCCGATGGTTCCCCTCAGGTCGTGTGCAATAATGGACATCATCCGGTCCTTGGTTTTATTTAGCTGATCAAGTTTCAGGTTTTGTTTCGTAATGACCAGGTTCTTTTCTTCCAGCTTAAGGGAAGTCTTTTTATGACGACGCATATAATACAGAACAAAGATCAGACCCAGAATCAGTACCATTACAATAACCAGGCTGGAGTGGAATACCACGGTTCTTTTCCGAACCAGCAACTTGTCAAGGTTGGATTGAATCCTGAGATTTTCATTTTCCTGCTGAAGTGTCTTCGAACGGGTTCTGAACTCCATTTCAATGGCAGCTTTTGCAATTGCCTCGTCCACCAGGCTGTCAGAGTAGAGATGGTGCTGTATCCCAAACTGGTATGCCGATCGGTAATTACCTCTTTTTACAGCCAATTCACTTTTAATGTGATAAGCTTCGGCTATATACTCCATGGATTGTATTTCAATGGCCAGTTCCAGAGCATAAGTCAGCATCCTGTCAGCTTCATTGAATCGCTCCTGTTCAGCATCAATGGCACCCAGTCCCAGGTAACACCTGATAAGCCCATCGGGATCATCCAGTTGCTCCTTAATCGGAATGGCCATTTCTAGAAGTTCTATTGCTATGTCGTACTCCTCCATAAGAGAGTAGATATCGGCAAGGTGGATATAACAGTTGGAAATGATTCGTTCATCACCCAGGTCCATTTTAATCTCCAAGCCCTGTTGCACAAAGTCAAGACCCATTTGAAGTTCACCCATATCGGCGTAATTCGTGCCAATATTAATAAGGCAATTTGATATTTGAACAGGGTCGTTCAGGGACCTGCTAACCTCCAGGGAGCGTTCGTAGAGGTTAAGCGCTTCATGGAGATTCCCAATTTTATTCTGTATTACCCCTGAGTTGGAGAGACAGAGTGAATAATTATTCAGATAAGCGTTTTGTTCTGAAATATCCAGCGCCCTGCCAAAGTACTCCAGGGCCCTTTCATAGCTCCCCAGGTAGACAAAAAGATTGCCCATATTAATATAGGCCTGGGAAATATCATAGGCATTCCTGACAGTATCCAGATAGAGGACAGACTCTTCGTAGACTGTAAGTGCCTCCACATAAGCCCCCCTGTTCTTATGGATTATACCCATGTTATTGAGACAACGGCTGATCCCTATGAGGTTATTACTTCTTCGGTAATAGTCCAGAGCCGACTCATACTGATTCATGGCAAGTGAGTATTCAGCTCTGAACAGGTGGACATTGCCTTTCTCCTTAACCGTTTCAAAAAAACTCAGCTGATCGTCGGCTTCATTAAAATAGGCCAGGGCCCGATCATAATGCAGGATCGCCTGATCATAAAGGCCGCAACGGCTTTTTATCTTTCCAAGTATCTTGTAATATACTCCCAATCCTCTTACATCATCAAGATTCTCTGCAATGAGCTTAGCACTTTCCAGGTAGGAGAATGAAAGTAAAGTATCTAAGGCACCTGTTTCCTGTGCCATTTCAAAGAACAGTCGCATTCTGATCGAATCGGCGATATCCTCCTCAATCTGAGACTTAAGACTCTCAATTTTTTGCTGATCTGCAGCAAGTAAATGTGCAGAAAAAAGAAACAGTGCAGATATGAAGAGGGTTCGGAGCAACAACATAAAGGCTGTTTTGAGGGGATAAATGTAAGAAATTTTATTCCCTTCGAAATTTTCATTCATATTTGTACACCTAAATTATTATAGCATGGCCAGAAAAATTGCTATCCCTCATACCTATGTGATTGTATTTGCCTTTATTGCTGCAGCGGTAGTGCTAACATGGATACTGCCTGGGGGAGAATTTGACAGAGAGCTTGTTGATGTAAATGGGACCATGCGTGAGGTCATTGTGGATGGATCTTTCCACGACGCTGAAAAGCATCCGCAGACCTGGCAATTATTCAGCGCCATGTTTGATGGATTCGCAGGTAAGGCCGACATCATTGTATTTATTCTGATTATTGGAGGTGCATTCTGGATAATGAACGACAGCATGGCCATTGATGTAGGAATTCAGTCCTTCCTGAGAAAGGTCAGAAAGCTTGAGCGTTACAGTTTCTTCCGATGGCTGGGTATTGATAATATGATTATTACACTGATTATGTTGGTATTCAGCGCATTTGGGGCAACCTTCGGCATGAGTGAGGAGACCATCGCATTTATCATCATCTTCGTTCCTCTTGCTATTTCCATGGGCTATGATTCCATTGTGGGCTTAAGCATGTGTTTTGTAGGGGCTGGTCTGGGTTTTGCCGGGGCCCTGCTTAATCCCTTTACCATTGGCATTGCCCAGGGTCTTTCCAGTTTACCTCTATTCTCCGGAATTGAATACAGGCTCTTTGTCTGGTTTGTGATAAACCTGGTCGGAATTACATGGGTATTACGTTATGCGGCTCGTATCCGAAAGAATCCGGAGGCTTCCCCTGTATATGAATCTGACAGCTACTGGAGAAGCAAGGAGGTAATCGACCTGGATGAGCTTGAGTACAAAACCCCGCTGATGGCCTGGATAACTTTTGCTATTCTTTTGATCGGAATGACAGTTTTTGCCGTCTTGGAACCCAGCTCTACCCTGCGCATCGGAAACAGCGAATACACCTTTGCTTTTCTACCACTTATTGCCGGCCTGTTTGCTATAAGTGGTATTTTAACACTCCGGAAATCTGTTCATTTCTTTATTCTGAACATGCTTGTTTTTACAATCATATACCTGATTGTAGGTGTCATGGGATACGGATGGTTTGTAAAGGAGATTGCTACGCTCTTTCTGGTAATGGGAATCTTTTCGGGGATAGCCATGAACAAAAGTGCTAATCAGCTTACAAAGCTCTTTATAGAAGGAATGCGGGATATCCTTCCAGCGGCTGTAGTGGTGGGCCTTGCAGGGGGCATACTGGTAATCCTGGAGGACGGGAAGGTCATCGATTCCATGTTATACAGTATTGCTCAGTCCATGCAGGAATTTGGCAAGCTTGCTTCGGTAAGTATGATGTATGTAATTCAGACCCTGATCAATGTAGTAATTCCCAGCGGTTCTGCTAAAGCAGCTCTTACCATGCCAATCATGTCACAGTTCTCCGATCTGATTGGCGTATCGAGACAGGCTACAGTGATGGCTTTTCAACTGGGTGATGGTTTCACCAACATGATTACTCCCACCTCACCTGTATTAATAGGTGTTCTGGGCGTAGCTAAAATACCCTATGAAAAATGGCTTAAGTGGGTCCTGCCTTTTATGGCAATACTGATCGTCCTCGGGTGGCTGCTGCTGATCCCTACCGTTACGATGAGTCTGAATGGTTTCTAGCAATTAAGTTGCGCTTTTACCTGAAACTGATCCCAATGCCTGCCGATTGAGTGGCATAAAAGGTATAGGTAAAATCATAGTGGAGGGTAAGCACACCCAGCTTAAGTCTTGCCCCCACATTTAGGCGCAGGTTGTTAAAGTTCTTATAAGACAGCTCAATTGGATTTTCTGCTATCTCATAGGTGACTTTTCCGAAATCAGCACTGCTTTCATCCAGAATCACGGTGCTGATGGGATAGTGCCCTTCTGTCAGCAGATCAACCATGGAGCTGGCATAGCCTATACCCTGGTAAAATGAAATCACCGGGAAGGTTTGAGAGGCGATCAGGTTAAGGGTCCAACCCTCTACTTTCATGGTAATGAACTGATCATCCCAATTATAATCAGGATAGGGGTCCACCTCGACAAGTGATTGGGGCTCAAGAACAACATGAACCGAAGAGGTGACATTTGTATATCCGCCCTGCACACTGATATCCAGAAACTTCATTTCTTTCAGGAAAGGGAGCCACTGTGATATGGAGTGCTTGCCTCCCACTCCCCACAGTCCTATCTCCCCGTAATCCCTGTACCCTATCATGGGAATAAAGCGGGCAGAAACATCCGTTCCAAAAGGAAGCCCCACGGTAAGCTGGGCCATGGGAAGTGGAAAATAATCGACTCCGGCCCCATCTGGCACAGTAAATCGGGCATATTCCACCTCCTGCATATTCCCTCCTCCCATGTCGACCATCTGCGTGTAAGATATGCCGGGGCGAGGGTCCTGTTCTCCGGCGATGGTGGGCGCAATAGTGCCGGGATCAGGTTCAATGGTCCCATTTAATTCCAGTCCGGCCAGGTCAAAAGCAAGCGCAGAAGAGGGAGCTTTAGCCCAGCTAACAGTAGCTGTTATATCCAAACCGCCCAGCTCATGTGGTCTGGCCGTATTATACCAGCCTGCATTCAGGTCCGATCCAAGTATATTGGCATATGGTTTTAAATATTCCTGAAGAAATACTTCCGCATCATCAATACCACCATAGATATAATCCATGGAGAGTGTCTGGGAGAGAAGTGGTGTCATCATCCCTGCTGCTGAAATCCATAGAATTATCCCTGCCTTTATTGTGCTTCGTTTCATCATTATATGCTTTTAAATCGGTGTCAAAATAAAAAAAACCTAAATTTGCTTCATGTCTCCCGCTTATCAGTTCCCCAACCAACCACTTGCCGATCGTATGCGTCCAAACAGTCTGGATGGCTATATCGGACAGGGGCATCTTGTGGGACCCAATGCTGTTATACGTAAAATGGTGCTTTCGGGTTCCCTGAGCTCATTTATTTTATGGGGACCACCGGGGGTGGGAAAAACTACGCTTGCCAGTATTATCTCAAAACAGCTGGAAAGACCCTTTTACAGCCTTAGTGCTGTATCTTCCGGTGTGAAGGATGTTCGTGAGACCATAGAGAAAGCACGGAAAAACCAATTCTTTAATCAGCCTAACCCGGTACTGTTTATAGATGAGATTCACAGGTTTTCAAAATCCCAGCAGGATTCCCTCCTGGGTGCGGTTGAACAGGGCATTGTCACACTGATAGGGGCCACCACGGAGAACCCCTCCTTTGAAGTGATTTCACCCCTTCTCTCCCGTTGCCAGGTTTACATTTTGAATTCGCTTTCGAAGGAGAATCTGGAATCTTTATTACAGCGCGCATTGAGTGAGGATCCTTATTTAAAGAAGCTGAATATTGAAATCCAGGAGAATAAAGCCATGCTTCAATACTCGGGCGGAGATGCCAGAAAGCTTTTAAATACGCTTGAAGTGGTTGTTAAATCAGAGAGTTCAGGCGATGATTTCATTACCGACAGACTTATATCTATTACGGATGAACTGGTTAAGGACCGGCTCCAGGAGAATATGGCCATATATGATAAAAATGGCGAGATGCATTATGATATTATCTCTGCCTTTATCAAAACAGTGCGTGGAAGCGATCCCGATGCAGCAGTATATTGGCTGGCCAGGATGCTTGCCGGGGGTGAGGATGTAAAGTTTATTGC